>NZ_PDZN01000003.1:0-363555 GCF_002735765.1 Janthinobacterium sp. BJB304
GGCCCCGGCGTTTCAGCGCATCGAAAGCGTTGACGTTCAGGCTGAGCAGTTGCGCCTGCGCAAACAGGGAGTTCGACCCGGTCGTGAAATCCTGCAGGCGCGTGCCGACGGCCAGCACCACGTCCGCGTCCGCCGCCAGCGCGTTGGCGGCGGGCGAACCGGTGACGCCGATGGCGCCCAGCTGCAACGGGTGGTCCCACGGCAAGCTGCTCTTGCCGGCCTGGGTTTCCGCCACGGGAATGCCGTGCCGTTCGGCAAACGCCTGCAAGGCGGCGCCGGCCTGGCCGTACAGCACGCCGCCGCCGGCGACGATCAGCGGCTGCTTCGCCGCTTGCAGCAAGGCGGCCGCCTCTTCCAGTTCCTGCTCGACGGGCGGCACGGCGCGGAAACGCACGGTCCTCGGCGCAAAGAATGCTTCCGGGTAGTCATACGCCATCGTCTGCACGTCTTGCGGCAACGATAAGGTGACGGGGCCGCAGGCGGCCGGGTCCGTCAAGGCGGCAATCGCGCGCGGCAAGGCCGTCAGTAGCTGTTCCGGATAGACGATGCGGTCGAAATAGCGCGATAAAGGCTTGAACGCATCGTTGACCGACACGCTGCCATCCGTGCCGTCTTCCAGCTGCTGCAGCACCGGGTCGGGCGCGCGCGAGACGAAGACGTCGCCGGGCAGGAGCAGGACGGGCAAGCGGTTGACGTGCGCCAGCGCAGCCGCCGTCAGCAGGTTGGTGGCGCCGGGACCGATGGAAGTGGTGACGGCCAGCATGCGCCGGCGCATGTGCGCTTTCGCATAGGCGATGGCCGCATGCGCCATCGCCTGTTCATTGTGGGCGCGGAAAGTGGGGAACACATCCTTGTACTGGTACAGCGCCTCGCCCATGCCCGCCACGTTGCCGTGGCCAAAGATGGCGAAGGCGCCGCCGAACAAGGGCTGGCCATCCTCGGTGCGCAAGGCAGCCAGGTAGCGCACCAGCGCCTGCGCCATGGTCAATCTGATCGTGGCGCTCATGCCGCACGCTCCAGGCGGTTGCGCGTGCGCTGCCACAAGCTGATCAGCTGTTCGAAATTGGTGCGCACGGCGGCGATCAGGCCCGCATCGTCGAGTTCGCCGGCCAGCCAGCGGCGGCTCGGTTCCTGGAAGATGGTGCGGCCCACCATGAAACCCTTGCAGGTGCTGCTGGCACTGGCCTGTTCGAAACTGGCGGCCAGGGCGGCGATGGGCGCGTTCAAGCCCAGTAATACCACGCCACGGCAATACGGATCGCGTTCGTGCACGAGGGCATCGATGGCTTGCCATTGCTGGGCTGACATGCTTTCCAGTTTCCACCATTCAGGGTAGATGCCCAGGTTATACAGACGCTTGACGGCGCGCAAGACGGTATCGTCACTGTGCGGCAAGGCTTCCGACGGTATGACTTCGAGCAACAGTTCGTGACCGCTCACTTGCGCCGCATCGTACAGGGCCTTGATCTGCGCTTCCTGTTCCAGGCGGTTTTCCACGGCGTCATCCGGATGCAGCTGCACCAGGCATTTGATCACGTGTTCCTTCGGCCAGCTGAGCAGGTGTGAACCGATGGAGCGGCCCCAGTCGAATTGCAGCGGGTTCGATCCCGGCAATTCCACGGGACGGCCTATCCACCAGCCGCGCCCCGTCGCATCGTTGAGCGCATCGACGCCATAGCGGCCATCGATCAGCACGCCCGTCTTGCCGGCCAGTTGCAAGGCCGTTTCCGTTTGCGCCACGGCTTGCACCATCAATTGCTTCAAGGCTGCAATGGCCGCTTCGGGCGCGCCGGTTTGTTGCGCCAGCTCAAAAAATTGCGTGCGGTGGTCGAACGCAAACACGCACAGCTCATTCCACTCCTTGCGCGCGACCGTCGTGCGGTGCAGGCGCGACAAGGTGGCGTCCTGGTCCGGCTGCGTGAGCTTTGCCGCATTTGCCAGGAAATAGTCAAGCTCGACGGGCGACGGCATGGCCGGCGCGCAGCCGTGGCGCGACACGACGAGGGCACCGCAGCCGTTCGCATAGCGGCAGCATGCCTCGTAATCCTCGCCGCGCAGCCAGCCTTTCAGGAAACCGGAAAGAAAAGCGTCGCCCGCGCCAAGCACGTTCAAGACTTCCACGCGCACGCCGCAGTAGTTATACGCATCATCCAAACTGGCCGGCACCACGTTGTCGATGACGGCGCTGCCCAGCGGGCCCCGCTTGACGACGAGGGTGGCCAGGGTGGCGGCCCGCACGGCACGCAGGGACGCCATGATATCAAAGCCGCCGCCGGCGATCATGAATTCCTCTTCCGTGCCGACGATCAGGTCGAACTGCGGCAGGATGGCCTGCAAGTGCTTGGTGACGCCGTCGTTCGAGACGAACCGCGTTTCGCCGTCCGCCTTGCCCGACAAGCCCCACAGCACGGGCCGGTAATCGATGTCGAGCACGGTGCGCACGTTATTGGCGCGGGCCAGTTGCAATGCCTGCGTGCTGACGGCGTGCATGGCGCTAGTCGAGAAATGCGTGCCGGTGATCAACAGCGCTTTACTCGATGCAATGAAAGCCGCATCCACCGACGCGGCGTCAATGGCCATGTCGGCGCAATTTTCGCGATAAAAGATCAGCGGGAAGGTGTTCTTGTCCTTGATGCCCAGCATCACCAGGGCGGTGAGCCGTTCGCGGTCGATGCCGACATGGCTGACGTCGCAGCCCTCCTGCGCCAAAGTGTCGGTGAGGAAACGGCCCATGTGATCGTCGCCCACTTTCGACAGCATGGCCGATTTCAAGCCCAGCCGGGCCGTGCCGAAGGCGATATTCGCCGACGAGCCGCCCAGGTATTTGGCAAAGCTCGTCGCGTCTTCCAGGGTGCTGCCGATCTGCTGCGCGTACAGGTCCACCGCCAGGCGGCCCAGGCAGATCACGTCCAGCGCGCGGCCCTGGGCAAATTGTGTGGAATTATTCATGGCTATCCTTAAATCGTGACACCGTCGAGTTCACTCATCAGCGTTTGCATTTCCGCACCGCCCGCCATCATGTCCAGCAAGGCATCCTTGCTCACCGTATCCTTGGTGAAGGTGCCCAGCGACTTGCCCCGGTTCAACAACGTGAACGAGTCGCCGACCGGATACGCATGGTGCACATTATGCGTAATAAAGATCACGGAAATGCCCCGCTCGCGCGCCTTGTAAATCAGTTTCAGCACATTGAACGATTGTTTCACGCCCAGGGCGGCCGTCGGTTCGTCGAGGATCAGCACGCGCGCGCCGAAGTGGATGGCGCGGGCGATGGCCAGGCACTGCTTTTCGCCGCCCGACATGGTGCCGATGGCCTGGTGCGGGTCGCGCACCATGATGCCCATCTCGGCCAGCTTGTCGCGCGCCGTGTCAGCTGCATAGTCGATATCCATCACGGGCACCAGGCCCAGCAGTTTTTTCATCGGCTCGCGGCCCATGAAGAAATTGCGCGCCACGGACAACAGCGGCACCAGCGCCAGATCCTGGTAGACGGTGGCCACGCCCATGTCCAGCGCTTCGCTGGGCGAATTGAAGACGACGGGCTTGCCATCGACCAGGTATTGGCCATCGGTGGGCTTGTGCACGCCGGCCAGGGTCTTGATCAGGGTGGACTTGCCGGCGCCGTTATCGCCCAGCAAACAATGAACCTCCCCCTCGCGCAACCGCATGGTGATGTTTTGCAAGGCCAGCACGGAGCCGAAGCGCTTGCTGACATTTTCCAGGGCAAGAATATATTCGCTCATGATTTATCTCGCTTCCGTGACGCGTGAGCGTACAAAGTTATTGAACAGCACCGCGATCAGCAGCATCACGCCGAGGAATACGCGGAACCAGTCCGAATTGATATTGGTATAAGTGATGCCAATCTGCACCACGCCGAAGATCAGCGCGCCGAAGCAGGCGCCGACGACGGAACCGTAGCCGCCCGTCAGCAAGGCGCCGCCGATGACGGCCGCGATGATGGCTTCGAATTCCTTTTGCATGCCGCGGTCGGCGGCGGCCGAACCCACGTCGCAGACTTGCAAGGTGGCAAACAGGCAGGCGCAGAAGGCCGTGAAGACGAACAGGGAAATCTTGACCTTGCGCACCGGCACACCCACATTCTTGGCCGCATTGGCGTCGCCGCCGACGGCAAACATCCAGTTGCCGAAACGGGTACGCGACAAGACGAATGCGGCGCCGGCGGCCAGCACCAGCCACCAGGCGATGACTTTCGGCACGCCTTTCACCAGCGGCGAGCCGTCGTCGAGCACGGCGATCCAGCCATGCGCGCCCATCCACTGGAACAGGCCGGTGGCGACGTTGCCGTGGAACAGCAGGCTGGCCAGCCAGTCCTGCGCCGCCAGGTCGCCCACGCCGCTGACGATGGTGCGGTTGGCGAACATGATCGACAGGGCCAGGGTCAGGCCGCGCAGGATGAACAGGAATGCCAGGGTCACGATGAACGATGGCAAGCGTGTCTTGATGACGATGTAGCCGTTGAGCCAGCCCAGCGCCATGGAACCGGCGAAGGCGAACACGATGGCGGCCCACAATGGCCAGTGGAAATAAATCGTCGGGATGGCGATCATCATGCCGGCAAAGCCGATCATGGAGCCGATCGACAGGTCGAATTCACCGGCGATCATCAACAGGCAGGCGCCGATGGCGATGATGCCCAGGTAGGACGCCACTTGCATCCAGTTGACGACGCCATCGAGGTTGAACATGCCGGAATCGCCGGCCGTGATGACGAAGAAGGCAAACACGAGCACCGCGCCGGAGATCGAGGCGAACTCGGGGCGGCCGAAAAACCGTTTGACCCAGCTGGTCGTGCCCACGCGCTCGTCGGCGGCGGCAACTGGCTTGCTGGAGGCGCCGGGAGGCGGAGGAGGATTCATGCCGGGGCTAGCCAGGCTGGATTTGAGCGCAGTCATACGAATTCCTTTCAGTGATACTTGTTACCAATTCCGATTACTTTCCTGCCAGCATCGCTGGCGCCAGGCGTGTTGCTCCCATGCGCCGCCCGCGGGAGGCGGTGCGGCGCAGGGCAACTCCTGGTGGCGACTGTGTGGATTAGCGGTATTGACCGGCGTATTTTTCGACCTTGGCGATGTTTTCCTTGGTCACGAAACCGGGGCCGGAGCTGATGTGGCGCGGGCCGTAGATGGGCGTCAGACCGTATTCAGCCAGGCGCGCCTGGTATTTCGGATTGGCGATCAGGATTTCCTTGACCTTGGCCAGGTCAGTGATTTTTTGCTGTTTCATGATGGCCATCACGGCAACGGGAATGTAGCCTTGCAGGTAGGGCTGCTGGTCGATGGCGAACTGGATGCTGCCATCCTTGATGCCCTTGGCGATTTCTTCCGACAAGTCGAAGCTGGCGAAGTACATCTTGCCTTTCAGGCCCAGCTTTTCGACGGCGCGCATGGCGGCCGGCGCCGAATCCGGTCCCAGCGCCAGCACGGCCTGGGTCTTCGGATTGCTGCGCAGATAGGCGCTGACCTTGCTTTCGATCACGCCTGGGTCGACGCCATTGGTGTCGAGCGTGGACGATTTGAAATCGACGCCGAGCGCATCGGCAAAACCGCGGCAGCGTTCGAACGACGACGCATTCATCGCATAGTGATTCACGCACACGAACGATTTGATGCCCGCTTCCTTGGCGCGCTTGCCGGCGCCCAGGCCCGCGTCATACTCGGGCTGGCCCACGTGCATGATGGCTTTCAACTGTTCGCTTTGCGCGATGGTGCCTGAATTGATGGTCACGAGCATGATTTTCTTCGCCACGACCGTACCCAGCGGTTTTTGCAGCACGCTGAAGTCGGCGATGTCGGCGATCAAGCCATCATAGTTGCGCGCGGCCGACTGCTCGATCAGGCGCGCCATGTCGGCCAGGTCGCCATTCGGCGGATTGCGGTAGTCGACGGACACGTTGAAATCTTCACCGGCTTGCTTGATGGCGTTCTTGATGGTATTCCACCAGGAATCGGAGTCCGGCGCATGGCTGACCATGACGAATTTCTCGCCGGCAGCATGGCTGGCGCCCGTGCTCAAACCCAGGCTCAGGCCCAGGCTGGCGATGGCCAGGCACTTCATCAAACCCTTGCTTTTATTGCTATGCATGAATGTCTCCTAGACGGATTAATTTTTATAGTTGCGAGCTTTTATGAAGGGTGTCACCGGCCTGGCCTTGCGGCACGCGAACCGATGCACTGCGCACAGCTTAGGCCACAAAAAAGACAAATGCAATAAAATTTTCAAAATAAATTTAAATAGAAATTCGTTTCTATTTTCAAGATTCCCTCCTATAATTCTCGCCAGAACCAGCCGCACGTAATTGATACGTCATCGCGGCCCAGCAAGCACACCGAGGAAAAAAATCATGGCAGCCACCGCCCCCATCGAACAGCTGATGCAGCACATTGCCGCCGAGTACGACAACCTGTCGCGCCAGCTGAAAGTCATCGCGCAATACATTGAAAAGCACCGGGCCAGCCTGATGCTCGAGCGCATCAGCGACATCGCCGCCGCCTGCGACGTGCAGCCGTCGGCCATCGTGCGTTTCGCGCAGCGCTTCGGCTACACGGGCTTTTCCGAAATGCAAGATGTGTTCCGCCAGGCTTATACGGACCAGGCCGGCGCCACGCCCGACTACCAGCAGCGCATCCGCAAGCTCATTTCCACGCGCGATGCGGCCCTCAGCGCGGGGGACTTGACGCGCGAATTCGTCGGCGCCAGCCGCGCCGGCCTCGACGACTTGGCCGCCGGACTCGACGACGCGCAACTGGAAGCGGCCGTCAACCTGCTGCTCAAGGCGGAAAACATCTATGTGATCGGCGTGCGCCGGTCGTTTCCGATCGCCTCCTACATCGCCTACGCGCTGGAACACACGGACAAGCGCGTGCACCTGATCAGCGGACTGGGCGGCATGCACCGCGAACAGATGCGCAGCGTGCGCGAACGCGATGTGGCGATCGCCATCAGTTTCTCGCCTTACGGCAAGGAAACCCAGCAGTGCATCAAGGCGGCGCAAGACAAGGGCGCCAAGGTCCTGGTGATTACCGACAGCAAACTGGCGCCGCTCGCGCGGGCCGCCGACGCGCTGCTCACCGTCACCGAGGGCAGCGCCTTCGCCTTCCGCTCGCTGACCAGCACCATCTGCCTGTGCCAGGCGCTGTTCATCGCGCTGGCATACAAATTAGAGCTCGACATCGAAGAAATCCACACCCCAGGAGAACATGATGATTGAAGTAGCGTTGTTCGGCGCCGGACGCATCGGCAAAATCCACGCGGCCAACCTGGCCTTTCACCCCGGCGTGCAGTTCAAGTACGTGGTCGACGTCAACCAGGAAGCGGCGGCCGCGCTGGCCGGCTTGCATGGCGGCAGCAGCGCCACGGTGGAAGCGGCATTGGCCGACCCGGCCGTCAAGGCCGTCGTCATCGCCTCGAGCACGGATACGCACGCGGACCTGATCCTGCGCTCGGCCGCTGCCGGCAAGGCCATCTTTTGCGAAAAGCCCGTCGATCTGACCATCGACCGTGCACGCGCCTGCGCCGCTGCCGTCAAGGAAGCCAAGGTGCTGTGCATGCTGGGCTTCCAGCGCCGTTACGACCCCACCTTCAATGCCGTCAAGACACGGATTGAAGCGGGAGAAATCGGCACGCCGGAATTGCTGGTCGTCACCAGCCGCGATCCCGGTCCGCCGCCCGTGAGCTACATCAAGGTGTCGGGCGGCATCTTCAAGGATATGCTGATCCACGATTTCGACATCTTCCGCTGGATACTCGACGATGAAGCCGTCAGCGTGCACGCCACGGGCAGCTGCCTCGTCGATCCTGCCATCGGCGAGGCGGGCGACCTCGATACGGCCGTCGTCACCATCCGCACGGCCAAGGGCCGCTTGTGCCAGATCAATGCCTCGCGCCGCGCCGCCTACGGCTATGACCAGCGCTTCGAAGTGCTGGGCAGCGCCGGCATGCTGCAGGCGGGCAACCACAAGCCGACGGAAGTGACGGCCTATGGCTCGGTGAACGTCAGCGTGGACAAGCCGGAAGACTTTTTCCTGGAACGCTACCGCGTGGCTTACGCGCAGGAAATGGCGCACTTTTTTGACGCCCTCGCCCACGGCACGCCGCTGCGCACCACCGTCCACGATGGCTTGAAGGCACTGGAACTGGCCGAGGCGGCCACGCTGTCGTGGCGTGAACAGCGCGTCGTCACTGTATAAACCAATAATAAAGCTATCTGGAGACCACATGTCATCCCCAACATTAAAAGTCGGCATCGTCGGCCTGGGAAGGCTGGGCCAGCGCCACGCCATCAACCTGGCGCAGCGCGTGCCCAACGCCGAAGTAGTCGCCGCCTGCAGCCCCGTGCAAGCCGAACTGGACTGGGCCGCCAGCCAGCTCGGTATCACCACCGGCTATGCCGACTACGATGCGCTGCTGGCCCATCCCGGCCTGGACGCCGTCTTCCTCGTCACGCCCACCTCGCTGCATGCGGACCAGATCATCGCCGCTTTGCGCGCCGGCAAGCACGTGTTTTGCGAAAAACCGCTATCGCTGGACCTGGCCGACTGCCTGAAGGTGGAAGCGGAAGCGGCGCGCCACCCGCAACTGACCATCATGATCGGCTTCGTGCGGCGTTTCGACGCCAGCTATCATGACGCGCAGCAAAAGATCGCACTAGGACTCATCGGCAAGCCGTATCTCGTGCGTTCGCAAACCTGCGACCAGAACGACCCCAGCGGCGCCTTCATGCGCTTCGCCCCCACCAGCGGCGGCATCTTCCTCGATTGCAGCGTGCACGATATCGACCTGGCGCGCTGGCTGCTGGGCAATCCCGTGCCCAAACGCGTATATGCGAGCGGCACCAACGCCATCCACACGGGCTTGCAGGCGTTCGGCGACGTCGACAACGGCCTGGCCACAGTCGAATTTTCCGATGGCAGCATGGCCAGCTTCATGGCCTCGCGCACCATGGCGCACGGACATGAAACCCTGACGGAAGTGTTCGGCACGGGCGGCCGCCTGGCCGTGGGCAGCAATCCGCGCCTGAACAGGGTGGAAATTTCCGATGCGCACGGCGTGCGCAACGAATGCACGCCGGACTTCTATGCCCGCTTCGCCGATGCCTTTTTGATCGAAGCGCAGGAATTCACGGATGCGGCGCTGGGCCGGCGCACCTTGTCACTGACCTTGCACGACGCGACGGAAGCGACGCGCATCGGCCTGGCCATGACGCAAGCGATGCGCGAAGCGCGGCCCGTGGAGTTCTAAGCGCCCCGTGGACTCAGGCGGCCGGCGCGGGAAATGGACGTTCGGGCTGCCTGGGTTCCACGGCCAGCCGCAAGCCCATGGCATCGAGGATGGCCGTCAAGGTGCTCAGCGATGGATTGCCCTCGGGCGACAAGGTACGGTACAGCTGGGTAGGATTGAGCTTGGCCGCCTGCGCCACGGCGGGCACGCCGCCAAAGGCGCGCGTCAGCTGGCGCAGCACGGCCAGCAGTTCGCCATGGTCGCCATCGACGAGGATATTGTTGATCAGTTCAAGGGCCAGAGCGGGATCGTCGCGGTACAGTTCGGCCATCGCATCGTCATGCGAGCGGTCTCTCGGTGGTTTGCTTGGCTCCTCTTTCATGTCCTCTCTCCTTCCAGTCGTGCCAGCAGGCACAGGCGTATTCGATATCTTTCGGCTGCGTGCGCTTGTCGCCTCCGCACAGCAATAAAATGATCTGCTCCCCGGCAATGGCGTAATAGATACGGTAACCAGGCCCCACGTCGATGCGCAACTCCCACACGCCATCGTGGCAGAACTTGTGGTCGCCAAAATTGCCGGGAATCATACGCAGCACGCGCCGGGCTATGGCCACCCTGGCCGCAGTATCGCGCTGGCGTTTCAGCCATTCCGTATATAAATCCCTGCCCGATGATGTCAGATAGTGCCGGATCTCGTACATCATATTCGTCCATAAACGAAGAAATATCAAGGAAAAAATCACGTGGTTGCATAAAAAAGAAGTCCACGCCATCTTGCGGCGAAACCGCATGACGCAGGTGCCGAATGCCGGGATTACTGATGTATATCAAGATGCGTTTCCCCAGTTACTGTAGAGAAATGATGTGGCGCGTACACGCCTCACGCGCATGCCATTGCGCTATACAATAAGCGCTGCCCAACCGCGAAAAACTCTGCCGCCATGACGAATAACGATAGCAACTCCCCTCCCCTTGCCGACGTGGCCGAATGCTACGTCAAGCTGGTTCTGGCCATGGGCCAGCACGATGCGTCGTATGTGGACGCCTATTACGGCCCGCCCGCATGGCAACAGGAAGCGGTAGAACAGCAATTGAGTTTGAGCGACATCAAAGCCGCGACTGACAAGGCGCTGGCCCTGCTGGCCGACGAACCTTGCCTGCGCGCCCTTAACCTGCGCAAGCAGTTGCAGGCCGTGCTGGCGCGCGCGGACATGCTGCAAGGCGCACGCCTCGATTTCGATACGGAAAGCGCGCGCCTGTACGACGCCGTCTCGCCCCATCACAGCCGTGCGTACTACGAAGACCTGGTGGCGCAAATCGACGCCCTGCTGCCCGGTCCCGGCACGGTCAGCGCGCGTGTCAACGCCTTGCGCGCGCAACTCGTCATTCCCGCCGACAAGCTGCGTGCCGTCATGGACGCGGCCATCCGCATGGGCCGCGAGCGCACCCTGCGCTACATCGCGCTGCCCGACGGTGAAGATTTCGTACTGGAATTTGTCACCGACAAGCCGTGGAGCGGCTACAACTGGTACAAGGGCAACTACCAGAGCGTGATCCAGATCAATACGGACTTGCCCGTGTACATCGATCGCGCCGTCGACCTCGGTTGCCACGAAGCGTATCCGGGCCACCACGTCTACAACGTGCTGCTGGAACGCGACCTGATGCGCGGCAAGGGCTGGATGGAATACTGCATCTACCCGCTGTACTCGCCACAATCCTTGATCGCCGAAGGCACGGCCAATTACGGCATCGAACTGAGCTTCACGGATGCGGAAAGGCTGGACTTCGAACAGCAGGTGCTGTATCCGCTGGCCGGCCTGGCCCCGGCGCTGGCACCCCGCTATGCGCAACTCAATGCCTTGCTGGCCAAACTGAGCTACGCCGACAACGACATCGCGCGCCAGTACCTCGAAGGCAGCATCACGCGCGAAGAAGCGCTGGAATGGCTGATCAACGTGCGCCTGTATCCGGCCGAGAAATCCGCGCAACGCCTGCAGTTCTACGATGCCATGGGTGCGTACGTCATCAATTACAACCTGGGCCAGGACATGGCGAAAGCCTATGTCGAGCGCCAGGGCGCGACGCGTGCCGCGCATTGGGCCGCCTTCCGCGACCTGATGTCCTCGCCTCGCGTGCCCAGCGCGCTGCTGGCCTGACGCTGCCGCCGGCGCCTTACTGCGCCGGCAGGCGGATGGTCGCTTCCAGGCCGCCCTCGCGGTGGTTGGCCAGGCTCAGCTCGCCACCGTGGGCCTGCACGATGCTGCGCGCAATACCGAGCCCCAGCCCCATGCCGTGCGCATTCTGCTCGCGGCCATGTTCCAGGCGCACATAGGGCTGGAACAGGCTGGCGAACGCCTCTTCGGCCACGCCGGGGCCGTCGTCGCGGATGCGGATGACAATGTGCTCGCCTTCGCGGCGCGCGGACAGGTGGGCCGTCTTGCCATAAAACAGGGCATTGTCGAGCAAGTTGCCGATGGCGCGCTTGAGCGCCAGCGGCTTGGCCGTCACGCTCAGGCCCGTCTCCACGTAATGCACTTCGTGGCCGGCCAGTTGGGCGCCGCGTACCATGCGCTGCAGCAAGGCGTCGAGCCGCACCTCGGTGGCGTTTTCATGGATGTCGCTGTCCTTCACGCATTGCAGCGCCCCCTTCACCATCATGTCCAGCTCGTCGAGGTCGTCGTGGAATTCATTGCGCTGCACATCGTCGTCCAGCAGTTCCGTGCGCAGTTTCAAACGCGTAATGGGCGTGCGCAAGTCGTGCGAAATCGACACGAACAGGCGTTCGCGGTCTTCCAGATAACGCTGGATGCGCTCGCGCATGGCGCCAAAGGCGCGCGCCGTCTGCACGAACTCGCGGCTGCCCGTCTGCGGCAGGGGCGGCGGCGTCTCGCCGCGGCCAAAGGCCTCGGCCGCATCCGACAGGGCCGCCAGCGGCCGCGTGGTCCAGCGCACGACTAGGATGGACAGCAACAGCACAGCCGCCAGCGACAACGCCTGCAGCAGTACCCGGTCCAGGGTCCAAGGGTTGCTGCTTTGCAAGAAATACGGATTCGGCATCAGCGCTGCCAGGTACAGCCAGTTATCCGGTTCCAGCTCGGCCTGGATCACCAGCACGGGGGCCGGATTCGGTTTCAGCAGCAAGATATGCTGGACCCAGTTTTCCGGCAAGTCGCCGATGCGCGCGCCGCTGTCGGCCACCACCAGGTCAGCCGGCCAGGCGAAGCCCACGCGGTAGCCGGCCAGCTGCGGCAAGTCGCTCTTCAGCGCCGTGCCCACGGTCGCCACCACCGTGTCGGCCAGCGCGTTGGGCGCGATTTCGCGGATGGCCAGCGGGCCCTGGTTGACGTTGACAAAGAAGCGCGTGCCGCCCATCTCGCGGAATTGCTGGATCAGGATGGGCCGGTAATTGGCCGGCAGGCTGAGAAAGAAGCGGATGGTGCTGCTGGCGCTGCGGGCCAGGTGCTGCGACGCCATGCGCGCTTCCACGGCCGAGTCGCGGCGCAGCTGCGCGGCCCAGATCAGGTTACCCACCAGTTGCGTGGCCAGCACGCCGGCCACCATCACGACGGACAGGCGGCCCAGCAGCGATGGCGGCAGCAGGCGCTCGAGCAGGCGGCGCGCGCCCCGCTCAGGCATGCGCACTGCTGACGTCGGCCGAAAACACATAGCCGGCGCCGCGCACTGTCTTGATCAGCACGGGTTGCTTGCCATCATCCTTCAGGCGCAGCCGCAGCCGGCTCACCTGCACGTCGAGCGAGCGGTCGAGCGGCCCCGCGTCGCGCCCCCGCGTCTGTTCGCACAGCACGCTGCGGTCGAGGATATCGCCCGGATGCTCGACAAAATAGCGCAGCAGCTGGAAATCGAGGCCCGTCAGTTGCAGCGCTTCGCCGTCCGCGTCCGTGACCGTGCGCTCCAGCGTATCGAGCGTAAAGCCCACGAAGCGGTAGTAGCGTGGCGGCGCCGCCGCGTCGATGCCCGTGCGGCGGTGGATGGCCTTGATGCGCGCCAGCAGTTCACGCGGACTGTAGGGCTTGGCGATGTAGTCGTCGGCGCCCAGCTCCAGGCCCACCACCCGGTCCGTCTCGTCGGAGCTGGCCGTCAGCATGATGATGGGCACGTTCGAGCGGGCGCGCACTACCTTGCACAGGGCAAAGCCGTCCGTGTCGGGCAGCATCACGTCGAGGATCACCAGCGACAGGCTGTCGACATGGCGGTGGAATTCGGCCAGGAAGGTGGCGCCATCGTGCGCCAGTCCCACCTCGTACTGGTTCTTTTCCAGGTAGGCCTTCAGCAGCATGCGGGTCTTTTGATCGTCGTCAACGACCAGGATTTTGCGTGACATGGTCTCGTCCTTTTTTATTCAGCACCTGCAACATGCTGCCGATGCGGCGCTGGGCGTCGGCCGCGCTGATCGTCTCGTCCAGGAAATAGCGGTGCACCTCGGCGATGATGGCGTCCTTGCTGGTTTCATCGGTGGCCATGCGGTGCACGAGGCTGGGCGCCTGGAAGGCGGCGCCGCGCGCGAACGCCTGCGCCGAAGCGCGCCCACAGCTGTCCAGGCGCGACAGGTCGGCCTGGCGCAAGGCGGGAATCGAACCCTTTACCTGGCTGTACTCGAGCTGCACGGACGGCGAAGCGACAACCTGCGCCAGCTTTTCCTGCGCGCCCTGGTGCGTGTAGTCCGAAGCGAACATGGCCAGCGTATCGATGCTGTACAGGTGATAATCGCCCGTGTCGGGCGCGGCGACGCAGCCAAAGACCTCGTCCGTGGCGCGGCCCCAGGCGTTCAGCTCGCCCTTCGCCCAGTCGCCCATGATATACATGGCCGCCTCGCCATCACCGACCTGGCGCGCCATCTCGGGCCAGCTCTGTTCGCGCAGCGGCGCCGCCATCCATTGCTTGAGCGACCTCAAGCGCTGCAAGGCGTGCCGCAGGCGGGGGTCCGCATACGCCTCGGCTTTCTTGTCGACAAACAGGGCGCGGTAGTAGGCAGGTCCCGATGCGGCCAGCACCAGCGTCTCGAACAGGGTGGCCACTTGCCACGCCTCGCTGCTTTGCGCCAGCGGCGTGATGCCGGCCTGGCGCAGCGTGGCGGCCACGCGCTCGAAGTCGCTCCAGCTGCGCGGCACGGCCAGGCCCAGGCGCTGGAAAATCTTGCGGTTGTAAAACAGCGTATTGATGCGGTGGATGCCGGCCGGCACGCCCATCGTATGGCCGCGGTTCTGCAGCAGGCCCCACACGGTCGGATACATGGTCGCGCGCCAGTTGTTGCTGGCGGCAACGCTGTCGAGCTGCAGCAGCAGGCCCAGGTCGCTCCACTCGCCCAGGGTATAGCCGATCAGCTGCATGACTTCCGGCGAATTGCCGGCCAGCACGCGGCTCTTCAGCACCTTGCCCGCGCCGACGCCGGCGCCGCCCGCGATACCCGCGTCGCGCCACTCGACGCCTTCCTGCGCCAGGCGCGCCACCAGCACGTCGGCCGCGCGGCGCTCGCCGGTCGAGGTCCACCAGTGCAGCACTTGCAGCGGCTCGGCCCGCACGGGCACGCCGGTCCACATCAGTGAGAGCAGTGCCAGTGCCGCCACGCCGCGACGGCGGGCGGCCCCGGCATGGCGGTCGGCGGTGCTGCGCGGTGGCGTCTTCAATGCTGTCCCCTTGTTCTTGTCGCGACAAACTATAGCCCAACTACAAAACAGCAGGTTGGTAATTTAGTCACCTGATTTGTAAAGAAACGTGAGCTTTTGTTGCGCCATCTTGCACGGCGTCCAGGCGGCCCCGCCCGCCCGACGCCCCGCACGGCGCGCCACGGCAGCGGCCGACGGTAAGGAAAGGTAAGCAAGCGCACCTGCGCATTTCCATATTATCCTTTGAAATCAACAAGATAAGAAATTATCGTCAGCGCAAAGCCGGGAGCTGGCGTCACATTTCCCCCGATGCTACTGTCCGCCAACTGCAGCGTATCAGGCAGCCAAACAAGACCAACACCAACAAGGAGACATCATGCGATTGCATGCACAAGGCGGCGTGGCCGCGCGCAACACATTGCTGGCCCTGCTGCTGACCAGCGGCACGGCGCAAGCGGGCACGCTCACCATCGAAAGCTGGCGCGTGGACGACAAGACCCTGTGGGAAACGGTGCTCATCCCCGCCTTCCAGAAAAAGCATCCTGGCATCGAGATCAAGTTTTCGCCCACCGCCCCCACCGAATACGATTCCACGCTGAACGCGCGCCTGAGCGGCGGCACGGCAGGCGACTTGCTGGCTTGCCGCCCGTTCGACGTCTCGCTGGCCCTGTACAAACGGGGCCAGCTGGAAAAGCTCGACGGCAAGGCCGGCATGGAGAATTTTCCCGCCTCGGCCAAGGTGGCGTGGCAGACGGACAATGGCAAGGACACCTTCTGCATGCCGATCGCCTCCGTCATGCATGGTTTCCTGTACAACAAGAAAATCTTCCGCGAACTGAAACTGCAGCCGCCCGCCACGGAAGAGGAATTCTTCAAGGTGCTCGAAACGGTCAAAAAGAGCGGCAAGTATGCGCCGCTGGCGCTGGGCACGGCCGACCAGTGGGAAGCGAACCAGGTGGTGTTTACCAGCATCGGCGCCAATTACTGGAAGGGCGAGGATGGCCGCAAGGCGCTGATCGCGGGCAAGGCCAGGTTTACCGATCCGCAATTCGTCGGCGCCTGGGAATATGAAGCCCGGCTGGGCAGCTATCTGTCCAAGGGCGCCAGCGCGCAAACCTATGGCGACAGCCAGAACCAGTTCGCGCTGGGCAAGGCCGCCATCTACCCGTCCGGCTCCTGGGACATCGCCTACTTCAAGCAGGACCCGGAGCTGGAACTGGGCGCCTTCAACCCGCCCGTGCGCAAGGCCGGCGACAAGTGCTATATCTCGGACCACACGGACATCGGCATGAGCGTCAACAAAAAGTCGAAGAACAAGGAAGACGCCTACAAATTCCTCGCCTGGCTCGGTTCGCAGGAATTCGCCGACATCTACACCAACAAGGTGACGGGCTTCTTCTCGCTGTCGAACCATTTGATTTCCATCAAGGATCCGCTGGCCAAGCAGATGAACGGCTGGCGCGCCAGTTGCGCCTCGACCATCCGCCTGAACGCGCAAATCCTCAACCGGGGTGAACCGAGCATGGAAAACGAGCTGTGGAACGTCAACGCCCAGGTCCTGAACGGCAAGCTGGCGCCGAAAGACGCGGCGCGCCAGATCCAGGCCGGCTTTGCCAAGTGGTACAAGCCGCAGCAGTAATCCCCCCATCCTCCCCCCGCAACCGGCCTGAGCAATGCGATGCAGCGGCCCGGTGGCGCGGTTTTGCCGGCGGCCCCGCCGCCGGTGTTTTTATTCGTCTGGAGTTTCGCCGTGAAGAAAGCTTTCCCGTGGCACGTGGCCGTGTTCCTGGCCCCGGCGCTGGTCATCTACTCGCTGTTCAGCGCCTTGCCCCTGGCCGATACCCTGCGCCTGGGCCTGTACACGACCGATGAGGGCGGCCAGCACCATTTTGCCGGTCTGGCCAATTACGCCACCATCCTGTTCGACCCGCAATGGTCGCAAAGTTTCTGGAATGCAATGTGGAACAACTGCAAGTTTTTTCTCATCCACATGCTGCTGCAAAATCCCATCGGCCTGCTGCTGGCCACCCTCTTCAGCCTCAAGGGATTAAAAGGCGAGCGCAGCTACCGCACCCTGATCTTCCTGCCCACCTTATTGTCCGTGGTGATCATCGGCTTCATCTGGCAGCTGATCCTGTCGCCGCTGTGGGGCGTGGGCCAGTCGCTGATGGATGGTGTGGGCATCGGCAGCTATTTCGCGCCATGGCTGGGCCAGGAATCGACGGCCCTGCTGACCATCGCGCTCATTTCTGTTTGGCAATACATCGGCATTCCCATGATGCTGATCTATGCGGCCCTGCTGGCCGTGCCGGAGGAAATCATCGAGGCGGCCCACGCGGAAGGCGCCAGCGCCATGCGCATCTTCTGGCAAATCAAGCTGCCGCTGATCTGGCCCACCCTGGGACTGGTGACCATCCTCACCTTTGTCGCCAACTTCAATGCCTTCGACCTCGTGTACTCCGTGAAAGGCGCGCTGGCGGGGCCGAACTACGCCACCGACATCCTCGGCACCTTCTTCTACCGCACCTTCTTCGGTTACCAGGCCCAGCTGGGCAGCCCCACCATGGGCGCGGCCGTGGCCACCATGATGTTCCTCGTCATCCTCATGGGCGTGGGCGTGTATTTCTTTTTCGTGCAGCGCAAGCTGACACGCTACGAACTGTAAGGGCCGCCATGCGCAACGTTTCCACCCGCCCCCTGGGCCGCGCCGCCGTGCACGTGATCCTGGCCGGCTACACCCTGATCGCGCTGTTCCCCATCGTCTTGATCCTGATCAACTCAGTCAAGACGCGGGCCGCCATCTTCGACAATCCGCTGGCCCTGCCCACGCCCGCCACCTTTTCCCTCGTGGGCTTTCACAAGGTGCTGGCCAATTCGGACTTCCTGCTGTATTTCGGCAACAGCCTGTTCGTCACCCTGCTGTCGCTGCTGCTGATCGTGCTGTTCGGCGCCATGGCGGCCTGGGCACTGTCCGAATACACGTTCACGGGCAACCGCCTGCTGACCCTGTACCTGGCGCTGGGCATCATGATCCCCATCCGCCTGGGCACGGTGTCCATCCTGGAACTGGTGGTGCGGCTCGACCTGATCAATACCCTGACGGCACTGGTGCTCGTGTACACGGCGCAGGGCTTGCCGCTGGCCGTGATGATCCTGTCCGAATTCGTGCGCCAGGTGCCGCGCGAACTGAAGGATGCGGCGCGCTGCGACGGCGTGGGCGAATTCGCCATCTTCTTCCAGGTGATCCTGCCCCTGATCCGCCCCGCCATCGCCACGGTGGCCGTGTTCACCATGATTCCCGCCTGGAACGACCTGTGGTTCCCGCTGATCCTGGCGCCGTCGGACCGCACCAAGACCGTCACCCTGGGCGTACAGCAATTCATCGGGCAATACGTGACCGACTGGAACTCCGTGCTGGCGGCGCTGTCGCTGGCCGTCATTCCCGTGCTCGTCATGTACGTCATTTTCTCTCGTCAACTGATCCGCGGCCTGACGTCCGGCGCGGTCAAATAATAGGTGCACCATGGCCCATGTAAGCCTGCAACAACTGAGCAAATCCTACGACGGCCGCACGAACGTGCTGGCCGGCATCGACCTCGACATCCGCGACGGTGAATTCGTCGTGCTGGTGGGCCCTTCCGGCTGCGGCAAATCGACCTTGCTGCGCATGCTGTGCGGCCTGGAAAGCATTTCGCACGGCACCCTCTCCATCGGCGGCAAGGTCGTCAACGACCTGCCGCCCGCCGAGCGGGGCATCGCCATGGTCTTCCAGAGCTATGCGCTGTATCCGCACATGAGCGTATTCCGCAACATGGCGTTCGGCCTGAAGATCGCTGGCGCCGGCAAGGATGACATCGCCCGGCGCGTGCGCCACGCGGCCGCCATCCTGAAGATCGACCATCTGCTCGAGCGCCTGCCGCGCGAGCTGTCGGGCGGCCAGCGCCAGAGGGTGGCCATCGGCCGCGCCATCGTGCGCGAGCCGCAGCTGTTCCTGTTCGACGAGCCGCTGTCGAACCTCGACGCGGCCCTGCGCGTGCAGACGCGGCTGGAAATCGCCAAGCTGCACCGCCAGCTGAACGCCACCATCGTGTATGTGACGCACGACCAGGTCGAGGCGATGACCCTGGGCGACAAGATCGTCGTCATGCATGGCGGCCATATCCAGCAGGCGGGCACGCCGCTCGAGCTGTACCAGCAGCCGGCGAACCGCTTCGTGGCCGGCTTCATCGGCGCGCCCATGATGAATTTCTTCGAGGGAAAAGTCATTGCCGCTGAGGAAGATGGCGTGCGCGTAGCCCTGGCCAGCGGCCAGGAAATCACGGCCCTCGTCGATCCGGCCGGCCTGCGGGCGGGCGACGCCGTCACGGTGGGCCTGCGCGCCGAACACATCCTGGAAAACGGCGACGGCGGCGCCCGCTTCCAGGGCGTCGTCAGCCTGGTGGAACACCTGGGTGAAGCCAACTTCATCTACCTGAGCCTGGACAACGGCCAGGAACTGGTGATACGCGGCGACGGCAACAACCGCGTGCCGCTGGGCCAGCCATTCACGGTCTCGGCCGCCAGCAGCGCCTTCCACCTGTTCGACGCACAGGGCGTGGCGCGCACGCGGCGCCAGCCCGGCAACCTGATTTCCTCGAAACAAAATCTGGCCGCCTGAGCCTTTCCGCCCAGGCAGCCCCCCGATTGGATCGGCAGCGATCCGGTAGACGACGTGCCCAAGCACGCATTTTAATAACGACAAGGAGATTCCATGCAACACCCGATCAAGACCTCGCTGGCCCTCGCCTGCACCATGCTGCTGGCCTGCGGCGCCGCCCACGCCAGCGATGCCGAAGGCGAATACCACGGCTACTTCCGCGCCGGCCTCGGCTCGAGCACGGACAGCCGCGGCCCGCAAAGCTGCTACGGCCTGGGCGGCAACACCATGCGCTACCGGCTCGGCAACGAATGCGACACGTATGGCGAATTCGAATACCAGAAGGAAATGGCCAAGTCGCCCAACGGCGTCAGCTTCGTCGGCCATATCATGGTGGCAGCCTACACGCCCAGCTCCGCCGTCAGCGATTCGGACCTGAGCATGTCGAAGATGTACGTGGAAGCGAAAAACATACCCACGCTCAACGGCGGCACGGCCTGGATCGGCAAGCGCTACTACATGCGTCCCGACATTCACATGCTGGACTTGCAATATATCAATATGAACGGCACGGGCGGCGGCATCGACCAGTACAAGCTGGGACCGGGCCGCATCAGCTATGGCTTCTTCAAGGATAACGACAAGCCCGGCAACTCGGCCATCCGGCAAAACCTCGTCTACCAGGGCATCCCCGTCAACCAGGATGGCACGCTGGAAGTGCTGACCACCCTCATCACGCCCGACAAGAAGGACAGCACCTCGCACAGCGGCTGGCAGGCCACCGTGCTGCACAAGCAGGATAAAGTGTGGGGCGGCGCCAACACCTTCGGCATCCAGTACGGCGTGGGGCCAGGCACGGGCGCCGGCGGCCAGTGCTGCGACCGCATGGGCACCACGGGCTCGATCCGCAACGGCAGCGACGTGACGCGCCTGCGCATCTTCAATTCGCTGTGGATACAGCCGACTCCCGAATGGAGCGCGGAAATGGTGGCCATCGTGCAGCGCGACAAGTCCAACGTCTCGGGCGGCAGCTCGACCTGGACCACCGTGGGCGTGCGCCCCGTGTATGCCGTCAACGACAACTTCAAGCTGCAGTTCGAGCTGGGCACGGACCGCGTGACCTCGCCCACGGGCGGCGCCGCACAGCGCCTGACCAAGCTGACCTTCGCGCCCACCCTGACGGCGGGCAAGGGTTACTGGGCGCGCCCGGAGTTGCGCGCCTTCGTCACCTACGGCAAATGGAACGACGCCGCCACGGCCGCCGTCAACAAGGCCAACGAGTCCGGTCCCGTGTACGGCAACGCCACCAGCGGCACCTCGTTCGGCCTGCAAGTGGAGACGTGGTTTTAAGAAACTATCTTGATCTGGCGCAGTGCATGCGCCTGTCGGACTGTGCGAAATCGCGTGCCGCGCTATGCTGCACGCCATACCGCTCACTTCGGAGGTCGCATGCACGCCGCACTTCCCCGGGCCGCCGCCGCGCTGGCCCTGTCTTTCGCCAGCATGGCATGGTCCCGCGATGCCGTCGTCGCGCCCGCCCTCAGCGCGCGCCAGCAGGCGCTGATGTCCACCGTGGCGGGCAGCGCCGCCCATCCGCGCATCCTGCAGGTGCGCCTCGATGAACTGCATCCGACCCAACCGGCCATCGGCTACGACCAGGTGTACTACAAGCTGGGACGCTATGCGGCCGAAGAAAAACATATCGCGGACATCGCCAAGCCCAGGAAATTTGCCGACCTGTGCGAGGCCAATGGCCAGGGCGACGTCTTGCCCGGCACGGCCAACGTGGCCGGCGCCACCCTGGCCGCGCCGCCGGCCGGCTACCGCTGCAAGGCGGCCGTGGGCAGTCGCCCGGACGACATGAAGACCGTCGTCATCGGCCCGCGCGGCATCGTGTACCTGACCGATGGCCACCACACGTTTTCCGCCTTCCGGGAAGCCGATGGCGGACGCAATCAGCAATTGCAGGTCTGGGTCAAGGTCAGCGACAATTTCAGCGCGCTGGACGAAGCGGCCTTCTGGACCCGCATGCGCGCAGAAAACAAGGTCTGGCTGAAGAACGGCCGCAACCAGGCCATCACGCCGCGGCAGCTGCCGTCCGCCATCGGCTTGCGCACGCTCGGCGACGATCCCTACCGCTCGCTCGTCTACTTTACGCGCGAGATCGGCTACGAGCCGCCCGGCAAGGCCACGGAATTTCTCGAGTTTTACTGGGCCGACTGGCTGCGCCGCATGCCGGCGCTGGACCTGGCGCGTGTCGACCTGCGCGACCCTGTCGCGTATGCCAATGCCATCCTGCTGGCCGCGCAGGCGATGGTGGCGCTGCGGCCCGGCGACAGCGTCAGCGGCGGCAAGAGCGCGCGCGAGCTGGGCGCCCTGCGGGAAGTCAACCGGGAAGCGTTCGATGATCTGATCGACGACAAGGGCAAGCTGCGCCACGCCATCGCCTATAAAAAATCGCTGGCGCAATAAGCGCGGCGGCGTAAACGACAACGGCCCGCCTGTCATGCGACAAGCGGGCCGTTTTCTGTTGCAGGTGGCGCTTACGCGATGCGTTCGCCGTTGGCCGGGTCGAACAGGGCCGCTTTCGACAGGTTGAACGACAGCTGCATGGTCTGCCCCGGCAGCACCGCTTCGCGCGGGTGCGTGCGGCAAGTCACGGCGGCGCCGTTCAGGCGCGTCGTCAGCAGGGTGTCGGGGCCGGTCGGCTCGACGAGGTCGATCAGGCAACCGAGTTCCTGGCCCACGTCGCCGTGCGCGCTGCTCATGTCCGTGATCTGTTCCGGGCGCACGCCCAGGATCACGTCGCGGCCCGCATAGCTGCGCAGCTTGTCGGCGGCGAACGGCAAGGCCAGGCGCATGCTCTTGCCCGCATTCTCGATGGCGACAAACACTTCGTTGCCCTCGATGACAGGCTTGACGGTGATGAAGTTCATCGACGGCGAGCCGATGAAGCCGGCCACGAACAGATTCGCCGGATTGTCGTAGATTTCCTGCGGCGTGCCCAGTTGCTGCACCACCCCATCCTTCATGACGGCGATCAGGTCGCCCATCGTCATCGCCTCGATCTGGTCATGCGTGACGTAGACGATGGTGGCCTTCAGGCGCTGGTGCAGCAGCTTGATCTCGGCGCGCATTTCCACGCGCAGCTTGGCGTCCAGGTTCGACAGCGGTTCGTCGAACAGGAACAGCGAGGGCTTGCGCGAGATGGCGCGGCCCATGGCGACCCTCTGGCGCTGGCCGCCCGACAGCTGCGCCGGGCGGCGGTCCAGCAAGTGCGTGATCTGCAGCGTTTCGGCCACGCGCGAGACGATTTCTTCCTGCTCCGCCTTCGGCACCTTTTTCACGTTCAAGCCGAACGCGATGTTTTCGCGCACCGTCATCGACGGGTACAGCGCGTAGGACTGGAACACCATGGCGATGTCGCGGTCCTTCGGCGGCAAGTCGTTGACCACCTTGCCGTCGATGAGGATTTCGCCCGAGGTGACGCTTTCCAGGCCTGCCACCATGTTGAGCAGGGTCGACTTGCCGGAGCCGGAGCCGCCGACGAGGATCAGGAACTGGCCATCCTTGATCTCGATGTCGATGCCCTTGAGGACTTCGACGCCATTCGTGTACACCTTGCGGATGCTGCGTATCGATAAACTGGACATATTCTTTCCTTAACCTTTGACTGCGCCTGCGGTCAGACCGCGCACAAAATAACGGCCTGCGACCAGATAGACCAGCAGGGTCGGCAGCGCGGCAATCACCGCGGCGGCCATGTTGACGTTGTATTCCTTCACGCCCGTGGACGTGTTGACCAGGTTGTTCAAGCCCACCGTGATCGGCTGCGAATCGCCGCTGGCGAAGACGATGCCGAACAGGAAGTCGTTCCAGATCTGCGTGAATTGCCAGATGATGCAGACGACGAAAATCGGACCCGAAATCGGCAGCACGATCTTGCGGAAGATCAGGAAGAAGCCGGCGCCGTCGATGCGCGCCGCCTTGATCAGTTCTTCCGGCACGCCGATGTAATAGTTGCGGAAGAACAGGGTCGTGAAGGCCGTGCCGTACACCACGTGCACGAAAACCAGGCCGGTAGTCGTATTGGCCAGGCCGAATTCACCGAGCAAACGCGCCATCGGCAAGATCACCACCTGGAATGGAATGAAGCAGCCCACCAGCAAGGCGGCAAACAGGATTTCCGAACCACGGAAGCGCCAGTGCGCGAACACATAGCCGTTGAAGGCGCCCAGGAAGGTCGAGATCAGCACGGCGGGAATCACCATCTTGATCGAGTTCCAGAAGAACGGCTGCATGCCGTCGCAGGTGACGCCCGTGCAAGCCGAAGACCAGGCCTTGGCCCAGGAATCGAACTGCCACACGTGCGGCAAGGCCAGCAGGTTGCCGCTGCGGATCTCGTCGAGCGACTTGAACGACGTCGACAGGGTCACGTACAGGGGCACGATGTAGTACACCGCGAACAAAATCAGCAGCAGGTATACCACCACCCGTCCGAGGGTGAGTCGATTATTGCGGGTAGGTGTCATCTCATCGCCTTTGCGCTGCGCGTTTCCAGGTACATCAGCGGCACGAGCACGGCCACGATGGTGGCCAGCATCATCATTGCCGATGCCGAGCCCAGGCCCAGCTGGCCGCGGGTGAAGGAAAACTGGTACATGAAGATGGCCGGTACGGACGACGAGTTGCCCGGTCCGCCAGCCGTCAGTGCGATGACCAGGTCGAAGCTCTTGATGGCGATATGCGCGAGGATCAGCAGCACGCTGAAGAACACGGGACGCATGGCGGGAATCACGATGCGCCAGTAGATCGTCGGCAAGGACGCGCCGTCGACTTGCGCCGCCTTGATGATTTCGTCATCGATGCCGCGCAGGCCGGCCAGGAACAGGGCCATGACAAAGCCCGATGACTGCCATACGCCGGCGATCACCACCGTGTAGATGGCCATGTCGGAGTTCACCAGCCAGTCGAAGGTAAACGAGGTCCAGCCCCAGTCGTGCATGACTTTTTCCAGGCCCAGGCTGGGATTGAGCATCCATTTCCAGGCCGTGCCGGTGACGATGAAGGACAGCGCCATCGGATACAGATAGATGGCGCGCAGCGCGCCTTCGGCGCGGATTTTCTGGTCCAGCAGGATGGCCAGGAACAGGCCGATGGCGATGCTGCAACCGATGAACAGGACACCGAAGATGCCGAGGTTCTTGAGCGAGGTCCACCAGCGCTCGTTGTCGAACAGCTCGACGTATTGCACCAGGCCGGCGAACTCGTAGTTCGGCATCAGCCGCGATTCGGTCAGCGACAGCCAACCGGTCAAAAAGATAAAACCATAGACGAATACCAAGCTGGCGATGAGCGTGGGGCCCAGCACCATCTGCGGTATCCATCGGTCGAATTGCTTGCGTATGGACATAGGACAGCCGTAGAAGTAGAACTGCGTGTGGCGCCGGCCTGGCCGAAGCCAGGGCGGACGCCTGCGATGCATGCGATGCAGCGGGCGCCGGCGGGAGTGCCGGCGCCGTCGTGATTACTTCACTTTTGCCGCTTTGGCCAGGGCGGCAACCGCGTCTTTCGAGCTCATGTTGGTATTCATGAACTTGGCGATGACGTCGGTCACGGCGCCTTGCGTGGCCGATGGCAGGGCCATGCCGTGGGCGAACGATGGCACCAGGCCGCCGGTCTTGTTGGTGGCGTCCATGTCTTCCATCGATTTCAGGGCGCAAGCGTCAAACTTGTCCTTCGATACGCCGGAACGCACGGGGATGGAACCCTTGTTCAGGTTGAAGATCGACTGGAACTTCGGATTCATGATAGCGTTGGCCAGGGCGATCTGCCCTTTCTTCGCATTTGCATCCTTTTGCGTGAACATGGCAAACGAATCGATGTTGAAGGTGTAAGCCTTGTCCGTGCCAGGCGCTGCCACGCACAGGTAGTCCTTGCCCGGCACCTTGCCGGCGGCCGTGAACTCGCCCTTGGCCCAGTCGCCCATGAACTGGAAGCCGGCCTTGTTGTTGATGACCATGGCGGTGGCCAGGTTCCAGTCGCGGCCAGCCGCATCCTTGTCGATGTAGGTCTTCACCTTGCCCAGGGTGTCGAACACCTTGAGCATGGTCGGACCGGTCAATTCCTTCTGATCCAGCTTGAGGATGGCTTTCTTGTAGAACTCCGTGCCGCCCACGCCCAGCGCGACGGATTCAAACACGGTGGCGTCCTGCCAAGGCTGGCCGCCGTGGGCGATCGCGATGCCGCCCGATTTCTTGATCTTCTCGGCCGCGTCGAAGAACGCATCCCAGGTGGTCGGGGTGGTGGCCACGCCGGCTTTTTTCAGCACTTCCGGATTGACCCACATCCAGTTGACGCGGTGGACGTTGACGGGAGCGGCAACATAGTGGCCCTTGTATTTCATGATGTCGGCGACGACTTTCGGCAGCACGGCATCCCATTTGCCTGGAATGGCGGCATCATCGATATTGGCCAGCACGCCTTCGGCGCCCCACTCCTGGATCGATGGGCCCTTGATCTGGGCAGCCGTCGGCGGGTTGCCGGAAATGACGCGGGTTTTCAGCGCGGTCGCGGCGTTTTCGCCAGCGCCGCCAGCCACGGCGAAGTCTTTCCAGCCGAAGCCGCTTTCCTTCACGATTTGCTGCAACTGGCCCACGGACTTCGCTTCGCCGCCGGAGGTCCAGTAGTGCAACACTTCCACGTCGGTCGCAAAGGCGCTGCCGGCAAATGCCAGGGTGGTCAATGCGGCCAGTTGGGTAATCTTGAATTTCAGTTTCATCTCCACATTCCTTTTTTGATCAAGCTTTTAGGGGGCTTCGGCATACGGGGGCCGAAAAAGGTGAAATCTGCGCCTGTACCGGCGCTCTTGTGCTCAGACCCGCTTGCAAACGGGCATCATCTTGGTGTAAAGACGGCGCCGTGATCCATGACATGACTACATTGCATTTATATCACGGGACGGCGCCAAAAACGC
Source organism: Janthinobacterium sp. BJB304 (assembly GCF_002735765.1). Taxonomy (NCBI): domain Bacteria; kingdom Pseudomonadati; phylum Pseudomonadota; class Betaproteobacteria; order Burkholderiales; family Oxalobacteraceae; genus Janthinobacterium; species Janthinobacterium sp. BJB304. The sequence goes on from NZ_PDZN01000003.1 coordinate 26,480, forward strand.
ATCCGCGAAGGATGCGCCAGGTTGATCTAGACTGACAACGCCTGCAAACTTAGAACCAGGTTTCCACCTGGAAACCATACGACGTGCCGCTGGTATTGTTGTTGTAGATCGGGCCGCCGTTGTTCGACGCATTGACCGAGGCGGTGGCCGCATCGTTCCATTTGCCGTAGGTCACGAAAGCGCGCAGCTCGGGACGCGACCACAGGCCAGGACCGGCCGAGATCGTCGGGGCGATGGTCAGCTTGGTCAGGCGCTTGGCCGGCAGGCCGCCCGCTTGCGTCACGCGGTCCGTGCCCAGTTCGCCCACCAGCTTGAAGTTGTTGGTGAACGCGTACACGGGACGCACGCCGACCGAGGTCCAGGTCGAGGAACCGTTGGCGTTCGATTCGTCTTTTTGCCACAGGGCGACGAATTCCATGCCGAAGTTGGCCATCGGCTGGATCGCCATGTCATTGAAGATGCGCGTGCGTTTCACGTCCGAACCGAAATTGGTGTCGCCCGACGCGCCGAACTGCGCGCCCTTGCCGGTGCCAGGACCGACGCCGTACTGCACGCCGAAGGTATTGCCGCCGCCGAAGACTTTCGCTTGACGGTGGAAGGCCGACAGCTGCCAGCCGTTATGCTTCTGGCCAAACGCGTCGTTGTCCTTGCCTTCGCCGATGATGTAGGTCGCGGCCAGGTCCAGGGTGCCGTTTTCATTGACGGGAATCTCGCCGTAGATGAAGTTCTGGCGCACGGCCGATTTGGTGCTGACGACGCCGGTCTTCGACACGGTGTTGATGTCGTTGTCCTTGAAGAAAGCGTACGAGAATTTACCGGGGCCCGCAGGAATGCGGTCCAGGCCGGCGCCCGTGCCGTTCATGTTGATGTACTGCAAGTCCAGCATGTGGATGTCAGGACGGTAGTAGAAGCGCTTGCCGATCCAGGCAGTGCCGCCGTTCAGGAAATCGAGTCCCTGTGCTTCGACATAGGCCTTGACGATGCCCAGTTTGTTGTCGCCGAAATCCGAGTTGGGCGCGTAAGCGTTGACCCAGATGGTGGCCAGGTAGTTCACGCCGCCGGACTGGGCGACGGACTTGGTGTAGCCGAATTCCGTGTAGGCGTCGCACTCATTGCCCAGACGATATTTCATGGTATTGCCGCCCAGACCGAAGCAGCCTTGCGAACCGCCGCCGCCCGAGGTATTGCTGCCGGCGCCGGCGCGCAGGTAGCCATGGAAGCCTTCGGAATCGGATGGGTACATAGGGTCGGCGGCAGCGGAACCGCTGGCGATGGCCAAGACGATGGCAGCTGGCAGTGTCTTCAACACGGCCTTCAACATGTTGCGATGCAGCATGGTAAGTCTCCTCAGTAGTTATTTTTTATCTAGTCATTCGTGGCCGAATGTACTGGCCAGAATTCTTTCCAGCAGGGACATAGTAACTATACTACGAACAAATATCAACATATTATGTTGTAATCCTACGACTACTCTGCGACACTTTATTTGCGCCCGCATTTGCCGTTGGAAGGCACTGCTTTTCATGGTGACGTGTCCGTTTTTGACCCGATACATGAGCATCTGCAAGGCAGGGCTGCATTTTTCGGCACGCTGCACGTATACGAATTAAAATCCTTGGTTTTTGCCCATAACGACAGTGCGCGGCCACGACCACGCACGCAGACGAGACAAAGCACCGCCATGAAAATTGATGAAAAAATGGAAGTAGCAGGCAGCGATCCAGCGGAGCGTTTCAGTGAAGGGCCACGCCTGCTGGCAGACATCGGCGGCACCAATGCCCGCTTCGTGCTGGAAACGCGCCAGGGCCACCTGGAAGCGGTCGCCGTGCTGCCCTGCGACGACTACGCGTCGCTGCTCGACGCCATCACCGCATATATGGATAGCAGCGAGGCGCGCGCCGCCGGTTCGGCGCGCGTGCGCCATGCGGCCATCGCCATCGCCAATCCCATCGACGATGACAATATCCGCATGATGAACCATCACTGGTTCTTCTCGATCGAGGCGATGCGTGCCGCACTGGGCCTCGACACCTTGCTGGTGGTGAACGACTTCACGGCGCTGGCCATGGCCTTGCCCTACCTGCGGCCCGACCAGCGCCAGCAGATCGGCGGCGGCATGGCGCGCGCCGACAGCGTTATCGGTTTGCTTGGTTCGGGCACGGGCCTGGGCGTGTCGGGCATGATCCCCGCCGAAGACCGCTGGATCGCGCTGGGCAGCGAAGGGGGCCACGTCAGCTTCGCCCCCTGCGACCAGCGCGAGATGGACGTGCTGTCCTTCGCCTGGCGCGAACTGTCGCACGTCTCGGCCGAGCGCCTCGCCTCCGGACGGGGGCTGGAACTGATCTACCGCGCCCTGTCCGACCGGGCTGGCCGGCATGACGTGCCGCCGCTGCTGGCGGCCGACATCACCAGCCGCGCCCTGAACAATGAATGCGACGTGTGCCTGGAAGCGGTCGACTGCTTCTGCGCCATCCTCGGCTCCATCGCCGGCAACGTGGCCATGACCCTGGGCGCGCTGGGCGGCATCTATATAGGCGGCGGCATCGTGCCGCGCCTGGGCCCCCTGTTCGAACGGTCGCAGTTCCGCGCCCGCTTCGAGCAAAAGGGCCGCCTGAACGAATACCTGGCGCAGATCCCCACGTTTCTGATCACGGCCGAACTGCCGACTTTTCTCGGCATCGCCGCCATCCTGGCGCAAAAGCTCAAGCGCGCCCATACCGGCGCGCCCGTGCTCGAATCCGTGCGCCAGGCGCGCGGCCGCATGAGCCCATCGGAATGCAAGGTGGCCGACTGGGTATTGAAAGAGCCGAACGCCATGCTGACCCTGCCGATCGCCGAAATCGCCCAGCGGGTCGGCGTGAGCCAGCCGACCGTGATGCGCTTTTGCCGCTCGATCGGCGTACAGGGCCTGGCCGACTTCAAATTGAAGCTGGCGTCCGGCCTGACGGGCGGCGCCATCACGGTGGCCCACTGCCACGTGGAAATTTCGGACTCCGACGCGGAACTGGCGCGCAAGGTGCTGGGCAATAACGCCTCGGCCGCGCTGGCCCTGCGCGACATGCTCGACGTGAAGGCGCTGACAGCGGCCATCGAGCTGCTGCGCGGCGCGCAGCGCGTGGAATTGCTGGCCGTGGGCAGCGCCCGCGTGGTGGCCGACGACATGCAGCACAAGCTGCTTAACCTGGGCATCGTCAGCAGCTTCTTTGCCGATCCGCAGGCGCAGGAAATGAGCGCCGCCATGCTCAAGCCGGGCGACGTGGCGCTGGTCATTTCCCGCTCGGGCGCCCTGCCCGACCTGTTGCGTACCGTCAAGGTGGCGCAGGGCTGCGGCGCGCGCGTGCTGGCGATCACGGCCAGCGGTTCGCCGCTGGCCAAGCTGGCCGACGTGCTGCTGACCCTGAACCACCCGGAAGGCAATCTCAATTTCGTGCCCATGATCGTACGCCTGCTGCAGCTGATGATGCTCGATATCCTGTCGGTGGGACTGGCGCGGCGCGACACGGCGCAGCGCACCAGCGCCGCCCAGCTGGAAGAAGGTCAATTGCACGGCATGCGCATCAGCGGCAAGCTGAAATTCGGTGGCCACCTCGAATAAGGCGGCGCACGCCGCCCACACCGCCGCCGACACGGCCAGCGGCGCCACCGTGCACGATGTGGCGCGCCTGGCCGGCGTATCGGCCATGACGGTATCGCGCGTCATCAACGGGCGCGCCAGCGTCAGCTCGGTCACGCGCGACAAGGTCGAGGCGGCCATCGCCAGCCTGCGCTACCAGCCCAACCTGGCGGCCCGTGCCGCCCGCACGGGCACCTTGCGCATCGGCTTGCTGTACAGCAACCCCAGCGCGGCCTTCCTCAGCGAATTTCTCGTCGGCGCCATGGACCAGTGCCGCCAGGGCGGCGGCCAGTTGCTGCTCGAACGCTGCGAAGACCTGGACAGCCAGCGCGCCGGCATCGATTGCCTGGTGGCGGCCGGCGTGGACGGCATCCTCGTGCCGCCACCCCTGTGCGATTCACCGGAAGTGCTGGCGCAGCTCAATACCATGGGCATTCCCGCCATCGCCGTGGCCACGGCACGCCCCTCGCCCGGAGTCTCGGCCGTGCGCATCGACGACTACGAAGGCGCGCTGGCCATGACGCGCCATCTGCTCGCGCTGGGCCACCGCGACATCGGCTTCATCGAAGGCGATCCGGCGCACACGCCCGCCCTGCTGCGCCGCCAGGCCTTCGAGGACGCCATGCGGGAAGCGGGTTTGCAGGTGCCGCCGCACAGGGTGGCGCAAGGCTATTTTACGTACCGTTCGGGGCTGGACGCGGCGCGCCGGCTGCTGGCGCACGAACCGCATCCCAGCGCCATCTTCGCCAGCAACGACGACATGGCCGCCGCTACCCTGGCCGTGGCGCACGGCATGGGCTTGCAAGTGCCGGCGCAACTGAGCGTGTGCGGCTTCGACGACACGCCCGTCGCCACCACCGTCTGGCCCGAGCTGAGCACCATCCACCAGCCCATCGCCGACATGGCGCGCGCCGCCGTCACCCTGGTAATCGATGAAATCCGCCAGCGCCGCGCGGGGGAAACGGCGCCCGCAACGCATCATCTGATGGCGTTTACCCTGATGGCACGGGCGTCGTCGGGACCCGTTGCGCGGGGTCAGACCCGCCGGCTCTGACCCCGGCTTTATCACTGAGTTGCTTAGCGCACCACGGTGCGCTGCGCCAGCGATTCCACCAGTTCCACCGAAGGCGGCGAGCCGCCGGCCGCCAGGCAGGCGCCCGCGCCCGCAGCGACGGCAAAGCGCAAGTGCTGGCCGCCGTCCGCATCGGGCCGGTACATCAGGCTGTACAGCAAGCCGCCGATGCTGGCGTCGCCCGCACCCACCGAGTCGACCACCTCGATGGCGGGCGGGGCCGCCTGCCATGTCTGCTCGCCCCGGTACAGCGCCGCACCCTGCGACCCGCGCGTATACAAATACGTGGCGTGGGGATTCCAGCCGCGCAGCATGGCAAACGCGCCATCGATGTCGTCGTGGCGGAACAGGCCCGCCAGATCTTCATCGGACACCTTGATCACGTCGGCCAGCTCCGTCATGCGGCGCAGGGTGGCGTCGTAGCGCGCATCCATCATGATGCGGAAGTTCGGGTCGTAGCTGATTTTCACGCCGGCCGCCTTGAGTTCCTGCGCCAGCGCCACCAGCTTGCCCGCCAGCGGTTCGCGCGCCAGGCTGATGCCGCCGAAATGCACCCATTGCGCGCCCTGCATCCAGCCGGCAGGCAGTTGCGCCGCGTCGAAATGCAGGTCGGCGCTGTCGTCGCCGATGAAGTAATAGGTGGGCGGATGCAGTTCATGCACGATGGCCAGCAGCGGCGACTTCGCGCGGCGCTGCAAAAAGCGCATGTCCAGGCCCGCTGCGTCGGTCGCTTGCGCCAGCGCGTCGCCGAAGACATCGAGGCTGACGGCGCCGGCAAAGGCGCTGGGCACGCCCAGGCGCGCCATCACGCGCGCCACGTTCCAGGTCGAGCCGCCCACCTGGCTGCTCCAGGCGTCCGCGCCCGTGCGCAGCATGTCCGTCAGCGCCTCGCCGGCCGACACGAATTGTGGAAATTCGCGCGGGAAGGCGGCGCTCATACGGCACCGCCGATCACGTTCAGCACTTCATAGCAGGCGCCCATCGTGTGGTAATCGACCTTGCCGGCGGGGCTTTTCTCGTTGCTGATTTTTTGGTTCTCGGGTGTCAGGATGCGGTACCAGGCGCCGTGTTCGTGGTCGACGAAATGCTTCCAGCTGTAGTCCCATATCTTGTCGTAGCTTTGCCAATAGGCGTCGTCGCCCGTGCGCGCCGCCAGCACGGCGGCGGCCGCGAAGCTTTCCGCCTGCACCCAAAAATATTTGTCGCCGTCGCAGATTTCACCATGCGGGCCGAAACCGTAGTGGATGCCGCCATGCGCGCCATCCCAGGCCTTGGCCAGCGCCGTGTCGTACAGTTCGCGCGCACGCGGCAGCAGCCAGCCGGACGGACCGGCCATGAACCTGGCGTGGCGCTCCATGATCAACAGCAGCTTGGCCCATTCCGTGAAGTGGCCGGGCTGGTAGCCCCAGGGACGGAAGATATTGCTCTTGTCGTGCAGGTTGTAATCCCAGTCGATAGCCCAGTCGCTCTTGTAGTGTTCCCAGATCATGCCGTTGGCCAGACCCGCCTGGCGCACGGTGATGTTGTGTGCCAGGGTTTCCGCGCGGTGCAGGTAGCGCGCCTCGCCCGTCGCCTCGAACGCGGCCAGCATGGCTTCGCACGCATGCATGTTCGCGTTCTGGCCACGGTAGCCGTCCAGCGTCGACCAGTCGGCGCTGGCCACGTCCGCATACAGGCCGTGTTCGGGCAGCCAGAAGCGCTGCTCCATCAGTTCGAAGGTCTCGTCCAGGTAGGCGCGCGCTTCCGTCACGCCGGCTTGCAAGGCATGCGCATACACGAGCAGCACGAAGGCCAGGCCGTAGCAGTGATTGGCGCCGTCTTCCACAGTCTTGACGCCGTCTTTCCACGACAGTTGCCAGGCGTAGCCGCCCGTGTCCGGGTCGCGGTGCACGTCGCGCAAAAATGCCACGCCATGGCGCAGCGCCGCCTGGTAATCGTCGCCGCCGAAATGGCGGTAAGCCATGGCGTAATTGAAGATGAAGCGCGTGCTGCTGACCAGGTGGCGCGTGGCAGCGTCGTACACGGTGCCGTCGTCGAGGAAGAAGTGATAAAAGCCGCCGCTCGGGTCAAACGCGCGCGGGTGGTAGAAATGCATCGTGTGCAGGATGTGCTTTTCAAGCATGGCCCTGGAGCGGAAATCGGGATTCATGGGTCTCTCATGATATTGTTATCGATAACAATGATGATAGCATGCCGTTTCCGCCCCGTCTCGTCCACTTAGGGAGTCCTGGCCAGCCTGAGCTTTTCGCGCCACAGTGCCGCTTGCGCCGGGTCGGCCGCCTGCCCCAACTCGCCCTTATCGTACACCTTGACCAGCCGCTCGATGGCTTCCGCGTCGCCCTGCTTCGCCGCCAGCAGGTACAACTCGAAGGGCTGGGGTGCCGGCCCTTGACGCGTGGGACCGCCGCGACCCTGCTCCAGCAGGCGCGCAAAACCCGTCTGGCCCGGCGGGCTTTTCGCGATGGCCGCCATTTCGTACCAGCCCAGCGCCGCCTCGTCGCTCTGCGGCACGCCCTGCCCCACTTCATACGAGTAGGCCACATTGTTCAAGCCCGGCGGATCGAGCGCCTTGGCCGCCTGCATGTACCAGCCGAACGCTTCCCTGCGCTGCGCGTCATCGTGCGCCGTCATCATCAGCCGGTAGCCGATTTCATTGTAGGCGGGAATGAAGCCGTTTTCGGCATAGAACTTCAGCCAGTGCAGCGCGTGCGCCTGTTCTTCCGGGCTGCTGTGGATGTTTTCGAAATGCTGGGCCACCATGAAGTTGGCCAGTTCCACGCCTTGCGCTGCGCCCTTGCGCGACCAGTATTCGCCCAGCTTGCGGTCCACCGCCATGCCCTGCCCCAGCGTATAGGCGACGCCCAGGAATGCCTGCGCCGGGCCATAGCCGCCCTCGGCCGATTTCCGCATCCACGCCAGGCCGGCGTCAACGTCGCGCGGCGTGCCCTCGCCTTCGTGCAGCATCTGCGCCAGCTCCAGCTGGGCGGCCGCATCGCCCTTTTGCGCGGCGCGGCGCGTCTTTTCGTAGGCGGCGATTTTTTCCGGCGACAGGTCGGCCGGGCGGTTGACCACGGCCTGCACCTTCGCGCGCATGTCGTCGAGGCCGGACATATCGATTTCGGCCAGCGCCGGATGCTGGCGCGGTTCCTTGGAGGACGCGGGCCGCGCCAGCACGGGCTGCGCCAGCGCCAGGGTCACTAACAATACGATGGTCTTCATTTCTTCTCGCTTTCCGCCAGCCTGGCGCGCCATTCGGCGGCGTCTTCGGCATTCGCCGCCTGTCCCAGTTCACCCTTCACGTACACCTCGAGCATGCGCCGCATGGCGGGCAGGTCGCCGCTCCATCCCGCCCGCTCGTACCAGACCAGGGCCAGCTTGTCCGACTGCGCCACGCCCAGACCCAGCTCGTGCGAGCGGGCCAGGTTGCGCATGCCGGCCGGCTCCTTTTCACGCGCCGATCTGTCATACCAGCGGAAGGCCTCGCCGCGCTCCTGCTCATCGGCGGCTGCGCGCATCAGGTGTTCACCGAGCGCGTTATAGGCAGGAATAAAGTGTTCTTCGAGCGCGGCCTTCTTCAGCCATGCGATGGCCAGCGCCTGTTCTTCGGCAGGGCTGCTGCCATCGATGAATTCCAGCGCCAGCATGGTTTGCGCCAGCGCGTCGCCCTGCGCCACGCCCTTGCGCAGCCAGTACTCTCCCTGCACGCGGTCGATCGGCACCTTGCCGCCCACGGTGTAGGCCAGGCCCAAGGCCGATTGCGCCGGCGCGTAGCCGCCTTCGGCCGACTTGCGTATCCAGGCCATCGAGTGCGCCGTGTCTTGCGGCGTGCCGACGCCCAGCTGCAGCATGCGCGCCAGCTCCAGCTGCGCCTCCACGTCGCCCGTTTCAGCCATACGCCGGGTCTCGGCAAACTCGGCGATGCTTTCCGGGCTATGGCTGGCCGCATCGGCCCGTGCCTTGATGGCGATCAGCTGCAGATCGAGCAAGGTGGGCGAGGTCTGGGCAAGGACGGGCAGCGGCAATAGCAAAGGGATCAGCAATAGTAATTTCGTGGGCATGCGGCGGTGTCGAAAAGAAGAAAATACGCATGGTAGCCGATGCCATGCGGGACAGGCGCGCACGGTAGGCGAAGTTTGACAGGGCACGCCGGCAGGCTTACATTGCACGGGCCCACCACTGACACAGGAATGCCATGAACCTTCTATCGAAAACCGCCTTGACCCTGCTGTTCGCCGCCGCCTCCATGGGCGCCAGCGCCGCAGACACCCAGCTGGCCGGCTGCGCCGCCAAGCGAGAAAGCATCCGCAGCGAATTGCAGCAGGCGCAGGAACAGGGCCTGTCCGACAAGGTCGCGGGCCTGACGCGCGCGCTCGACGAGGTCAACGCCCACTGCCGCGACAGTACCCTGATCGAACGCCACAACAAGAAAATCGTCAAGGCGCAGGCCAAGGTGAACCAGACGGAGCGCTCGCTGCGCCTGGCCCAGGAAGCGAATAAAGAGCCGAAGAAGATCGCCAAGCTGGAAGGCAAGCTGGAAAAAGCCAGGGCGGAACTGGCCGCCCTGCAGGCGCAGCAGCCTTAGGCTTTCTCTCCCAGCAGCTGATAAATGCTGGAAAAATCCATCGCGCCCGCCCCCGCCTTGCTGTGCAAGCTATATAAATTGCGCGACAGGGCGCCCAGCGGCACGCTCGCCCCGCTGGCCAGCGCGCTTTCCACGGCCAGGCCCAGGTCTTTCAGCATCAGGTCGACGCCAAAGCCGCCCGTGTAGCCGCGCGACGCGGGCACGTTCTCGGCCACGCCGGGACACGGGTTGTACACCTCCAGGGTCCAGTTGCGGCCCGAGCTTTTCGCCATCACGTCCGACACCACTTTCGGATCGAGGCCATTGGCCACGCCCAGGCGTATCGCTTCGCTGGTGCCGATCATCAAAATCCCCAGCAGCATGTTGTTGCAGATCTTGACCGTCTGCCCGCAACCCGAGCCGCCCGCATGGAAAATCGCCTTGCCCATGACGTCCAGGTAGGGGCGCGCCGCCGCCAGCGCGGATTCTTCGCCGCCCACCATGAACGTCAAGGTGCCGTTGGTGGCGCCCGCCGTGCCGCCCGACACCGGCGCGTCCAGCATGGGCATGCCCTTCTCCTCGGCCGCGCGGCCCACCTGGCGCGCCGCCTCGGTGGAAATCGTCGAACAGTCGATCAGCAGAGTGCCGGGCCGCGCCTGCGCCAGGATGCCCGCGTCCCCCAAAGGGTTACCCAAATAAGCGCCCAGCACGTGGCGGCTGGCCGGCAGCATGGTGATGACGATGTCGGCCTGGCCTATCGCCGCGCCCTGGTCGCCGGAGACGAGGCCGCCGCCGTCGGCAAACTGCTGCACGCTGGCCGGCAGCAAGTCGAAACCCGTCACCGCATGGCCGGCCCGCACCAGGTTTTGCGCCATGGGCAGCCCCATGTTGCCCAGGCCGATGAAAACGATATTGGTGCTCATCGCCGCCTCCTTATTTCATCGCAATGGTGGTATTGACGCCGCTGCCGCCATCGTCCGGGGCGAACCAGCGCGCCGTGACGGTCTTGGTCTGCGTCCAGAAATACAGCGCCTGCTTGCCGTTCGGGCCCAGGTCGCCCAGTTTCGACGCGCGCGAGCCCGTGAAGCTGAAATACGCCACGGGTACGGGGATGGCCACGTTGATGCCCACCTGCCCCACGTCGATCTCGTTCTGGAACTTGCGCCCCGCCCAGCCGGACGAGGTGAAGATCGAGGTGCCGTTGCCGTTCGGGTTGGCGTTGACGAAGGCGATCGCTTCGTCGAGCGTCTCGGTTTCGACCACGCACATGGCGGGGCCGAAGATTTCCTGCGTGTAGACGGCGTTCGACGCTGCCACCTTCGAGAAAATCGTCGGGCCCATGAAGTTGCCGCCCTCGTAGCCGGCCACCTTGTGGCCGCGGCCGTCGAGCAGCAGCTGCGCGCCTTCGTCCACGCCCGCCTGGATCAGCTTTTCCGCCCGCTGCATGGCCGCCTTGGAGACCATCGGGCCCAGGTCGGCCGTGCGGTCGCTGCCCGGCCCCACTTTCAGCGCCTTGGAGCGGGCGACGATTTCCGGCAGCCAGGAGCGGGCCTCGCCCACCAGCACGACGACGGAATTGGCCATGCAGCGCTGGCCGGCCGCGCCGAACGCGGCGCCGATCAGGTTATTGATCGCCTGCTCCTTGTTGGCGTCGGCCAGCACCACGCAATGGTTTTTCGCGCCCATCATCGATTGCGCGCGCTTGCCCGATTCGCTGGCGCGGCGGTAGACATGCGTGCCCACGTGGGTGGAGCCGATGAAGGACACGGCCTTGATGTCGGGATGGTCGCACAGCATGTTGACGACGTCGGCGCCGCCATGCACGACGTTCAGCACACCGGCCGGCAAGCCCGCCTGGTACATCAGCTCGACCAGGTACATGGTCGATGACGGGTCCTGTTCCGACGGTTTCAGCACAAAGGTATTGCCGCAGGCGATGGCAATCGGGAACATGAAACACGGCAGCATGACGGGGAAATTGAAGGCCGTGATGCCGGCGCCTACGCCCAGCGGCTGGTAGATATTGTAGACATCGACGCCGGTGGCCGCGTTTTCCGCGATCTCGCCCAGCTGCAGGGTGGCGATCGAGCACGCATGCTCCACCACTTCCAGGCCCCGCATCACTTCCCCTTCCGCATCGGGCAGGGTCTTGCCATGTTCGCGCGTGATCAGTTCGGCCAGCGCGCCGATATTGTCGCGGATCAGCTGCTGGTACTTGAGCATGATGCGCATGCGCGCCGCCAGCGGGGTATTCCTCCAGGTTTTAAAGGCTTCCTTGGCCGTGGCGACGGCCAGGTTGACTTCGTCGGGCGTGGAAAACGGCACCCTGGCGACGATTTCCTGCGTGGCCGGGTTGACGACGTCGCGCCATTCCGTGCTGGTCGAGGCGTGATGCTTGCCGGCGATGTGCAGGGGGATGGAGGGGACTGAGGTGAGGGCTTGGTTCATGATTGAGGCTCCGGGTGTGCGATGTTTGTTCAGCTAAACCCAACGGCGTAAAGCTGGGGTCAGACCCGACGGGTCTGACCCCGGAATTATTTTTTAACGAGATTGCACGCCGCCCCATCCATCGGCTTGAACGCCTGGTCGGCGGGGATGGTGGACAGCACTTTCAGGTAATCCCACGCGCCTTTCGATTCGGCCGGGGTTTTGACCTGCACCAGGTACATGTCATGGATGACGCGGCCGTCAGGGCGGATCGAGGCGTTGTTCATGACGGCATCCTTGATGGGCAGCTCGCGCATTTTCTGGGCGACGGCCTTCGAATCGTCGCTTTTCGCGGACGCCACCGATTTCAGGTAGTGGTAGACGCTCGAATACACGCCCGCCTGCACCATGGTCGGCTTGGCGCCCTTGTTGAGCGCCTCGAAGCGCTTGGCAAACGCGCGGCTGCGGTCATCGAAATCCCAGTAAAAGCCGTCCGCGTAGACGAGGCCCTGGGCCGTTTCCAGCCCCAGCGCGTGCACGTCGGAGAGAAACACCAGCAAGGCGGCCAGGCGCTGGTCCTTGCCGCTGCCGATCCGGAATTCGCGCGCCTGCTTGATGGCGGAGACGGTGTCCGCGCCGCCGTTGGCCAGGCCGATCACCTGCGCTTTCGACCCTTGCGCCTGCACCAGGAAGGACGAGAAATCGGACGCGTTCAGCGGATGGCGCACGGCGCCCAGCACCGTGCCGCCATTGCGCTTGACGACTTCGCTGGCGTCCTTTTCCAGCGAGTGGCCGAAGGCGTAATCGACGGTGACGAAATACCAGGACTTCTGTCCCAGCTTGGTCAGCGCCGCCGCCGTGCCGGCCGCCTGCGAATACGTGTCGAACATCCAGTGGAAGCCGTTCGGCGAGCAATCCTCGTTCGTCAGGCGTCCCGTGGCCGGGCCGCTGAACATGGCGATGCCGCCCTTCTCTTTCATCAGCTTTTGCACGGACAGGGCCACCGAGGAATTGGTCAGATCGGCGATGGCGTCGACCTTGTCGCGGTCTATCCATTCGCGCGCCTTGGAGGCGGCGATGTCGGCCTTGTTCAGGTGATCGGCCGAGAGGATTTCGATCTTCATGCCCTTGCATTCGGCTTTCAGACAATCCTCGACGGCCATCTGGCTGGCGACGACGGAGCCGCGCCCGCCCATGGCCGAGTACGGGCCGGACATGTCGGTCAGGATGCCGACCTTGACGACGCCATCGGAAATCTGCGCGTGCGCGCCGGTGAAAGACAGGGAAAGCGCCAGCGCGCCCATGGCCAGAACGGTTTTTTTCATGCGTGTCTCCAGGTGAATGGGTTTTTCTTATATGTATAGATGCATTCTGCATGTGTAAAAATATGCACTCAAGTGAAATTAATGCATAATTCCTTTGCAAAAATGCACAAAGAGACAAGACATGCTCGATTGGGACAATGTACGGGTTTTCCTGGAACTGACGCGCAGCGCGGGACTCGTCGACGCAGCAAAAAAGCTGGGCATCGACCATTCCACCGTATCGCGGCGCATGCGCAAGTTCGAGGAACAGGTGGGCACGCAATTGTTCGACCGTAACTACGTGGGCTACCAGCTGACACCCGAAGGCCACCGCCTGATGGAATACGCGGAGACCATGGAAAGCACGGTGTTTGCCGCCACCGAGGAACTGGGCGAACACAACCGATTGCTGTCGGGCCAGGTGCGCCTTGGTGCTACCGAGGGCTTCGGCGCCATCGTGCTCGCGCCCCATTTGGCGCAGTTTTGCGGACGATACCCGCACATCAGCGTGGACCTGATCGCCGTGCCCCGCTTCGTCAGCCTGTCCAAGCGCGAGGCGGACGTGGCCATTTCCATCGAACGGCCCCTGTCCGGCCCCTACGTGGTGACGAAATTGTCCGACTACCGGCTGAAACTGTATGCCACGCCAGCCTACCTGGCGCGCCACGCAGCGATCACCAGCGTGGCGCAGCTGGCGCAGCACCCGATCATCGGCTACGTGGACGACCTTGTCTTCAGTTCGGAGCTGCGCTACATGGACAACGTGGCGCCCGATTCCCTGCGCGCGTTTCGCAGCACCAGCGTGATCGCCCAGTACCACGCGGCGCGCGCGGGCCAGGCGCTGGCGATCCTGCCCTGCTTCGTGGCCCAGCAGTCGAACGAACTGGTGCCCGTGCTCGACGGCGAGATCGACCTGCTGCGCGCCTTCTGGATGATCTCGCCCAGCGAGCGGCGCAACATCGCCCGGGTCAGCGCCCTGTGGAACTACCTGCGCGGCGCCATCGATTTGAATCACGCCTATCTGATGGGCGAGACGGCCACGCCCAGCTGGCCAACTTGAGCACACTGCGGCGCGCTACACTGTCCTGTCGCCACATACTAATTAGGAGAATGCCATGCTGATGGATGCAAACCAGGCCGTACTGGTCATTGTCGACCTGCAAGGCCGTTTGATGCCGGCCATCCACGACGCCGGCCTGGTGCTGGCGCAAAACCTGCGCCTGGCCAGGATCGCCCGCCTGCTCGACGTGCCCGTGCTGGGCACGGAACAGAACCGCCAGGGACTGGGGCCGAACGTGGAAGAGATCGCCGCCCTGTGCGAACGGACCTTGCACAAGACGCATTTCGGCGCCTGCTTTGATGGCTTGCAGGACATGCTGCCCGCCGGACGCAAACAGATCGTCGTCACCGGTTGCGAAGCCCATGTGTGCATGCTGCAGACGGCCGTCGGCCTGTTGGAACTCGGGTATGACGTCATCATCGCCATCGACGCCGTCGGCTCGCGCCAGGCCACCAGCCGCGACGCGGCGCTGGCCCGCCTGGGCAAGCTGGGCGCCCAGCTGGTGACGGTGGAAATGCTCGCCTTTGAATGGTTGCGCGACTGCAAGCACCCGCGTTTCCGCGAGGTATTGGCGCTGATCAAATAGGCACTCCTTTACGCAGGATCAAACCCATCGGCCGCCCGTTTGCTAGCTTGGTAACAGCGCCGCCATCTTGAACGGCGCAACTGTCCAACCGAGCTGGAGAACCATCATGGCCTATATCCTGCGGGGCAAGCTGTGCGGCGTGATCTGTGCCGAATGTCCGGAACCGTTGTCGCACGTCATCGTGCGCCTGTACCGGCCGCGCGACACGCAAAACGTCACGGCCCTGGCCGTGGCCAGCGCAAAGGAAACCTTCGCCATCCTCACCGACGAGGAAGTGCAGGCGAAAGCCCCCTTCCTGCTGGCCGAAGCGCGCACGGATGACGACGGTAACTACAGTTTCACCCTGGAAGGCGATTATCAGGGCGAGGCTGTGGAGGTCGATATCCTGTGCTCCACCGTGCCCCATTTGAAACCGGGGCCGAAAGAGCCCGTGCCGCTGCAATTTTCCATCACCACCCTCCAGCCGCGCTGGCGCCAGGTCGACAACGATTTCGTCGCTGTCTGGGACTATTGCCTGCCGCAACGCTTCTGGTGCCTGGTGCGCGCCCGCTTCGGCGCCTGGGCCATCTGCGGCCGCCTGCGCACCTGCGACGCGCCGCACACGCCGATCGCGGGCGCCACCGTGCGCGCGTTCGACGCGGACTGGCTGCAGGACGATGCGCTGGGCGTTGCCGTCACCGATGCCACGGGGCGCTTCCGCATCGACTACCTGACGTCGGACTTCACGCTGACGCCATTCTCGCCGTTCATCAACGTGGAATTTGCCAGCGGACCCGACGTGTACTTCACGGCGCAGCTGGGCAGCGTGACCATCCTGTCGGAAACGCAGGCCAACGGCCGCCAGCCGGGGCGCGAAAACGTGGGCCACTGTTTCTGCGTCGAATTGTGCTCGAAAGAAGTGCTACCGCCCGATGTGGAAGGCGTGCCCCACTGGCAGCAGGTGGAAGTGTTCGACATCCACCCCTTCCCTTCGCTGGCGGGCTTTTCCGCGCAAGGCTATGCGGGCGGCCCCGGCGCCTCGTACGTGTTCGCCGGCGGCGTCACCCTGAAAGGCAATTGCCCACTGCGCAACAGCGCCATTCCCGCCAATCCGCTCGAATACCGCTTCCTCATCGGCGAATGGTCCTGGCCGGGCGGCAGCGACGACCCGACAGCCTTGCCGACGGTGGCGCCGGCCAGCCTGGCGCCGCTCACGCAAGTGCTCGGCACGCTCGTCGGCTATGTGTTTTATACGAACGGCCTGGGCTTGAGCGACTCGGCGCAGGTGATCGTCGACGCGGGCGATCTGAAACCGGGCGGCTGGATACGCGTGGACGGCAAGCCCGTCACGGTGGACATGCGCGACGGCACGACGGCCGTCGTCAACGTGGCGCCCAACATCTTCCTGCGCACCTTCGATTTGCTGACCGTGAATACGCCCGCCATCACCAGCCTGCATCCGGCCAAGCTGCCGGGCGGCTTGCCCATCCTCGATGCGGGCCGCAGCTTGACCGCGGCCGAAAGCGAACCGATACGCCGCTATCGCATGGGCTTCGAGGTGCGCGATGGAAATACCCTGGCGCTCGTGGCCACGGACGGGCTCGACTCCATCGTCTTCGACAACTCGCCCGTCATCGTGGCGCTGGACCTGGAAGAGTTGCGCAGCAATGCCTGCAACCCCATCGCGGGCGGGCTCGTGCATATCCTGTACACGATCGACCATCCGCATTTGCGCTTTTTCAATATCACGATTTCCAACAACAACGGCATCCAGCACCCGCCGCCACCGCTGCCGGCCGCCAGTTTCACGCCACCGCCGCCACCGAGTAATTATCTGTTCCGCGGCGGCGCGGGCGGCCCCCACTTATCGGGCAACAATGGCGGTTTTCCCGTCAACGTGGCGCTCGACCCGCCGTGCGCCTACCGCGTGGCCATCGCGTGGCAGACACGGCATTACCTGGCGTCCAGCCACAGCATCGACAGGCTGTACTGTAAATAGAATAGGCTTGACTCAGAAGTAACGCACCCACGCCTGCTGCGACGTGCGCTTGTAATTGGCAAACGCGCGGCAGGGAAAGTACAGCACGGGCATCAGCAGCAAGGCCAGCAGCCAGACTTGCCAGATATGCTCGACGCCGTAGCGGGTGCCGTGATTGGCGCCCAGCACGGCCGTCAGAGTCAGACCGATGGCCAGCAGCAGATACAGGTGCAGCAAGTAATAGAACATGGGCGCGCCGCCAAAGGTGGCGCAAGCCCGCGTGAACCCGTTATCGACGCTTTCCAGCCAGGCCAGGCCCAGCAAGCCAAGGCCCAGGGTGAACAGCAAAAAGTCCAGCGACGGCGGATATTTCGTGAAGTTCAGCACGCTCATGGCCGTGCGCAAGGCCGTGTCGCCCGCCACCCACGGCAGGGTTTCGCCATACAGATTGAAGCCGCGCAGCAGGCCCAGGAGCAGCAAGCTGCCCGCGCCCAGCGCCAGCAGCAGGCGGCGCCGTCCTTCCGGTGAGCGGCTGCGCGCATACAGGGGGCCGGCAGCATAGCCGAGCACGATCACGCCTATCCACGGCAGCAGCGGATAGCTGACCTTGATCTTCATCGCACCGTCGGCCACCAGATAACCGCGTTGCAGCAGCACCGTCAGAGCGTAATAGCCAAGGCTGTCCTGTTCCGCGCGCAAGCCGGTCATCAAATGCTGGCCCGCGATCATCGCCACACCAAGCACGAGCAGCACTTTCAAGGGCAGCTTGTGCAGCACGGCCAGCGCCATCATGGCCAGGCCGATGACCCAGATCACCTGCAGGTACAGCACGGCGGGCGGAAACGCCCCGCTCCACGCGAAATTGACGAACACCAGTTCCAGCACAACCAGCAGCAAGCCCCGCTTGAACAGGAAACCGCTAGCACTGCGAGGACCGGCGGCCGGATGCGCGTACAACCAGGCGGACAGTCCCGTCAGGAAAACGAACATGGGCGCGCACACGTGGGCCGCCAGGCGCGTGAAGAACAGGGCCGGATCGACGTGGGCCGCATCCATCGGGTCGCCGACCTGGTGATGTAAAAAGACGGTTTCGCGCACATGGTCGAACAGCATGATCAGCATGACGAGGCCGCGCAGCACGTCGATGACGGCGATGCGGGTGCGCAGGGTGGCAGATGTAGTCAAGGTCATCCCTTAAAAGCGGTAATGGGCATTCAAGTTCACCGTGCGCTCCGCCCCCGGCGCCACCCACAGCTGGCTATAGGAACTCGCATAGTAGCTGCGGTTGAACACGTTTTCCACGCTCAAAGCCAATCGCAGTCTGGCGTTGGGCGCATACGACGCCAGCAATCTGGCCGTCGTATAGGCCGGCAGGGTAAATTGGCTGCTGACGGCCACGTCGCCGAGGCGCTCGCCCACATACTGAAAACCGCCGCCCACGCTGGCCGTGCCCGTGCCCAGCGCGAACTGCTGTGTCGCGAGTACATTGGCGCTGTGGCGCGGCACGTTGGCGAAGCGGCTGCCCGTCACGATCGTATTGTCGCCGCGCGTGACGGTGGCGTTGGTGTACGCATACGCGCCCGAGACGCGCAAGCCGCGCGCCAGTTCGCCCGACACATCGAGCTCCAGGCCCCGGCTGCCCACCTCGCCCGCCGCGATGGCGAAATCCGTGTTGGCGGGATTGGTCGTCAGCACATTGCTCTTGCGAATGTCATACACGGCCACCGTCCCCGTCAGCTTGCCCGTTTCCAGCTTGGCGCCCAGTTCATACGAGCGGCTGCGCTCGGCCGGGAAAGCCTGGTTATCGATGCTGATGCCGCTGTTGGGCCGGAAGCCCTTCGCCGCGCTCGCATACAGCGACCACATTTTCGACGGCTGGTAGACGAGGCCCGCGCGCGGGCTGGTGGCCGACAGCGACTGGCGGTTGCTCACGTTCAGGCGATGGTTCGCCACATCCTGCGTGTAGCTGTCGCGGCGCACGCCAACGAGCGCCTTCCATTGGGCGCCCAGGTCGATCTGGTCCTGCGCGTACAGGCCGCGCGCCCGTTGCCCTTCCTGCGTGTCGATGGACAGGGCCAGCGGCGCGGCCTTGCCGCCATACACGGGATTGAAAATGTCGATGGCATAGGCATTCGCGGCGCTGGGGTTGCGCCGCAGCTGCACCCGGTGGTCGTCGAAATGGTAGGCGTCCACGCCGGCCAGCACCTCGTGCGCCAGCGCGCCCGTTTTGAACTTGCCCAGCAACTCGACGCGGGCGGAGACGTCGGTGGCCGAGAAATCGCGGTGGCGGCGCTGCCGGTTCAGGGTGCGGCCATCGGCCAGCAGCTTGTTCGCCTCGGTCGAATAACCGCGCAATTCGCTGTCGCGGTAGGAAGCGCCCGCCTGCACAGTCCAGTCGTCGGACAGCGCGTGGTGGATGAACAGCTGCTGCCCCAGCGACTTGACCGTCATGGGGCCGTCGCCCGGCTCGCCCAGGAAACGCGACACGGGCACGGCGCCCAGCTTGCCGTTCACGGCCACCACGCCCCGGTCGAACGGCGCGCGCTGGCGCACCGCTTCGATTTCATACGATACCGTCGTGTGCTCGCCCGCCAGCCAGATAAACGAGGGAGAAAACAGGCTGCGCTCGACTTTCACCGTATCGCGGAAGCTGTGCCCTTCCTCGTGCGCGGCGTTCAGGCGGTAGGCGATGGTGTCGCTCAACGGTCCCGTCAAGTCGACGGCGGCGCGGCGCGTGCGGAAGCTGCCCAGCGCAACATCGGCGCTGTATTCCGGCGCGAACTTCGGCTTTTTCGTCGTGATGTTCACCGTGCCGCCCGGCTCGCCCCGGCCGTACAGGGCCGACGCGGGGCCTTTGAGCACTTCCACATTCTGCGTATTGCTGCCGTCGCGCATGCCGTTGTAGCCGCGGCTGGAACTGAAGCCGTTGACCATGTAGTCGGAACCGAAATTCGGGTCGCCCGTGAAACCGCGCATGGCATAGCTGTCCCACAGGCCGCCCAGCGGACTTTGTTTTGAAATACCGCTGGCCAGGTCCAGCGCGCCCGCCAAAGTCGTCACGCCGGTGTCGCGCAGCAGGTCGCCGGTCAGCACGCGCACGCTTTGCGGCAAGTCCATCAATAAAGCGTCCGTCTTGGTGGCGCCCGTGGCCGACAGGCTGCGGTAGTGCTGGCGCTCGGCCTTGACGGTGACGACATCGTCGGCCTGCACATCATCGATTGCCAGTGACCAGGGGCTGGCAGCGGCAAGTAACAGCGCCACGGGGCGGCGTAAAAACACGGGCATGGAATTCCTGACGAAGGCGCAAATCAATGCAATAGGCTTGCATTATAATTGAGAATCAATTCTCATTAAAGCCTTCGTGAACAATCTGCGCCAAAAACTCCACGAACACCTGCACCTTGGCGGCGCGCAGCTGGCGCGGGTGGAACAGCGCCCACAAGTCCGGCCCCCGCGTGCGGAACGGCTGCAACACTGGCACGAGGCTGCCCTCGCGCAAAGGCTGTAGCACGGAAACGGACAGCGCCTGGACGATGCCGCAACCGGCCTGGGCAGCTGCGATCATCGATTCGATATGGTCGAAAGACAAGACGGCGGCCGGCGTGTGTGCATAGACTACGCCGCTAACCGCGTCCTGAAACAGCCAGGGCCGCACCTGGCGCGCTTTCGGATACAGGAAATGCAGGCAGGCAAACTGATCCAGCTCCTGCGGCGTGCGCGGCACGCCATGCCGGGCGATGAAGGCGGGGGAAGCGCAGCACAGATAATCCATGGTCAGCAGGCTGCGCGCCACCAGCGACGAATCCTGCGGTTCGCCGATGCGCAGCATCACGTCGATGCCCTCTTCCACCATGTCGACCAGGCGGTCGCTGACCGTCAGGCGCAGGGAAATGTCGGGATAGGCGGCGGTAAAGCGGGGCAAGGCGGGCGCCACCAGATTGCGGCTGATGCTGCTGGGCATATCCACGCGCAGGCTGCCCGAAGGTTTCCCGGCCGCCTGTTCCAGACTGGATTCCAGCGCCGCCATGCCGGCCAGCACCTGGCGCGCCTGCGCGTGGCACTGCTGGCCTTCGGCCGTGAGCGACATGCTGCGCGTGGTGCGCTGCAAGAGGCGCACGCCGAAATGCTTTTCCAGCGCCGCCACCTGGTTCGTCACGGACGAGGTGGAAATGCCCAGGCGCTGCGCCGCCTTGCTGAAGCCGCCCGCCTCGACCACGGCGCAAAACACCTTCATCGCTTCCAGCCTGTCCATGTATTTCTCTCCTGTTTGCCAATGATTATCCACGATACTGAAATAGTGCATCGGGCTGCGCCCCGTTTTTCTTTGCACGCCGTCCGCCTAGACTGGGGCATCAACCCAATGGAGAACCCCATGCAAGCCCTCGTCCTGACTACCTTTGCCGCCCACATGAGCATCGAACACCTGCCCGTGCCGCAGCCCGGCCCCGGGCAAGTCCTCGTGCGCATCGCCGCCAGCGGCGTCAATCCGCTCGACACGAAAATCGCCTCGGGCGCCGCGCCGCACGCCCGGCCCAGCCTGCCCGCCATCCTCGGCATCGACCTGGCCGGCACGGTGGCGGCCGTGGGCGAAGGCGTGAAGACTTTTCACGTTGGCGCAACAGTGTATGGCATGGCGGGCGGCATCGCCGGCATCCAGGGCTCGCTGGCCGAGTACGGCGTCTTCGACGCCGCCCTGCTGGCGCCTATGCCGCAAGGATTGAGCATGCGCGAGGCGGCCGCCCTGCCCCTCGTCTTCATCACGGCCTGGGAAGGGCTGGTGGAGCGCGCCCACGTGAAGGCGGACGACAGCGTGCTCGTGCATGGCGGCGCGGGCGGCGTGGGCCACATGGCCGTGCAGCTCGCCGTCGCCCTGGGCGCGAAGGTGTCTGCCACGGGCAGCGCCGCCAGCCGCGCCGCCATCGAAGCGCTGGGCGCGCGCTTCATCGATTACCGCACCAGCACGGTGGACGACTACGTGGCCGAGCATACGGGCGGCGCCGGCTTCGACATCGTCTACGACACGGTGGGCGGCGTCACCCTGGATGCCAGTTTCAAGGCGGCACGCATGTATGGCGGTCACGTCGTCAGTTGCCTCGGCTGGGGCACGTTCGCCCTGAGTCCGCTGACGGCGCGCGCGGCGACTTACTCGGGCGTGTTCACCCTGCTGCCCCTGTTGAGCGGTGAGCATCACGCGCGCCATGGCGCGATTCTGCGCGAAGCCAACAAATTAATAGAGGCGGGCAAGCTGCGGGTGCGGCTCGATCCACGCCGCTTTAGCTTGCGCACGGCACACGAGGCGCATGTGGCGCAGATGGATGGCAGCGCGCGCGGCAAGCTGGTGGTGGATGTGGCGGATTGAAGGCAGGCTTGTTTCTCAAGCGCGCAAGCGCTAATATGCAAGAGTTAACTTGCATATTGAGGTGAGGCGAAAATGCTGCGTGAACAACTGGAAAAACTGCTGGCGCAGGGGCGCGACAACGCGCTGCTGCGCTTTGGCCTGGGCGATGCTTGCCTGAAAGACAATGACGCCGAGCAAGCGGTCCTGCACCTGGCGCAAGCCACCGCGCAGCAGCCCGGCTATTCCGCCGCCTGGAAACTGCTGGGCAAGGCCCTGCTCCAGCTGGGCAGGCTGGATGAAGCGCAGGCTGCCTGGACCACGGGCGTGACGGTGGCCCAGCAGCAAGGCGACCTGCAAGCCGTCAAGGAAATGACGGTGTTCGTCAACCGCCTGCAAAAACAGCGGCAGGCGGCACAGTAAAAACGGCTTAGTGCGCGTGCGCGGCGGCCTTGGCTTCAATAGGCACTGCCTCGCCCCGTTCCTTCGCCAGGCGCTTGGCCAGCAAGCCGCCCGCTTCGGCCGCATAGGCGCGGCAGGCGTTGGCGTCGATCAGGGGATTGTCCGTGCCGCTGCGCCTGGCCGCCTTGCCCAGCACGTCCGTCGTGCCCGGATGCACGGGGATGATGATGTCGCATGGCAAGGCAGCCACCTTGGCGATGCTCGCTTCGAACGCGGCCGAGACGTCCGGCGTCCTGCCTTTGCCCCCGCCCTTGCCCGTGTAAGTAAAATCGCCGCTCGCATACGGGTTCAGACTGTCCGCATACACCACGTTCAGGCAGCGCTGGCCTTCGCACGACGTCCACGTCCATGTCGTGCCGCCTGGCGTGTGGCCGGGCGTCATGCGGGCCGTCAAGGTCAACGGTCCCACCTTGACGGTATCGCCCTCGCCCACCACCTTGACCTTGTGCACCTTGGCCACATGCACGACAGGGTTGGCCTGGTATTGCGGGTCATCCTTGCCATTCGTGCCGCTTTGCAGCCCCAGTGCGCCCGAGGCGCTGGCCACCACGGTGGCGCCGCTCGCCCGCTGCAGCGCGGCAATGCCGCCCGCATGGTCCCAGTGCGCGTGCGAATTGAGGATGAACTTCACATCCTCGATGCGGAAACCGAGCGCCTTGATATTGTCGATGATCAGGGGCGCCGACTGCGGCAGCGCGCCGTCGAGCAGGATATGGCCCTGCGGCCCCGTCACCAGCACGGCGGACAGGCCTGCCGTGCCCACATACCAGCTATTGCCATAGATATTGAACGGCTTGACGGGCGCATTCCATTCCTTGCAACTGTCGCAATCGACAGGCGTATCCTGCACCGGTGCGGGCGTCTTCGCCTGTCCTGTGCCCGCCGACATGGTCGCAACCGTCGCCAGCATCAACTTCGCCAATAGTGTCATCTTCATCTCCAGAGTGTAAAAAAGAAAGGCGGCCGCCGCGCGGCGCGCCCGGGGGGTAGCAATGCATGCGGCCGGTCCTGTCGGCCAGGGTGTCGCGGATGTGTCCGGCGTCAAGCGAGCGCCGCTGCGCGCCGTCGGCGTCCAGCAGCACCACGGTGACGTGCTTGCCGCCGCTGCGCATGCGCATGGTCAGGCAGCTGCCCGCCTCGTGGCTGCTGCCCGTCTTGGACAATACAATGTCCCAGCCCTTGCCGCCGACCAACGGATTCGTGTTGCGCAGGGTGCGGACCTTGCCATTGACGGCCACGCTCGCTTGCGGATGGCTGGTGATGCGCGCAATGTCCGGATAGCGCGCGGCCGCCGCGACGATCTTCGCTACCTCGCTGGCCGTCGACGTATTCGCGGGCGAACTGCCGACAGGGTCCGTCAGGTTGGTGCGGCGCAAGCCCAGCTGGCGTATCTTCGCTTGCAAGGCTTGCTGAAAAGCCGCGTTGCCGCCGGGATAAGTGCGCGCCAGCGCGGCGGCGGCGCGGTTTTCGGATGGCAGCAACGCCAGTTGCAACAGCGCGCCGCGCGACACGGCCACGCCATCGGCCAGCAGGCTGCGGCGCTGCAAGGATGCATCGCCATCGGCGCGCACGATGCGCAGCTGTTCGTCGGGGTCGAGGGCCGCGTCGAGCACCACCATGGCCGTCATCAGCTTGGTGATCGAGGCGATGGGCACGACGGCGTCCGCATCTTTCGCCATCAGCACCTGGCCCGTGCTGTCGTCAAATACCAGCATGTGTTTCGCGCTGACAGGCAAGTCCAGCATCGCGGCGGCGGCATCGGCCAGCATCGTTCCGTTGACGGCAGGCTTGCCCTGCACCTGCAGCAGCAAGGTGGCGCAGGCCAGCAGCAAGGCGGGCACGGCCAGTTTCCAGCCGGCCGTGTCGGCGCCCGGCGCCATCAGCCGTTCGATGCGCGTCAGCAGCGCCCCGCCCCGGGCCGACATCAGCAAGCCGGCATGCCGCGGCGCGGCCGCGTGCAGCGACAGCGCATGCAGCGCCGTGGCCAGCTGCTGCGGGTCTTGCAGCGCTTGCGCGGCCAAGGCGTCGGCCACCTGCTCCCGCTCGGCCCGCATGCGCGCCGACAGCCACCAGACGACGGGGTGAAAGAACAGCAGCGCCTCGGCCACGCTTTGCAACAGATTGACCAGGTAATCCCAGCGCCGCACGTGCGCCAGTTCATGCGCCAGCAGCGCTTCGAGCAAGGCGACGGGCATGCCGCTCAGCAAGGCGGCCGGCAGCAGGATGACGGGGCGCCAGAAACCCACCGTGACGGGGCTGGACAATCCCCCGTGCAGCTTCAGCGGCACTTTCCGACTGCCGTGCAAGCCCATGCGCTGCGCCAGCGCATCGAGGCGCGCCTGCCAGATGGCCGGGGCAGCGACGGCCTGGCGGCGCAGCTTGCCGACCCAGGCCAGGCCCAGGCACAGGCGCAAGCTCATCAGGGCGACACCGGCGCTCCAGGCCAGCACCAGGGCCGGCATCCACGCTTGCAGCGCGGCACGCCAGGCGGGCGGCGCGGCCACCGCCAGCCGGGCCGGCGACGCATCCGACAGCAGAGACAGCAGGTGGATGGCGGGAATACACAGGCACAGCAGCAGCGCCAGCGCGCAGACGGCATAGCGCCAGCGCGCGCTGGCGTAGCGCAGCAGCCAGAGCAGGACGGCGGACACGGCGCCCACGATCAAGCCCTGCCAGACAAAATACAGCAGGACCCAGCCCAGCGCAGGGACCAGCTTGCCCAACTCTATGCCCAGGCGCATGTCCAGGTTCATGGCTGTTTGCCATCCTTGCTGCGCAGGATTTTTTCAATTTCCAGGCGTTCCGCGTCGCTCACGTGTTCGCGCAGCGCCGTCAGCACGAGCGCCTTGCCGGAACCGGAAAACACCTTGCCGATCAAGTCCTTGAGCAAGCTGGTCTGCAATTTTTCCTGCGCGTCGACGGCCGCATACAGCTGCGGCCGTTGGCTTTCATCACGGCTCAGGAGACCCTTGCCATGCATCAGCTGCAACTGGCGCAGCACGGTGGCGTAACTGGCGTCGGCACGCTCTTCGGCCAGGGCGTCGTACACGGCGCGCGCGTCGGACGGACCGCGCCGCCACAGGATGCGCAGCAGATCCAGTTCGGCGGCCGTGGGATGGGGAGTGGAGGTATTTTTTAACATGACGCTAGAATACCCATTCTAGAACTCTATGTCTAGAACTTTTTTTCTAGCGCATGTCTGACTAAAAATCGCGCAAGCGGTCAAACAAGGCATACAGCGCCGCCACATCCGGCAGCGGCACTTGCGCCAGCACCTGCTCCAGCGCCACATAGATTTCATCGCGCTCCACCGTTTCGATGACGCTGGAACGCCGCTCGATCTGGTTGAACACGCCGACATAGGCGGTGACCATCTCCTGCGCCACGGCTTGCGCCGTCCCGGCATCGTTCGCGCCGTCGAGCGTGCGCGCCGTGGCCAGCAGCTTTTTATACGCCTGCGCGGCTTTTTTGGCATACGCCGCCGCAATGTGCGCGCGGCCATCCCAGTCGCGGAACGGATTGTCCAGGTTTTCCGCCAGCCATTCCGGCTTGCGCGGCCGCGTCACCGACAGGTCCAGACCCAGCACCGCCGCCTTTTTATAACTGGCCTTGATGGCCTTGGCGGCGTCGGCCGGCAGGCTGGTCAGGCACAGGCTGGACAAGGCCGGCAACTGCGCCGGCACGGGGAAGTCGTCGGCACCGTAGCCGAACAGTTCATACGCGGTGAAGGAGCGCAAACGGTCCAGTCTGGCGATGCTGGCCACGTTTGACGCCAGCCCCGGCTTGCCCCACACGGTCAGGTCCGTCAGCAAGGGGAAACGCTGCGCCACCATGTCGAAATCCACGGCCGGCATGGCGCTCAGCGACAGGCGCGCCAGCTGGTCGAGGCCGTGGAATGGCGTCAGGGCGCCGGAACACTGCAGGCGCAGGAAGCGCCCTGCATGCGGGTCGTCGATGCGCAGCGCGGACGACGGCGCGCCATTCAGTATCAGGGTGCTCAAACCCTCGTTCAGGCGCAGCGAGCGCAAGCCTGCGCCATGCACGACGAGACGGCTGACATTGCTGTTGCGCAAGTCGAGTTCGCTCTCCGTCGAGGATTGCCAGTGCACTTCGTTGATGATGGGGTTGCCGTTGATGTAGGCGGCCAGCGCCGCGCTGCCGTGGCGCGTCTCGATGGTCGTCAGGCAAGGCAGCTGGTCCAGTTCGGACAGGTCGCCGAGCGCCTGCAGGATATCGTCGCCGATGCGGCTCGTCTTCTGGCGCACGGCCTGGCCGCCGACCATCACTTCCTCGCTCGATGCCGCCTTGAAGCGCTGGCGCCGGGCCGGGTCGACCTGCTCCCAGCGGCGCTGGCGGTACACGCTGTCGCCCATGTGCCAGCCGCCGCTGTAGCTTTTCACTGCCGTCTCGACCAGCGGCGCCACATTGACCACCAGGCTGTAGTGGCGCGGCACCGTCGCGCTGGCAAAGCTGTGGTCGTGGCGCTTGTTCCAGAAATAGTAATCGCACACCAGGGGGCGCATCGCCTGCACGGCGTGCGCATCGGGCAAGGTGTCGCCCGTCCAGTCCAGCTGCAAAATGGCGGCCAGCGGGGCGCTGCCGGACGCGGCATCGTCGATGGCCGTGACCTGGCAAGCCACATACTGCTGCAGCCTGTGCGAAAACACACTGTAGATATCTCCAACCTTGGCAAGCACGCTGATTTCCTTGTAGCAAACAATGAGGCCAGCACGATAGCAAAGATTGGCGGCGCGCGGCGTACGCACCGCCTGAGTGCCTGCCCTGGTCAGTCCGCGTGCAGCTTGTGGTGCATGCGCCGCAAGCCCAGCCAGACGGCCGCCGCCACGAACGGCACCAGGGCGCCGACGAGGATTTCCGGATTCACGGGCAGCCCCAGCACCTTGGCCGCCTTGCCCGTGTAGCTGAACAGGCCGATCACGTAGTAGGAAATGGCCGCCACGGACAAGCCTTCCACCGCCTGCTGCAAGCGCAGCTGCTGGGCCGCGCGGGCGTTCATCGATTGCAGGATTTGCCGGTTCTGCAATTCCTGCACGATGCCCACGCGCGTGCGCAGCAAGTCGTTGGTGTTGGCAATGCGCTGCGCCATCGCTTCCTGGCGGCTGGACATCGCTTCGCACGTGTTCATGGCGGGCGTCAAACGGCGGTCCATGAATTCCTCGACAGTGGGGATGCCCTCGATGCGCACTTCGCGCAACTCGTCGATGCGCGCCTTGACGAGGCCCATATAGGCTTTCGAGGCGGAAAAACGGTAGCTATTGTCGAGCGACAGCTTTTCAATGCGGGCCGCCAGGCGCGTGATGCGGTCGAGCAAGCCTTGCTCGGAGACGCCATCATCGGCCTTGCCCGTACCCGGGGCATCGTCCGTATCGACCATGGCGGCGGCCAGGGTGGCCAGTTCGTTCTCGATGGCATTGAGCGATGGCGCCGCCTGCATGGCGTAGGGCAAGCCCAGTAAAGCCATCATGCGGTAGGTTTCGATTTCCAGCACGCGCTGCACCAGGCGGCCCGACTGCTGCGAGCGCATGCCCGCGTCGCGGATGACGAAACGGCTGAAGCCGTCAGACTGGATGGTGAAATCCGTCCACAATTCGCCGCCCTGCAGCACCTTGCTGCCGGCCAGGGTATTGCCCTCGAACACGCGCGACAAGCCTTGCATGAAGATCTCGGCCGGCTCTGTTGCCTGCTCGAGCACCACGTGGGCCGCCACCATCAGCTTGCCCTTCAAGCCCACCAGCCATTGTTGCGGCAACTGTTCCAGGGGCATGCGCTCGAACGCCTGCTCCAGGGGCAAGGCGGCGCCCGGATGTTCGGCAAAGGTAAACGTGGCAAATTCCGTGTGGCATTCCCATTTCAGGCGGAAGCGGCCGAAGTCGTAATAAAAATACTTGGCTTCGGCAGCGGGCGGCGTGACGCCGAAATGCGTACACAGGGCCGCCAGGGTAGCGTGCTGGGCCGCCATATTCGACGCACCGGGCGCCGCGCTGTCATCCTTGTAGACGGCCAGATGGGTGATCAGCTCGGGGGCATCGAGCTGCAAAAACGGCCGCGAGTGGATTTCCGCAGCCAGCGGCACGCGCAAGGCGTGGTTCAAACTGGAGTTAATCAAGTGCATGATAGCCAAAGGTAAAGTTGCAAAACTGCTTAGACCCGCGCGCGTGCTGTGCTGCCCGCAGCGAGGGTCTGATTGTCACAGTGTAACAAAGCAGAATGCATGCCATCCTTTTCCAGGGCTCGTCATATTGTTTTGACAACCCCTACCACGCCCTGCCCCACCCCTTGCCGGCTGCCCAGCCACCAGAATGCGGCGGCCAGCACGACGGCCGAAGCCTGTCCCAGCGCCAGTTTGAATGCGCTGTCGAACAGCAACGGTGCGACAAAACCGGACACCAGCGCAAACACCAGCATTTGCACGAAGTTTTGCAGGGAGGCGGCCAGGCCCCGCATCTGCGGGAAAATGTCGAGCGTCGACATGGTCATGCCCGGCAAGGCCAGCGACATGCCGAACGCGTACAGCATCACGGGCACGACGGCGAACGGGATGCTGGCCGCAAACCAATGGTTGTAAGCAATATTGATCGCCCCCGTGACCGCCATGGCCAGCAAGCCCCAGCGCACCAGCACGGTGCTTTTCACCACGTGGGCCAGCTTGCCCGACAACGCCGAGCCCAGCACCAAACCGGCCACCATGGGAATGAACATCCAGCCAAACGCCGTTTCCGGCAGATGCAGCAATTCCAAAATAAAATGCGGGGCCGAGGCGATATACAGGGCAAAGCCGCCAAAGGCGAAGGCCACGGCCAGCGAACGCAAGAGGAATGCCCGGTGGCGCAAGGCCAGCCAGTAATTGCGCGCGATGTTGCCTGGATGGAAAGGCTGACGTTGCTCGACAGCTAAACTTTCCGGCAAGCCTTTCAGGCAGGCGAGCGCCAGCAGCACGGTGACGGAAAAGGTGAACACGAACGTCGATTGCCAGCCGTAGGCCACGTGCAGCCAGCCGCCGATGATGGGGGCGATGGCGGGCGCGATGCCGAACACCATCATGATATTGGCCAGCATCTTTTGCGCGGCCGCGCCAGCTAGACTGTCGCGCACGATGGCTTGGCCGATCACCCTGCCCGCGCCGGCCGAGGCGCCCTGCATGCCGCGGAAGAACAGCAGCCAGCCAAAGCTGGGGGCGAAGGCAGCGCCGATGGAACCGGCGGCAAAGATCAGGAGCGAAGCGAGAATCACGGGACGGCGGCCGAACGAGTCGGACAAGGTGCCGTAGAACAAGGTCATGAAGGCATACGCGGCCAGGTAGACACTCAGGGTCTGCTGCACCAGCACGCTGCTGACGTCGAAATGCGTGCCGATCGCGGGAAACGACGGCAGGAAGGTATCGGTGGCGAACGGGCCCAGCATAGCCAGACCGGCCAGCACCAGGGTCAGGTTTCTGGTTTTCATGCGCCCGCCTGCACAGCATATTGGCGGCGCAAGCCGTCGAGGGCCGCCAGCGAGAACGCGGCGACATGCTGCGCAATGCTGGCGGTGCCAGTCTCGTCATAGGTAATTTCCGGCGCCACCAGTTCATGCACGATTCGCGAACGGGCATAGAACACAGCCTGGCCAATCACGCTGAACACGCATTTCTGCACCACGTCCGCCGGCATGGCCTCGCCCACCACGCCACGGATCAAGCCTGTAAACAGGGCGTGGTGCGCGCGCACATCGCGGTCTGCCAGCATGTGGATGGCGGACGTGGGTTCGATCAATTCACGCGCCACCAGGCGGCTGAACAGCGAAGCCGCTCCCGGGCGCAGCATGTCGAAGACCATCGATTCTATCGCCAGGCGCAACTGTTCCACGGGCACCACGGCCGCCGCTGGGCCTGCCTCCGGCGCGGCAGCGGCCGAGGCACGCGCCAGCGCGCGCGCATGGTCGAAGGCGGCCAGGTACAGCTCTTCCTTGCCATGAAAATAATAGTTAACCATCGCCACGTTGACGTGGGCCGCCTCGCAGATCCTGCGCACGGACGCGAGCTTGTAGCCTTCGTCGGCAAACAGCTGGACCGCCGCCTGCAGAATGCGCGTGCGCGCCGTTTCGACTTCTTCTGTCATGCCATTCCCATCATTTAAACATCTGTTTAATATTATCCGGCATTGTATCAAACAGCTGTTTAATTTTCAAATGGACGCAAAAAAGCCCGGCGAACCGGGCTTTGCAAGGGCATTGCCGTAGCTTAGTGCTTCATCGCCGGCATCGCAGTTGACGTCGAGGTGGCGCCCAGCGGACGCGCCACGGCATTGACTTCGATCGTTTCGCGGCGCTTGTCCTCGCCTTCGACGACCAGGGTCAGCGGGATCTTGTCGCCCGCCTTCACCTGCCCTTTCAGGTCGAGCAGCATCACATGGTAGCCGCCCGGCTTCAGTTCCACCGCTTTTCCGGCTGGCAAGGCGATTTCCTTGACCTGGCGCATGCGCATCATATTGTCCGCCATGCTCATTTCATGGATTTCCGCCACGCCCGCCACGGGCGAGCGCACTTCCAGCAGCCGCATGGCTTTTGGCGCCGTGATCTGCATGAAGGCGCCCGTGGCTTTTTGCTGCGGCACGGTGGCGCGCACCCACGGGTCGCTAATCTGCACGGACGTCTGTGCAGCGGCGGAGAAGGACAGCACGGTCAGGGCCGTGGCCAGCAGGGTTTTCAGATGGGTCATGATTATTTCCTCGGTAGTTATAAGGTGTATTTCGATTTCATCAGGGTCTTGATGTCCTGCACGCACTCATCGCCCGTCAACTGGTGCTTCAGGCCCAGGCGCATGCGCCCCTCTGTGTCGAGCACGTAGCTGATGGCCGTGTGGTCCATCGTGTACGAACTGCCGCTCGGCACGCGGCGGTAGAAGACCTTGTAATTGAAGGCCGTCTGCGCCGTGTCCTTCGGGTCCGTGCGCAAGCCGAGGAAACTGGGGTCGAAGGCGCGCATGTATTCGCCCAGCAGCTCGGGCGTGTCGCGCTCGGGGTCGATGCTGATGAAGATCACTTGCAGTTTATCGCCATCGGCGCCCAGTTTCTGGCGGATTTCCAGCGCGCGCGACAGGGCTGTCGGGCACACGTCCGGGCATTGCGTGAAGCCAAAGAAGACCATCACATACTTGCCCTTGAAGTCGGCCAAGGTGTAGACCTTGCCGTCGGGGCCGCTCAACTTGAAGTCGGGCTTGTAATCGCCTCCCGTCAGGTCGAGGCCGTTGTAATGGGGTTTCGGCGCTTGTTCGCAAGCGGCAAGCGTGAGCAATCCCGCCGTGCCGGCGAGAAGGAAAAGACGACGTTTCATGGCATGCTGGCCCGATGGGCGTAGTGGAGACGGTTAAGACGTGGAAGGTATGACTGCTGCGTTCAGGCAGCCGAAGGCGGGCCGCGCGGACTGGCGGCCAGCCACGCGAACGGCGCTTTGGGCGCCTGGTAAAACAATGGCGGATAGTGATCGTGGCCCGTGATGACGGCCAGCGGCGAGGATGAGGACGGCGGCAAGCCCACGCTGCCCGCATGGCTCATGCAGAACGGGCAATGTTCGATGTGGTGCAGCACGGAATCGGTGGTGGATCTGGCGGCTGGCGCCAGGTCCGCCTGCGTATAGACGGCGCCGCTGGCCGAACAGATTTCGACGGCGGCATTGTTCGCGTTCGCATGCCGCGAAGCAAACGCATACGACAGGGACGGCGAAAGCGCATTGAGCAGTATCGCCAGGCAGGCGAACCACATATGCCACTGTTTGCGTTTCAATAAAGATCCCATGGCCCCGATTATAACGGAGTCTGGCTATCCGGGCGCCTGTCCCCGCAGGAACAGGCTGGGACGCACGCCCGCCACGTCCACGCAGGCGTCGCAAAACGCGGGGATCGAGGCAAAGCCAGAGCCGGCCGCCACTTGCGCCAGGTCGCGCTCGCCGTCTTCCCCATCGGCGCCCGCTTGCGCCGCCGTGTGCAGCGCGTGCGCCAAACGCTGTTCGCGTACCAGGCTGAGCAATGCCTCGCCCTCGGCAAACAGGCGGGCACGCGCCTTGTGCGGCGTCACTTGCCACAGGGCCGCCAGCCGTGCCGCCGTCCATTTGCCTTGCGGCGTATCAAAGATATGCTGCGCCAGCGCCTGGCTCCAGCGCTTGCCGCCGCCGTGGCCGCCATCGGCTTCATCGCCTTCCAGCGCCAAGGTGAACACGGCAGGCTTGCCCCGCCCCGGCATCACGTCGCAGGCAAAGCGCAAGAACGCGGGCACGACGAAGCTGTCGCCGCTG
Source organism: Janthinobacterium sp. BJB304 (assembly GCF_002735765.1). NCBI lineage: Bacteria > Pseudomonadati > Pseudomonadota > Betaproteobacteria > Burkholderiales > Oxalobacteraceae > Janthinobacterium > Janthinobacterium sp. BJB304. The sequence continues at coordinate 59,144 of NZ_PDZN01000003.1, forward strand.
CCCAGCTTCTTGGTGGCGATTTCATTATGCAAGGTGACAAAACCCTGGCGCACGGTAACGCGCAGCCGGAGCGGAAAGCGCAAGCCCAGCAAGTGCAGAGGATGATCGGAAACGAGTGCCATGCGTCAATTCAATGTCATAAGCCAGCCGCCAGCATGCCACACATCGCGCGCCCAGTCTGTCATCACAGCGACGCTACGCCATAACGGCGCAAGCCATCGAGGTCGACGACGCGGATCGATTGATAGGCGATGCTGATCAGCTTGAGTTCGGCCAGATGGCCCAGCGCCTGGTTCACGCGCTGGCGCGAAATGCCGGTCAGCAAGCCGATTTCTTCCTGCGACAGCTCAAGCACGCGGGAAGTGCGCGGGTATAACATGGGGTGGAACAGCTGCGCGATCGCTTGCGCCACCTGCGCGTCGACGGCCAGCAGGCGCTGGTTCTGGATGGTGGCGATGAATTGCCCCATGCGCTCGTTCAGCTGGCGGATGACGAAGGCATTGAAGGAAAGGCTCTCGGCCAGCAGCAGATGAAACAGGTCCACGGGCACGAGGATGATGCTCGATGCGCGCACGGCCACCACATCGTAGCGGCGCAGTTCGCGCTTGAGCACGCTGCCCTCGCCGCTCCAGCCGCCGGCCGGCACGCCGGAAAACGTGGCGCCGCGCCCATCGGCGTTGTAGACGGCCAGCTTGATCAAGCCCGTGTGCACGCCGATCCAGTGCGCCGACGGTTCGCCGCGCCGCGTGATGAAGGCGCCCGCCTCGAAATGCCGCAGCACGCTGCCGGCGCGCAACAGGGTCTGATGCCGCGCATCGAGGGCCGCGAACCAGTCGTGGCTGTCGAGTTCCAGCATTGCAAGGTCTACACTATCGTTGCTATCCATTCCATCCTTCAGACCTGTCACTAAGATGACAGTGATTTTCCAGCGCCGGTGCTATGCTAACCGGTATCAATCCCGAAACAGGGAGCTACAGAATTTTATTTAACAGGAGACAAGCATGACTGCTGATTTCAACACCGGCCTCGGCAAAAACAGCGCCAACTACGCCGCCCTCACCCCGCTCGACTATATCGCCAGGGCAGCCGCAGTATATGGCAATCGCCTGGCAATTGCACATGGCAGCCTGCGCCAGACGTGGCGCGAAACGTATGCGCGCACGCGCCGCCTGGCCTCCGGCCTGATCAAGCTGGGCGTGGGCACGGGCGATACGGTGGCCGTGATGCTGCCGAACACGCCCGCCATGGTGGAAGCGAGCTTTGGCGTCCCCATGGCCGGCGCCGTCCTCAATGCGCTGAACATCCGCCTCGACCTGGCCTCCTTGACCTTCATGCTGCGCCACGGCCAGGCGAAAGTCTTGCTGGCCGACACGGAATTTGCCGAGCTGGCGCGCCAGATGGCGGCGCAGATTCCCGGCTTGCGCGTGATCCAGGTCAACGACGTGCTGGGACCGGAAGTGGATGCGTTTTCCGACCTCGACTATGAAACCTTGCTGGCCAGCGGCGACCCCGATTACGACTGGCAGCCGCCTGCCGACGAGTGGGATGCCATCGCACTGAATTACACGTCCGGCACCACGGGCGACCCGAAAGGCGTCGTCTACCACCACCGCGGCGCGGCCTTGAATGCCCTGTCAAACATCCTGGAATGGGACATGCCCAAGCATGCCGTCTACCTGTGGACCTTGCCGATGTTCCACTGCAATGGCTGGTGCTTTCCGTGGACCGTGGCCGCGCGCGCGGGCGTGAACGTGTGCCTGCGCAAGTTCGAGCCGAAGCTCGTGTTCGACCTGATGCGCGAATTGCGCATCACCCACTATTGCGCGGCACCCATCGTGCATGCGGCGCTGGCCAACGCGCCCGCCAACTGGCGCGAGGGAATCGACTGGACCGTGCGCGGCATGGTGGCCGGCGCGCCGCCGCCGGCGGCCATGGTGGCAAAGATCGAAGCCATGGGCTTTGACTTGATCCATTCGTATGGCTTGACGGAAGTGTACGGCCCCGCCGCCATCTGCGCCGAGCAGGACGAGTGGGCGGCCTTGAGCCAGGAAGAGCGGGCCGTTTTAAAGTCGCGCCAGGGCGTGCGCTACCACTTGCAAAGCGCCGTGGCCGTGCTGGACCCGGAAACCATGCAGCCCGTGGCGGCCGATGGCGAACAGATCGGCGAGATCATGTTCCGTGGCAACATCTGCATGAAGGGTTATTTAAAGAATGAAAAGGCGACTCAGGAAGCGTTCGCGGGCGGCTGGTTCCACACGGGCGACCTCGGCGTGATGTATCCGGACGGTTACATCAAGCTGAAGGACCGCAGCAAGGACATCATCATCTCGGGCGGAGAAAACATTTCCAGCGTGGAAGTGGAAGACGCGCTGTACCACCACCCGCAAGTGCTGGCCGCCGCCGTCATCGCCCAGCCCGACGAGAAATGGGGCGAAACGCCGTGCGCCTTCGTCGAACTGCGCGAAGGGGCGACGGTGACGGAAGCAGAATTGATCGCCTTCTGCAAGAACAACCTGGCGGGCTTCAAGGTGCCGAAAGCCATTTATTTCGGCCCCCTGCCCCGCACATCGACGGGCAAGATCCAGAAGTTCGAATTGCGCAAGCGCATGCACTCAGACAAGGCAATCGACGTCTAGGCTTAGCTGCCTTTACCTGTCAGCCACGCCGGCTGCGCCACCGCCAGGCGCGCAAAGCTGGCGATGCTGGCCACGGCGGCGAACCCTGCCGCCAGGCACAGCGCGTACGTCGTGCCCCGGCTGGCGGAAACAGTAAAACAATACGCGACCAGCGCCGCGCCCGTCGCCTGGCCGATCAGGCGCGACGTGGCCACCACGCCGCTGGCGCCGCCTGCCCGCTCGGGCGGCGCGCTGCCCATGATGGCTTTCAGATTGGGCGCCTGGAAAAAGCCGAAGCCGATGCCGCACAAGGCCATGCGCCAGCCGATGTCGAACGCGCTCGGGTGCGCCGGTATCCACACGAGCGTCAGCAAGCCGCCCGCCAGCGCCGCCAGGCCGATGCCGCCCAGCACGCCCGGCGAATATCGGTCGCTCAGGCGCCCCGCCACGGGCGCCATCACGGCCACCAGCACGGCCCACGGCGTCATCAAAAAGCCCGTCTCCACGGGTGAACGGCCCAGGGTGACTTCAAAATAGAATGGCAGCGAGACGAAGGCCAGCCCCTGCGCGGCAAACGTGCAGATGGCCGTCAGCGACGACAACAAGAACAGGGGGCGGCGGAACAGGTCGATCGGCAGCATCGGTGCCGCATGCCCGGCCTGTCGGCGCAGCAGCAACATAAAAAAGACCACTACGGCCACCAGTTCCGCCAGCAGGACGGCGCTGGACGCGTGATGGGCCGCATCGCCGAACAGCAAGATGAGCAAGCCGAAGGCGCCCACGTTGTACAGCGCCGTGCGCGCATCGAGCGTGTGCCCGGACAGTTGAGTCGCCGGCAGCATGCGGCTGGCCAGGAAAAAGCCGGCCACGCCCAGCGGCACGTTGATGGCGAACAGCCATGGCCACGACGCCGTCGCCAGGATCAGCGAAGCGGCCGTGGGCCCGATGGCGAACGCGACGGCCACCACCAGCGCATTGTTGCCGAACGCGCGGCCCAGCAAATGCTTGGGGTACAGGGCGCGCAGCAGCGCCGTGTTGACGCTCATCATGGCGCTGGCGCCGACGCCCTGGAACAGGCGCGCCACCACCAGCGAGGGCAAGGACCAGGCCAGCGCGCAGGCGAGCGACGCCAAAGTAAACAGGAACATGCCGGAGATAAACACGCGGCGGTAGCCGGCGATTTCGCCGAGGGCGGAAAACGGCAGCAAGGTCGCCACCATGGCCAGCTGGTACACATTCACGATCCAGACGGAGGCGGCCGGTGTCGTGTGCAGCTCGCTGGCGATGGCCGGCAAGGCCGTGTTGGCGATCGCCGTATCGAGCGAGGCCATGCCCACGCCGATGGCCAGCGCCAGCATGGCCCATAAACGGGCGCCGGGCGGCAAGCCGTCCTCGCCCACGAGGAAAGGCTGCGCCTTGTTTTTCTGCTTCATCATGTTGCCTGTTCGTCTAGCCCGTCCGGGGCGGCATACGGTACCGCAGCCAAGACACTAGCATGGATGGACGGACTCTGCCGGGCAGGCCCGCCGATTTCACCCTACATCACTTCTGGCAGTCGATCACTTTAAAATCTTTCGAATAACAGATGCGCAGCTCGCCCGAGTGCTTTTCATAGCCGAGCCAGCGGCCTTTCAGCTGCGGGTTGTGCTGCTTCATCCACTGGAACAACTCGTTTTTCGGCATGGTGGAATCCGGCAACTTCAAGGCTTGGAACAGTTCGCGTTCCTTCTCGAAATACTGCTTGGCCGTATCGAAATCGCAGGCGCCATGCTTTTCCCATTCACCCTGCAGCAAGGCTTCGCCGGGCTGCATGCACATGTACGGCAGGATGTCCGACGGCGCCAGCTTCGGCAAATTGCCCTTGCAATAGCGCGGATGCATCTCCGTCTTGCGCGGCGGCGTCACGGAAATGTCTTCGCAAGTGGCCGGATTGTTCGACTGCGCCCACAAGCCATGGACGATCCAGCCGAAGTGGTTGCTCTCGGCGCACTGGAAGGCGGCCTTCTTCGACACTTCGCCGCGGCGGCGCTGGCTGTCGCAAAAACCGGGCGACCACGACAGCGCCAGCATGAAGTAATCAGTGGGCACGTTGGTGCTTTGCTTGTAGCAGGTGTTTTTCTCGTCCGACGGCTTGACGTCGTAATCGTAATAGCTGACGTTGCGCGGAATGGCGCAGGCGGCATCGGCCGCGTGGACGACGCCGGCCGACAGGCTGAGGAAAACGGCGGCCAGCGCCGGCAAGACAGTTCGCAATTGCATCGGGTTTCCCTTTCAAGATATAAAAACGCCGGCAACTGGGTGCCGGCGCGGTAGTGAAATTACACCATCAACTTAGCAGACGGTATGCATCCAGCCGTGGGTATCCGGTGCCGTGCCATGCTGCAAGCCCAGCAGCGCTTCGCGCAGGGCCAGGGTGACGGCGCCGTTTTCATTGTTGTTGATGGTCATTTCAAAGCCGTTGGCCTTGGCCACGCCCACGGGCGTGATGACGGCTGCCGTGCCGCAGGCGAACACTTCGGTCATGCGGCCCGAGGCGATGTCGTCGCGCCATTGCTGGACGGACAATTTACGCTCTTCCGTCGCATAGCCGAGGTCTTTTGCCATTTCCAGCAGGCTGCGGCGAGTGATGCCTGGCAGCAAGGTGCCCGTCAATTCCGGCGTCACGACGGTGACTTTCTCGCCATCCTTGTAGACGAAGAACAGATTCATGCCGCCCATTTCCTCGATGAACTCGCGGTGCACGGCGTCGAGCCACACGACCTGGTCGCAGCCCTTTTCTTGCGCTTGCGACTGGGCCATCAGGCTGGCCGCGTAATTGCCCGCGCACTTGGCTTCGCCCGTGCCGCCCGGCGCGGCGCGCACGAAGTCTTCGCTGATCCACACGGTGACGGGTTTCACGCCTTTCGGGAAGTAGGCGCCGGCGGGCGAGGCGAACAGCACGAACAGGTATTCTTCCGATGGACGCACGCCCAGGTAGGGGTCGGTGGCGATCATCAGCGGACGCATGTACAGGCTCTCGCCCGTGTTCTTCGGCACCCAGTTACGGTCTTGCGCGATCAGCGCATCGCCCGCTTCCAGGAACAGCTCGACAGGGATGGCCGGCATGGCCAGGCGCGCGGCGCTGCGGTTGAAACGCTCGGCATTTTGTTCCGGGCGGAAAGTCTTGATGCTGCCATCGGGCTGGGCAAACGCCTTGTAACCTTCAAAGATGGCCTGGCCGTAGTGCAGCGACGAGGCGGACGGGTCCAGCATCAGCGGGCCGTAGGCCTTCAGTTCGCCCTGCTGCCACTTGCCGTCGCGGTAAGGAATCACCACCATGTGGTCCGTGAAGATGCGGCCAAACGCCGGGTTGACCATGCGCGCGGCGCGCTCGGCGTCGGACAGGGGGTGGGCGGACGGGGTGACGACGAGATTCGGTGTGGAAGTGGTCATGGCAGCAATGGGAACTAGTGAACAGTATCCCTATTGTAGCGCCTCCAGCGCCCGATCAGGCAAACGAGAATGGCCACCGCCCCGCGACAACAGGGAGTCATCATTTGCGAATGATTCTCGTTTGCGTTACTATGTCAATCCTCCTTCTTCCCCGCCATGCCTGATGCCCCGCATGGCGGCGCTATCGAAAGCCGCTTCATGACGACCTCCTCCCTTCCACACCCTCTGCCGCGCGCCGGCGCCGATGAGGCGCCGGAAACCGGCCAGCGGCGCCAGCTTGCCGCCGTCGCGCAACAACGGCGCTGGCACTGGAACTGGAAGCAGGTGTGGTTTCAATTGCACTGGTTCATCGGCATCACGGCCGGCACGGTGCTGGTGATCATCGGACTGAGCGGCGCCACCCTGGCCTTCAAGGATGAATTGCTCGACGTTATGAACCCCGGCGTGCGCCATGTCCCCGTGGAAACGCGCGCACCGCTGACGCCGGCACAGCTGAGCAGCATTGCCGCAGCCGAACACGGCCAGCGCGTGGCCTCGGTCACCATGTATGCGCAGGCGGGCGCGGCGCCACGCCTGTTTTTCGCGCCAAAGAACGGCCAGCGGCGCGGCGAGTCCGTTTATCTGCACCCGTACACGGGCGCGACCCAGCCGGCGCTGGCGGGCGCGGCATTTTTCGAGTGGACGGAATCCTTGCACCGCTGGCTGCTGCTGCCGCGCGATCCGGGCCGGCAGGTGGCGGGCGCGCTGGCCCTGTGCCTGCTGGGCCTGGCACTGTCCGGCCTGTACCTGCGCTGGCCCCGCCGTCCGCTGGACTGGCGCACCTGGCTGACCTTCGACCCTGCATTAAAAGGCCGCTCCTTTTTGTGGAATCTGCACGCCGTGGCCGGCACCTGGTGCCTGGTCGTCTATGTGGCGCTGACCCTGACGGGCATCTACTGGAGCTATGACGTGGTGCGCGACAATATCGACGCCTGGGCCGGCAAGCCCCCGCGCACGGCGCAGGCGCCCGGCAAGAAAGGGGCGCCGCAGGAGCCATCGCCTGTCGCCGACATCGGCCTGGCCTGGAGCGTTTTCCAGCAGCACGCCCCCGGCTGGACCCTGGCTACGGTGCGTCTGCCCGTGCGCCCCGGCGAAGCCGTGCAATTCACGTGGCTGGCCGGCGATGCGCCGCACGAACGGGCGCGCAGCCGCATGAGCATTGCGCCGGCCAATGGCACTCTCACGGAAAACGAACCGTACAGCCAGCAGGCGCTGGGTGCACGCCTCGTCAACATCATTTATCCGCTGCACATGGGCACGTATTTTGGCTTGCCCGGCCGCATCATCGTCACCCTGGCCAGCCTGGGCCTGCCCCTGTTCGCCGTCACGGGCTGGATGCTGTACCTGGGCCGCCGCAAGGCCAAGCGGGCTGTGCAAGCGCAGCGCGCTCTGCTGGCTGGCATTCCGGGCAAGCAAGATATAGGCTTGCCCACCCTGGTGGCCTACGCCAGCCAGTCGGGACAGGCCGAGCGCCTGGCGTTGGAAAGCGCGCGCGCCCTGCAGCAGGCGGGCGTGGCCGTCGATGTGCAGTCGCTGGACCGTTTCGATCCCGCGCAATTGCGCCAGTACGAACGGGCCCTGATCGTCGCCAGCACCTTTGGCGAAGGCGAGGCGCCGGACGGCACGCGCCGCTTCGCGCGCCTGCTGCAACAAACGGCGGGCACGCCGCTGGCCGGCCTGGAATTCGGCATGCTGGCCCTGGGCGACCGCCATTACGGCGCCTTCTGCGGCTTTGGCCATGCGCTGGCGCAACAATTGCAAGCGCTGGGCGCCACGCCCTTGTTCCCGCTGATCGAAGTGGACAAGCATGACCCCGCCGCCCTGGCCGCCTGGTCGCAAGCGCTGGTCCGCTGCAGCGGCAGCGCCATCGACGCCATCGGCGTACAGGAAGAAGCGTCGTACGCCGAATGGCGCCTGGCGCGCCGCGTGCTGCTGAACCCGGGCAGCCTGGGCGGCGAACTGCATGAAATCACCTTGACGGGCCCCGCCGATGCTGCCTGGGAAGCGGGCGCGCTGGCGGAAATCATCGGGTGCAACGCGGATGGCAGCGAGGGCGACGCGCAGAGCGCCCAGCATGCGCCGCGCAGCTATTCGCTCGCGTCGCTGCCGTCCGATGGTGAACTGCAATTGCTGGTGCGCCAGGAACGCCATACGGGCGAGGAAAACGACGGGTACGGCCTCTGTTCCGGCTGGCTCACGCGCTTCGCCCCGACAGGCAGCCCCATCCGCCTGCGCCTGCAAGCCAATCCCGCCTTCGCGCCCGCCCTGGTCGACGTGCCCTGCATTTATATCGGCAATGGTTCCGGCCTGGCAGGCCTGCGGGCACACCTGCGCGCGCGTCAGCGGGCGGGGCTGGCCCGTAACTGGCTGCTGTTCGGCGAGCGCCAGCAAGCTGTTGACAGCGTCTGCGGCGCAGAGTTGCAAGGCTGGCTGGACGCTGGCCACCTGGCGCGCCTGGACCGTGTCTTTTCGCGCGACGGCAACGAGGGCGGCAAACGCGAATACGTGCAGGACCGCCTGCGCGCCAACGTCGGCGAGCTGCGCGACTGGCTGGCGCAAGGCGCCATCGTCTACGTGTGCGGCAGCCTGCAAGGCATGGCGGCAGGAATCGATGCTGTACTGCAAGAAGTGCTGGGCCAGGACGGTCTCGACGCCCTGCTGGCGGCCGGACGCTACCGCCGCGACGTGTATTGATCTGCCTCAGCACATTGCCAGCGCCGCCCGGCTATGTGGGCCGCCGCACGGTCAGCGCCGGCCATCGGACTACAGTAGCGGCATGGCGGCATATCCGCGCCGCCCCCACCCACTGTTTGCGAGGCTAGCCATGAAAAACCCCTGGATGAGCATGTACCTGAGCGCCGCCAACCGCGTCGCCAACACGGCGCGCGGCCACGCCACGGCCGCCGTCAAGCGCGAGGCGGCGAAAAATACGCGGCAATTGACGCAAGTGTGGTTCGACTCCTTCCTGCCCGCCGCAGGCAAGCCGCGGCGCAGCCGCAAGGCCAAATAAGAGGCGTCACTGGTGCAGTGCATCACAGCAACTAGTTGAAGTTTCAATCAGATGAACTAAACTGCAAGCATGGTAGTACATAAGACGTGACCGGCAGGCGCCGCATCCCCGCGCCGCCGCCGGGACACCGGGAGACGACCATGTTGACGCTCAAAGTGCTGCTCTGCCTTGCCTTGTCGGCCCTGATGCTCGTGCCCCTCGTGCTGAGGGATGCGATGCAGACGTCGGCCGGACAGCAGATGCAGGTGCCGAATGTGGATGCGCAGGGCATGTGGGCCCACTGGCCCAAGCAATAAGACGCGCGGCTGAGAACAATAAGACGCGCGGCTGAGAAAACGTCGCTGACTGCGTTGCCGTGCCTCGTCGTACATTCGTACTGCCTTCGGCACGACGCCTTGCCAGCGGCGTTTTTCAGCGGCGCTCGGTAACACGGCGCATCGTTAAAAACCGCTTTGTTGCGGGTGGGAATTTGTTCTCTTCGCCGGCGGCTTTCCTCTTCCCCTCTTCACCATACTTTTGATCCAGATCATGGATTTCGCCCTTCGCTGCGTCCACACTGGAACAGTCCGCTTCGCGCCGCGACGGACTTCACCGGGGGCATCGGCATGGGTAAATCGGATTGGAAAGATGAGATGGCGCTGGGCGTTCCCGCCATCGACGAGGCGCATGAGGCGCTGTTTCAGGAGCTGGCACGGCTGGGGCAATTAAGCGACCAGCATTTCAGCGTGGCGTTTCGCGAGCTGATTGCGGCCGTCGAACGCGATTTCCGCGAGGAAGAAGATTTGATGGAGCAAATCGGCTTTCCCTCGCTGGCCAACCACCGCGAACAGCATGCCCGCGTGCTCAGCGGCTTGCACCATGCCTGGGCCGCCGTCGATGAAGGCGACCTGGAACAGGGCCGCCATGCGCTGTCGCTGTTGCCGCAGTGGCTGATCTTCCACCAGGCCACCATGGACCTGGCCCTGGCGGCGGCGCTGGAACTGGTGCAGCGCCAGCCCAACTAGGTACTTAAGAGCCACATCTTTAAAGGGGTGACTCTTAGCCGCTACAGCAACAGCACTGTCGCCTGCTCGGGCATGACCACGCGGTAGTGTCCCGGGTATTTGTCTTCGCCGTCGAAAATCTTGCAAAACACGGGCTGGTTGATGTCGTTGACGGCCGCCTCGTTCATGGGCAGCGTCGCGATCAGCTGTTCTCCATCCATCAATTGCAAGGCGCTGCCCCGCTCGGCCGCGCAAAAGGCCAGCGATTGCACGTCGCTGGCGAACGGCCGCTTGTACCACGGCGTGATGGCCCGCACGGCGCGCCGGGCGTCGCGCAAGACCTGCCCCACGCGCGTGACGTTCCACGCATCGCGCGCCACGGACGGCTGCAGCACGATATTGGCCGTCAGCTCGCCCCTGCCCTTGTTCACCAAAAACGTGCCGTCCTGCGCGGCGATATCATCGTTGAGCGGCACGACAAACACGCCGCCGGCCGACACCTTGATCGGCATGGGGGCGCCATTGCCTTGCAAGGCCACGCGCACATCGTCGATGGTGGCGCTCAGCTTGGCAGGAATCAGGCGCAGGGCCATGACCACGCTGCCGCTCGACACTTGCCACACTTTCCTGGCCGTCAGATAACTTTCACGGTATGCCGTGAACCGCACGTGCGGCGCCTTGGCATCGCTGGTGGCCGTGATCGTCACCGTTTGCGGTGGCAAGGCTTCCTCTGCTGGCGCCGTTGCCTTGGGTGCTGATGCCGCGGATGTGGCCGGCGCAAGCGGTGGCGCAACGGCATCGGCGGCGGGCGGCACGCTGGCGCTCTGCAGCGGCGCGGGAACAGCCGGCGGCGGCGCGTGTTCCTGGGCCTGACCCAGCGAGACGACACACAACCATCCGGCACAAGCGATCCATGTACGCATGCATTTCTTTCATTAAGGAAAATATTTGTCAGCGCCTGCATTATCGCAGAAGGCAAGCCGATGCGCCGCCCCGGGTCTGCCGGCACTCCTGCCTGCACTCCTTTGGTGCACACGCTTGATTATTTGGCAAATATCACCTATATTGATAATGATTCTTATTCACAAAAGTGACAGGAATCGCGCGCCTTTCTTTTCCACTGCCCGTCCGCGCCGGGCCTTGCGGTGGAACTGCTATCCAAGCCAGACCACGGGCCAGCGTTACGCCATCCCCCAGCTACTGCGCAGCTCGCCAGACGAGATAGGAACACTCACGACTAAAAATATCCAGGAAAATAATGCAATCAACGACAGCCTTCTCATCTTCGCGCCAGCCCGCCTTGCGCGCCCTCCCCCGTTTATTACACATCAGCCTGCTCAGTCTTGCCGCCGGCGTGGCCCTGCCGGCACAGGCCGCCGACGCCGCCGCGGCCGACGTGACCATGCCCGCCGTCACCGTGCTGGGCCAGTCGACCGCGACGACGGAAGGCACGCAGTCGTACACGGCCGGCGAAGCGCGCAGCGCAACGCGCATGGACCTGTCGCTGCGCGAGACGCCGCAATCGGTCAGCGTCATCACGCGCCAGCTGCTCGACGACCTGGGCGCCGTGCGGCTGGACCAGGCGCTGGCGCAGACGACAGGCATCCAGGTGGGCCAGAACGACACGGAGCGCACGACATTTTATGCGCGCGGCTTCGGCATCAACAATCTCCAGATCGACGGCATGGCGCGCGGCGGCAATGCGCCGCTGCAAGACACCATCCTGTACGACCGCATCGAAGTCGTGCGCGGCGCCACGGGCCTGATGGGCGGCAAGGGCGACCCGTCCGCCACCATCAACATGATACGCAAGCGTCCGGCGAAGGACTTCCAGGCCAGCGCCGGTCTCATCATGGGCCGCTGGGATGACCAGCGCTTCGAAGCCGACCTGTCCACGCCGCTGAACGCGGAGGGGAGCGTGCGCGCGCGCACGGCCCTGGCCTGGCAAAAACGCGATTCCTACCTGGACATGTACCACGAGCGCAAGACGGTGGGCATGGCCATCCTTGAGGCGGACGTGCGTCCCGGCACCCTGCTGACGGCGGGCGTCGACTTCCAGGACAACAAGCCGACAGGCGCCACCTGGGGTGCCGTGCCGTACTGGAATGCGGATGGCAGCCTGGCCAGGTTGCCGCGCAACACCAGCCTCACGACGCCCTGGAGCACCTGGGCCAACAAGCAGCACACCATCTTCACGTCGCTGGACCAGCGCCTGCCCGGCAACTGGAACATGCACCTTGGCTATGCGCGCACGGAAAGCACGAACCGCACCACCGTCGCCTATGCGGGCGGCGGCAAGCCCGATCCGGCCACGGGCGAAGGCATGTTCCTGTGGACGGGCGCCTATGGCCCGGGCAAGACCACGGGCGACAATTTCGACGTGTACGCCAGCGGTCCCTTCACCTTGCTGGGGCGCAAGCACACGGCCATCGCCGGGTGGAACGGCGGCAACCAGCGCGCCCGCTCGCTGGGCGGCGAGGCGGAAATCAACTACCCGAACTTCGTCCCCGATTACCGCAGCTGGACGGGCAACATCCCCCGCCCCGTGTTCCACCCGGACGGCTCGCACACGGAAACCGTCACCCGCCTGGCAGGCGGCTATGTGGCCACACGTTTGAGCCTGGCCGACCCGCTGCATGTGATCATCGGCGCGCGCAGCAGTACTTACCGCACGGATACGCGCAGCTACGATACGCATGGTGCGTACATGGGCAGCGGCGACTTCGTGGAAACGCGCAATGAAGTCACTCCGTATGTGGGCGCCGTGTTCGATATCAACAAGCAGTATTCGGCCTACGCCAGCTTCACGCAGCTGTTCAACCCGCAATCGAGCAAGGACCGCAACAACAAGTTCCTGGCGCCGGAAACGGGAGACAATGCAGAACTGGGTATCAAGGGCGAATTTTATGAAGGCAAGCTGAACGCGTCGGCCGCCCTGTTCCATACGAAGAAAAAGAACATGGCGGAACTCGACCGCACGGTGCCGCCCGGCTTCTTGCTGCCCGACGGCGGCCAGGCCATGGTGGCCAATGGCGCCGGCGTGACGGCCAAGGGCGTCGAGTTCGACGTCTCCGGCCAGTTATCGCCCGCCTGGGAAGCGAGCGGCGGCTATACCTATCTGCACGCGGCCGAGGCCGATGGCCGCCGCGCCGCCACCACGCAGCCGCGCCACCTGCTGCGCCTGGCCACCAGCTACCGCTTCGACGGCCGCCTGGCCGGTTTGAGGGCGGGCGCCAGCATGACGGCGCAAAGCGCCACCTACAGCGAATCGTGGTACGGCCGCCCGCCATCGGGAACCATCACCGACATTCCGCAAGCGGGCTATGCGCTGCTCAACGCCATGGCCAGCTATGCGCTCAACCGCCACGCCAGCGTGCAGCTGAACGTGAATAACTTGCTCGATAAAAAGTACTACCGCAACGTGGGCTTCTTCGACGGCGTCTTCTGGGGCGAACCGCGCAACATCAGCCTGAGCTTGCGCACGATGTTTTAAGCGCGCCAGTGCGCGGGCGCCGGCAGGGTAAAGCCGTCGAGCAAGGGACCGCCCACGGGCGCCAGCACGGCGGCGGCGACTTGCCCGAACGCGCGCTGGCCGGCCGGCAAGTCGCCGGCGGCCAGGCGCAGCGCGCCGTCGAGCTGCCCGGCGATGGCGGGATCGACCGCCTGCAGGCGGCGGAACAGGTGCTTGCCGCCGCCGCTCCACTGCCCCGCCGCGCGCAAGTGCAGGTCGGCCAGCGCTTCGTACAGCTGGCAAGCGACGGCCAGCGCCTCGCCCGGGTGCGTGCTGTCGACCAGGTCTTCCAGCGCGGTGGTGATGGCGTAGCGCCGGCGCTGCAGGTTTTCCGCGTCGAGCACGGGCGGCCCGGCCGTGACGAAGGCGTGCGCCAGCGCGTGCAGCTGCGCATAGGCGTCGCCGGCGGCGACGATGTTTTCCCCTTCCGCCACCATCATCGCCAGCGGCACCGTGCCGCCCGGTGCATCTATTTCCTTGCAGAAATACGTGAACGTGGCCACGTCGTGCGCGAACAATTCCACTGTGCGCCCCTCGGCCACGATGGTGTCGCGCCAGGCGCAATCGACGTGGTCGAACAGCAGCAGCAAGTCGATATCGGAAGTAGGCGTTTGCCGGCCCGTGGCGAACGAGCCGCCGATGATGGCCGCCACGGCCGTGGGATAGCGCTCGTGCACCAGCCGCTGGGCAATCGCGCGAATGGTCTCATAGGTGGGGATCGTCGTCAAAGCCGGTGCTCCATGTCGATAAAACACTATCCTACACGCAATACGCAGGCTGCCGCCAGCCTGCTACACTGGCGCCATCTGATCAAGGAACCAACATGGAATACGACTGCATCGTGGTGCCCTCGCCCGTGGGCGAGCTGACCCTGGTGGCGCGCGGGGAAGCCCTGGCCGCCATCCTCTGGGAAAACGACAAGCCGAACCGCGTGCGCCTGGGCGCGATGCGCGTCGATGACGGTTGCGCCGTGCTGCAGGAAACGGCGCGGCAGCTGGATGAATATTTTGCCGGCACGCGCCAGCATTTTGAGGTGCCGCTCGATTTTGCCGGCACGCCATTCCAGCAGGAAGTCTGGCGCGCGCTGCTGACGATACCGTACGGCCAGACGCGCAGCTATGGCGAGATCGCGCGCCAGATCGGCCGCCCCGCCGCCGTGCGCGCCGTGGGCGCCGCCAACGGCAAGAATCCCATTTCCATCATCGCCCCCTGCCACCGCGTCGTCGGCGCCACGGGCGAGCTGACGGGCTTTGCGGGCGGCTTGCATGCCAAGGAAACCTTGTTGGCGCTGGAAGGAATCGCCCTGTCGAGCGACCGCGAAGCGCTGAAAACGGGCCACGCCCGCCGCCGCGCCGTGCATGTCGATGCGGGGCAAGGCAGCCTGTTTTAAGCGGCGGCATCGCTCCCCATGTGGGATACTCACGCCCTCCGTTCAAGCCAACACATCCTATGCCCTACCTTGTCATCGCGTTCTTTGTCGTACTGTACTTACTCGCCACCTTCTTTTTCCACATCCCCGCCCTGGTTGCCCTCGCATATGGCGTGCTGAGCCTGGGATGCTTCGTTGCCTATGCGATCGACAAGTCGGCCGCGAAAGGGGGACGCTGGCGCACCCCGGAGCGCACCTTGCTGCTGCTGGGACTGCTGTGCGGCTGGCCGGGCGCCGTGCTGGCCCAGCAATGGCTGCGCCACAAGTCCAGCAAGCGCTCGTTCCGCATCGTGTTCTGGATCACGGTCGCCCTCAATATCGGCGCTTTCGTGTATTTCAGCATGCATTACGCGGCGCCCGATATCGGCACGGACGTCGCCCCCATCGAGTTATAAGGTCACTCTCCCAGCAGGCGCAGCGACTCCAGCCAGTCCGCCTTCCAGTCGCGCAGCAACGGTTGCGTGGCGAACGCCTTTTTCAAATGCGCCATCGGCACGCGGTGCACGTCGTGCAAGCCGAACGCCAGGGTCACCGGATGCCACAAATGGCTGTTCTTGCCGCCGCGCGAATTCTTGCGCACGCGCGCGCCATCGTCGCCAAAGATGCCCACGCCGCTGGCCATGCCTTGGTCCAGGTCGACCTTGCCCACGCCGGCGAAGGCAATCAAAATCTGCTCGCGTCCCAGGCCTTTCAAGGCGCTGGGCAAGACCACGGGCGCCTTGTCCGCTGCCGTGTCGACCGGCTGCGGATGCTGCAACTCCTTGAGCAAACGCAACAGGTCGCGCTCCTGGAAGTGCAAGCCGTCCAGCGGCACGCGCAAGCCCTGCCCCTTGAGCTCAATGGGGAGATTGCCCGAGTCGCGCGTAAAACGCAGCCAGACATCACCGGCGCCCGCGGCCAGGTGCTGCTTGTCCTCGATGAACACCACGGGCGCCGCATAGCGCGTCACGCCGTCATGGAACAGCTCGGCCCAGGCTGCGCTGTAGTCGAGCCAGATAAACGGCAAGCCGCCCTGCTCGAGCAGGCGCGCCAGGGTCCACGGGGTGCCCGTCTGTTGCGCCAGCCAGGCGCAGGCTTCGGTTGCGGTGGCGCGGTATGGCAGGGTTAGAGAAGTCATGGCAATTCCGTCGGTCAAAGTGGAGCGCAGTGTAGCAGACGCCGCCATCCGCCCCTGCGGCAGGCGCATCCTGCGCGCCATTCCTGCGCGATGTGCTAGGCTGGATGCATCAGTCCGCGCCAAGACCACCCCGGCCCCATGGCGCACCACCGCGAGGGGAATATCATGCATTCCAGCACCAACGCCGCCACCACGCCCGCCCCGCCACCGGAGCGCGATTCGCCCACGCCGGCGGGCGAAAGCCACGCCGAGGAAGCGCTCGATGAAGCGCTGAAGGAAAGTTTTCCGGCCAGCGATCCGATCGCCATTGCCGTGCCGAAACCTGCGCCCAAGACGCCCTGAGTCCCGAATAAAAATGCCCCGCCGGGCGGCGACGGTAAAACCATCGCACCGAGCGGGGCCAGTCAAGCCGACACGCTTTTACTTCGGCGTGTCGCGGTACTGCTCGGGCGTCGTGTCGCCATCGGCGACTTCATACCACATCGCATTGAGCACGGCGAACGTCGCCGCCAGCGGAAGACCCAGTATCCAGGCGAAATACCACATAATTATTTCCTTTCTTCAATTCCAGCTTGATCGTTTTTACTATCAAACTAACGACACCTAACAAAACCGTAGCGAGCGGCAGCGATTTGTGGTCGAGAAGCGCAACCGTACTCCAGTACGGTGAGCATCGCCGGCCGCAAAGGGCGACGCGCAGTAGGTTTAGTTAGGTGTTCTCAATAAGCGTGACCGCTGTCGTCCTTGATTGCTTTTGCATCAACCTTACCCCACAGCACTTTATACACCCAGGTCGTGTACGCCACGATGAGGGGGATGAAGATGGCCGTGACGACCAGCATGATGAAGAGGGTCATGTGGCTGGACGAGGAATCCCACACCGTCAGGCTGGCGCGCGGGTCGATCGACGATGGCAGGATGAACGGGAACATGGCCGCGCCCACGCTGAGGATGATGCCGGCGATGCTGGCCGCGCTGGCCAGCAAGGCGGGCACTTCGCGGCGCGCGCGCAGCAAGGCGAACGCCAGCAAGGGACCCAGCAAACCGGCCGCAGGGGCGATCCAGGTCCACGGATGGGCGGCAAAGTTGAGGAACCAGGCACCCACGTGCACTTGCGCCGTTTTCAGCATCGGGTTCGACGGGCCATCGACGACGACGGCGCTGGTGACGCGGTAGCCATCGACCCACAGCCACAGGGCCACGCCGGCTGCCGCATACAGCACGACCGTGGCGATTGCCGCCACGCTGCCGTAACGGCGCGAACGTTCCGCCACGGCACCGTCCGTTTTCACTTGCAGCCAGGTGGCGCCGTGCATCACCAGCATGGCCACCGAAACGAGGCCGCACAGCAAGGCGAACGGGTTGAGCAGCGCAAAGAAGCTGCCGTCATAGAAGATATGCATGTCCGGCGAGAAACGGAACGGTACGCCCTGCAGCACGTTGCCGATGGCCACGCCGCAGATCAGGGCCGGCACGAAGCCGCCCACGAACAGGGCCGCGTCCCAGCGGGCGCGCCAGCGCGGGTCTTCGCGCTTGCTGCGGAATTTGAAGGCCACGGGACGCACGATCAGCGCCACCAGGATGACGAACATGGCCAGGTAAAAGCCCGAGAACGAGACGGCGTACAGCTGCGGCCAGGCGGCAAAGATGGCGCCGCCGCCGAGGATCAGCCATACCTGGTTGCCTTCCCATACGGGGCCGATGCTGTTGATGATGACGCGGCGCTCGAGGTCCGTCTTGCCGGCGAACGGCAGCAGGATGCCCGTGCCCAAGTCGAAGCCGTCCGTGATGGCAAAGCCCACCAGCAATATGCCGATCAGCAGCCACCAGATCAGGCGCAGGGTTTCGTAAGAAATCATTTCATGCAAAATCATGGTCTGGCCCTCCTCAGGCGCGTTGAGTATGAATGGCTGCGGCCGCCGGCACGGGAGCCCGCGGCGTCTCTTCCGGCCCCTTGCGGATGGCCTTGAGCATGAGCTTCATCTCGATAATCAACAGCACGGTGTAGATGGCGGCAAAGCCGGCGATGGTAATCAGGAGCGTCGACGCCCCCAGGTTGGATACAGCCACGGCCGTTGGCAGCACACCTTCGATGACCCACGGCTGGCGGCCCACTTCGGCCACGATCCAGCCCGCCTCGATGGCCACCCACGGCAACGGGATGGCGAACACGGTCAGCTTCAGCAGCCAGCGATGCTTGTCCAGGGTGCGGCGCGTCGACAGGATGAAGAAGGTGCCGGTCAACAGGATAAAGAACATGCCCAGGCCCACCATCACGCGGAAGGACCAGAACAAGGGCCCCACGGGCGGCACGGTGTCGAGCGCGGCCTGGCGGATCTGCTCGGGCGTGGCCTGGCGCGGATCGTCGACATAGCGTTTTAATAACAAGGCATAGCCCATGGACTGGCCTTTCGACTCGAACATGTCCTTCGCCTCTTGCGGCACAGGCGCACCTGGCGCCACGCTGCGGATGGTTTGCAGCGCGTCATACGCCTTGATGCCATCCTGGATCAGCAGCTCGCCGCGGTCGACCAATTGCTCGATGCCGGGGATTTCCGTCGTCAGCGAACGCGTGCCGATCAAGCCCATCACCATCGGGATATGCACGGCGTAATGCGTTTCGCGCGCTTTCGCGTCGGGAAAGCCGATGGCCGTGAAGGCGGCGGGCGCCGGCTCCGTGGTCCACATGGCTTCGATCGCGGCCAGCTTCATCTTTTGATGTTCGGACGACAGGTAGCCGCTTTCGTCACCGAGCACCACCACCGACAAGGTGGCGGCCAGGCCGAACGAGGCGGCCACCGTCATCGAGCGCTTGGCCAGCTGCACGTGGCGGCCCTTCAGCAGATACCAGGCGGAAATACCCAGCACGAAGATCGCCGCCGCCGTGTAGCCGGCCGACACCGTATGCACGAATTTCGCCTGTGCCACGGGATTCGTCAGCACGGCGCCGAAATCCGTCACTTCCATGCGCATGGTCTGCGGATTGAAGGCCGCGCCGACGGGATTTTGCATCCAGCCGTTGGCGATCAAAATCCACAGGGCCGAGAAGTTCGAGCCGATGGCCACCAGCCAGGTGGTGACCAGGTGGCCCCGCTTCGACAGCTTGTCCCAGCCGAAGAAGAACAGGCCGACGAAGGTCGCTTCCAGGAAGAAAGCCATCAAGCCCTCGATGGCCAGCGGCGCGCCGAAAATGTCGCCCACATAATGGCTGTAATAGCTCCAGTTCATGCCGAACTGGAATTCCATGACGACGCCCGTCGCCACGCCCATGGCGAAGTTGATGCCGAACAAGACACCCCAGAACTTGGTCATGTCGCGCCAGATGGGGCGGTTCGTCATCACGTAGACCGTCTCCATGATGGCGAGGATCACTGACAGCCCTATCGTCAGCGGAACGAATATAAAGTGGTACAGAGCTGTCAGCGCGAACTGCAGTCTGGATAAAGCGACAATATCGAAGTCCATATGATTTCCTTGGTATTTCCCTACTGTGTGTAAACTTGGTATCTATCTGATGCTGTTTCGCTTGGCGCTGTTGTTGCAAAGCTGTCAGGCAGCGCCGCCTGTGCCTCCAGTCTTTCCTTGATGCCTTAATCGCCGCGCAGGCCCGCCAGGGCCGCCTCGAAGGCTGGCGTGCCACGGCGCACGTCGCCGACGATACGGCCATCGCGCAGGCTGACCAGCCGGTCCGCCAGCGCTGCTTCGCGCCGCAAGTGGGTGGCGATCAGCAAGCTGCGCCCTTCGCAGCGCGCGCCCAGGCGCTGCAGGACATCGATCGCCGTCTGCGCATTGAGCGCTTCCGTCGCCTCGTCCAGCAGCCACAAGGTCGATGCGTGCAGGAACAGCCGCGCCAGTGCCAAGCGGCGCGCCTGGCCGCCCGACAAGCCCAGGCCGCCCTCGCCCAGCATGGTATCGAGGCCGTCCGCGAAGGCCCGCACCTCGTCGTCCAGGCCGGCCGCCTGCAGCGCCGCCCACAGCTGCGCATCGCTGGCGGACGGGTCGGCCAAGCGCAGGTTGTCGCGCAAGCTGTCCTGGAACAATTCCGTCTTCTGCGTAAATAAACAGGCGCGGCCCGCGTGCACCGTGCCCGACAACGGCGCCAGCTCGCGCGCGGCGATGGCCAGCAAGGTCGACTTGCCCGCGCCGCTGGGGCCGATCAAGGCCACGCGTTCGCCCTCGCCGATGTGCAGGGAAACATCATGCAAGATGGCGACATGGCTGCCCGCATGTGCGGCGCTGACCTGTTCCAGGCGCAAGCCCGGTGCGCTGTCAGCCGGCGGCACTGCGATCTCCTGAGCGTCGAGGCGCGGCGCCAGGCGGCGCATGGCCAGCAGCATGCGCCCCGCTTCCAGCGCGCCGCGGCGCAGTCCCGCAAACGGTTCCACGGCCGTCAGCGCGATCAACAGGGCCAGGGCCGCCAGCGGCACGTTCAGCGCCTGCTGCTGCACCAGCGCGGCCACGGCCAGCAGCACCCCTGCCAGGGTCACGCTGCCCGCCACGCCATATGCAGCGCCCGCCGCCGTCTCCAGGCGCAGCAGGGCAACATCGGCTTGCGCCAGCGAGCGGTCGATCTGTCCCAGCGCGGCGCACTGGGCGTCGATGCGGCCCGCCATCACCAGGTCCGTCTGGCCCGCCACCAGGTCGATGGTGGCGGAACGCAGTTTTTCGATGGCGCGTGTACGCACGATGGCGGGACGGCGGGCGCCGCGCGCCAGAAGCCAGCTGATGCCGCCGCCGGCGGCCAGCAGCCACGCGGCCAGGCCCAGGCCCAGCTGCCACCGCATCGCGCCCAACGCCACGCCGGCCAGCATGGCCACGCACAGTGCCGTGAAGGCGGGCACCAGCAGGCGCAAATACAGCGATTCGAGCGCGTCGATATCGGCCGTCAGGCGGAACAGCAGCCTGGCGGGCTGGCGCAGCAAGCGGCTGGCCGCTTCCGGGCGCGACCAGCCGCGAAACAGCTGCACGCGGATACTGGCCAGCGCGGCGAACGTGGCGTCGTGCGTGACGAGGCGCTCCGCATAGCGCGAGCCCGTGCGGCCGATGGCCAGCAGGCGGATGCCGGCCGACGGGCCGAACACGTCGAAGACGATGGCGGTGGACGCATGCAAGCCGGCAATCGAGGTGGCCGTGATGAACCAGCCGGACAAGCCCAATAAGGCCATGCCGGCCACGGCCGTCAGGGCCGCCAGCACGGCGCCCCCGATCAGCTTGCGGGGCTGGGCCAGCAGCAATTGCCGCAGCACGGGGTGCGATATCAGCGATGTTTTCATGCGCGCGCCTCTGCCTTCTGCGTCTGCGCATGCGCCTGGGCATCAACTTGCACCGTGCGCTGCAACCGGCCAGCCAGCACGGGGTCGTGCGTGGCGACAAGCAAGGTCTTGCCTTTTGCCAGGGCCAGCAAGGCGTCCGTGACGCGCGCCGCCGTTTCGCTGTCCAGGTGGGCCGTCGGTTCATCGACCAGCAGCAAGTCCGCATGCGGATGCAGGGCCACGCGGGCCAGGGCCAGGCGCACGGCTTCGCCGCCGGACAAGCCCTGGCCGCCATCGCTGAGCATGACGGCCGGCTGCGCCTGCGCCACGCTGGCCAGGTCGGCCAGGTGCAGCGCCTGCGTCACGTGCGCGGCGTTCGCACCTGCCCGGCCCAGTGTCACGTTCTGGCTGACGGACGCGGCAAACACGTGCGGACGCTGGCCCATCCAGGCCATGCGCTGGCGCACGGTATTGACGGTACCGTCATTCAGGCGCACGCCGCCGATGCGGATGTCGCCGCCGCCGGCGGGCAGCAAGCCGGCCAGCAAGGACAGCAAGGTGGTCTTGCCCGCGCCGCTGGCGCCCAGCAGGGCCACGTGTTCGCCGGCGCGCACGCTCAAGTCCAAGCCGTCGAACACGGGCGCTTCGCCGGGATGGGCAAAGCGCAGTTGATGGATGTCAATGGCGGGCGGCGGCGCCACCGCCATGGCGGCGGCGGAGACGGCAGCCACTTCCGCACCAAAGCCAGGCAAAGGCACGCCCTCGGCGGCCAGGTCGTGCAATCCGGCCAGGCCCGCCTCGCCGGCCGCCTTGTCGTGCCAGACGGCGGCCAGCTCGCGCAGCGGCTCGAAGAACGCGGGCGCCAGCAGCAGGATGAACAAGCCCTGCCCCAACGTCAGTTCGCGGCCCCAGGTGCCGAAATCAAGGCTGCCCAGCAGCGAGAAGCCGATGAACGCTGCCACCATGGCCACGCCCAGCGCGGAAAACAGTTCCAGCACGGCGGACGACAAAAAGGCGATGCGCAGCACCACCATCGTGCGCCGGCGCACGGATTGCGACGAAGCGTCCAGCCGCGCGGCCGTGGCATCGACGGCATCGAGCGCGCGCAAGGTGGCCAGGCCGCGCAGGCGGTCCAGCAGAAAGGCGTTCATGCTGCCCATTTCCACCATCTGCGCGCGGCTGGCCGCCTGCGCGCCCATGCCCACGAGGGCCATGAAGACGGGAATCAGAGGCGCGGCGATGAGCAGGATCAGCGCGGCGATCCACGACAACGGCGTCACCACGGCGAGGATCACGAGCGGCACGAGCATGACTTTCCAGCGCGCCGGCTTGTAGCGCACCAGATACGGCACGATGGCTTCGGCCTGCTCGGCAATGACGCTGGCCGCCTGCCCCGACTGGGCGCGCTGGCGGTCCAGCGGCGAACGGCGCGCCAGCGCCTGCGCCACTTGCCCGCGCAAGGTGGACAGGTGCGCGCGCGCCGCCGCATACATGCGCCGCGCGCCCCACGCTTCGCAGCCGGCGCGCAGCACGCCCAGCAGCAGCACGCCGGCGGCCGGCAACAGGGCCGCGCGCCACGGTGCGCCATCGAGCATGGCTTGCACGGCCCAAGCCAGCAAGGCAGCTTGCGGCAGCCACAGCAAGGCGGCACCGCCTTGCGCCAGGCTGGCGGCTCGGGGAAGAATAAAGCGGGGCAAGGACAGTGGCGAGGTCGGCATCTTATATTTTTTGAGTTTTCAGAATTTTCTGTAAATTCGATTTTTTGTATAATACTGCGAAACATGACATATATCAATTGACCCTGGCGGTTTGGCGTGAAAAAATTCAGATAATTATGAAAACTCAAAATATCCAAATGACGCCGCTGATCCTGACCTTCGTCAGCCATTTCGGCGAGATGGGCAGCCGCTGGGGCTTTAACCGCACGGTGGGGCAAGTGTACGCCTTGTTGTTTGTCGCGGAGCATCCTTTACACGCGGATGAAATCGCGGAACACCTGAGTTTCTCGCGCTCGAACGTAAGCATCGGCCTGAAGGAATTGCAGGGCTGGGGCTTGATCCGCCAGTCGCGCATTCCCGGCGACCGGCGCGAGTATTTTTCCTCGCTGGGCGATGTGTGGCAAATCTTCCGCGTGGTGGCCGCCGAGCGCCGCCGCCGCGAGGTGGCTCCTACCCTGACGGTGCTGCGCGAAGCGCTGCTGGCGCCGGCCACGGAACCGGTGGACCAGTACGCGCAGGAGCGCATGCGCGAAATGTATGAACTGGTCGACCTGGCCAATACCTGGTTCGACGACTTGCAGCGCCTGTCGCCCGAATCGATGGCGCAGCTGATGAAAATGGGCGCCAAGGTACAAAAGCTGCTCAACGCCAAGGATCGTCTGTTTGGCGTCAGCAACAACAGCGACTGAAACCCGCCTCCCCTTTTCCCACGCAAGACACCGCTAGCACAAACTGGCGCACCTTGTCACGCCATTTCGCAACGTCATGCTGGCGATCGCTGGCACACCCATACATAGCCGTATGCGATATTGTCAAGCAAACCAATAGAATTATTAAAATTGTATTAATTTGCATCAAGAGTAAGCTTGCATTTGCGTACTCAGTACGCGCAGGAAATAGCAGCTAAAAACGGGCAATGGGATGACTTCCCCGGCAGGCAGGGGCGTATCCCTACACGATGAAGCAACTGTCTCAAGCACAAGGGGATTTTCATGAAAAGCATAAAAAGCATTGCCGTCAAGGCATCCATGCTGGCCGCAATGACCGTACTGGCAAGTGCGGCGCAAGCGGCCACCTGGGTGGATGTAGGCCCGGCCAGCGGTTTCGTCATCGCCGGCAGCACCGTCACCTATTCGCCATCGCCGGCGCTGCAGGTGAAATATTATGACGATGATCTGGTGCCGCAGAGCCCCTCCGACATCCAGGGCTATATTAATGGCGTGTTCGGCACCAGCCTGGGTTCAGCCGTCTCGTATTGCGACAACGCCACCTCGGGCTGCACTGCCGGCACCACGGCAGGCTTGAGCGGCGGCGTCAATTCCTATACGAGCGCGGCTGCCTATGACTACCTGGCCATCCACTTCGGTCACGGCGAACTGGTATTCCACTGGGCTGCACCCGTGGCTGCCGGCACCACCTTCACGGTGGAAGGCCTGCCCAAGGATCTGAGCAACTACAGGGCCTTCATTTCCGCCGTGCCGGAACCTGGAACCTATGCCATGCTGCTGGCCGGCTTGGGCCTGCTGGGCTTCCTCGCACGCCGCCGCCAGGAAAAGTAAGTATCACCAGCGGCAGCGGCGCACCATCGCCCGCTGCCGCCTCCATGCCAGCCGCATCTTTACGCCGCGCTTGCGGCGCCAGGCCCGCTTTTTACACCATTTTTAGATCCCTCTCGCTATGCTCGACGGCATCCACTGCTGATCGACGAGGGAGATCTCATGCACGAACAACCGTTTCAGCCACGCGCGCGCAGCGTGATCCGCCAGCACTTGCCCGCGCGGGAACGGCTGCGCCTGGCCCGACTGGCCAGCAAGAAAATGGGGTCGCTACTATCCGCGCTGCTGTGCGCGGCGCCGCTGCTGTATTTGCTGAGCGTGGTGCTGTTTGCGCAGCCGTGACACGGCAGGCAGACAAAAGATGAAAAGTGATGGCAATGCGACAGGCTGTCGCGTGCATGACCAGCGTGAGCTGGTCCGCCCAGAGGGAATCGAACCCCCATTCACGGTTTAGAAGACCGTTGTCCTATCCGTTGAACGATGGGCGGAAAGGTGCAGCATTTTAGTCTATGCGCGCCAGCAATGCCAAGGCGTCGCACAATAGAAAACGGGCTGTCATTTCTGACAGCCCGCTTATGACTTTGGTCGGAGTACAAGGATTCGAACCTTGGACCCCCTGGTCCCAAACCAGGTGCGCTACCGGGCTGCGCCACACTCCGAAGACAAGATAATAACGCCCCCACCCAATTTCGTCAATTGCCCCAGGCGAATTAGATGGAAATAACTATCACTCCCGCTTGGGCGCTTGCTGAAAACGTACAGGGCAAGGCAGTGCAACGCCGCCCTGGGCGTTTTCAGCTGGCGACCTTGTCGGCGATGCGGCGTGCCATCGACTCGGCCTTCTCCTTGTCCTTCGCCTCCACCATCACGCGGATCAGCGGCTCGGTGCCCGAAGCGCGGATCAGCACGCGGCCCGTGTCGCCCAGTTCGGCCTCGACCAGTTCCTTTTCGGCCACCATGGCGGCATTTTTCTGCCAGTCGAAACCGGGCGCCACGCGCAGATTGATCAGGGTTTGCGGGAACAGCACCAGTTCGGCCAGGCATTGCTGCAGGCTTTGGCCGCTGCGCTTGAGCGCAGACAATACTTGCAGCGCAGAGACGATGCCGTCGCCCGTCGTGTGGCGGTCCAGGCACAGCAAATGGCCCGAGCCTTCGCCGCCCAGTATCCAGCCCTTTTCCTTCATGACTTCCAGCACGTAGCGGTCGCCCACCTTGGCGCGCGCAAAGCCGATGCCCTGCTGCTTGAACAGCACTTCCAGCGCCATATTCGTCATCAACGTGCCGACGGCGCCGGCCACGGGACCCGTCGCCAGGCGGTCCTTGACCATGACGTACAACAATTCGTCGCCGTTGTACAAGCGGCCCGTGGCGTCGCACATGATCAGGCGGTCGGCGTCGCCGTCAAGGGCGATGCCCAGGTCCGCGCCGTGCTCGACGACGGCTTCGGCCATGGCCTTGGTTGCCGTGGCGCCAAAGCCCGCGTTGATGTTGAAGCCATCGGGCTTGTTGCCGATGGCGATGACTTCCGCGCCCAGCTCATGGAAGACGTGCGGCGCGATATGGTAGGCGGCGCCATGCGCGCAATCGACGACGATCTTCAGGCCGCGCAAGTCCAGCTCGTTCGGGAAGGTACTCTTGCAAAATTCGATGTAGCGGCCCTGGGCATCGTCGAGGCGCTTGGCGCGGCCCAGCTTGTCCGACGCCACGCAAGCCATGGGCTCGTCGAGCGCCGCTTCGATTTCCAGTTCCACGCTGTCGGGCAGCTTGGTGCCCTGGCCGGAAAAGAACTTGATGCCATTGTCGTGATACGGATTGTGCGAGGCGGAAATGACCACACCGGCCGACAGGCGCAGTGCCCGCGTCAGGTAAGCGATCGCCGGCGTCGGCATGGGGCCGGCCAGCATCACATCCACGCCTGCGGCCGACAGGCCCGCTTCCAGCGCCGCTTCCAGCATGTAGCCGGAAATGCGCGTGTCCTTGCCGATCAGTACCGTCGGACGCGCCTTGCCGCCCTCCGACTTGGCCAGCACCTTGCCGGCCGCATAACCGAGGCGCATGACGAAATCGGGGGTGATCGGAGCGGTGCCCACCAGGCCGCGGATGCCATCGGTGCCAAAATATTTACGCGTCATAAATTTCTCTTTTGTTGTTTATAATGAATCTTACAGGTTCAGTGCGCCATGCGCCAGACCTTCAGGGCATCGACGGTTTCTGCTACATCATGCACACGAATAATTTCCGCGCCTTGCGCTACCGCCGCAAGCGCACCGGCAACACTGCCGGCCAGGCGCTGCTCGACGGGACGTCCCGTCACGGCGCCGATCATCGACTTGCGCGACAGGCCCGCCAGCACAGGCAGGTCCAGCTCGCTGCGCAGCTGGCGCGTGGCGCGCAATAAAGCGTAGTTCTGTTCCACCGTCTTGCCAAAGCCGAAGCCGGGATCGACGCACAGGCGCTCGCGGGCGATGCCGGCGGCCGTCAGGATATCGATGCGTTCGCGCAGGAAGTGGATAACTTCGCGCACCACGTCGTCGTACTGCGGCTGGGCTTGCATGGTTTCTGGCACGTTTTGCATGTGCATGATGCACAGCGCGCAATCGCTGTCCCGCACGGCCTCGATGGCGCCTGGCGCGCGAAAACCGTTGATGTCGTTGATCATGTCGGCGCCCGCCAGGATGGCTTCGCGCATGACTTCAGGCTTGTACGTGTCGACGGACAAGGGCTTGCCGCAGTCGCGCAAGGCGTACAGCACCGGCATGACGCGCGCAAGCTCGTCCTGCAGCGGCAGCGGCGGCGCGCCGGGGCGGCTCGATTCGCCGCCGATATCGATGATGTCGGCGCCATCAAGCATCATCTGCTCGGCGCGCGACAGGGCAAATTCCAGGTGCTGATACTGGCCCGCATCGGAAAACGAGTCGGGCGTGATGTTCAGGATGCCCATCACCAGCGCCTGCGCGCCGGACAGGTTGAAGCCGAAACGGCCGAATTGCAAATAGTGTCGCATGTGAATCTTTGTAGTCGTCAGGAAAAAACTGCTGCGGCAACGAAAAAGGGCAAGGATTGCTCCTTACCCTCGTTCTTGCCATCCCCTTGCGTGCCGCCCGTCAGGGCCGCACTAATCAGGCTGGTGCCGTCACGTTTGGCGAGATGCCGCCCGTGCCGCTGTCGCCCGCATTGCGGCGTGGCGGAATGACTTTCGGTGGACGCGGCTCCAGGCCGGCCATGATGTCATTGATTTGCTCTGCATCAATGGTTTCCCATTCCAGCAAGGCTTTCGTCATCATTTCGACCTTGTCGCGGTTGCCTTCCAGCAAGGTGCGCGCCAAAGCATATTGCTTGTCGAGAATGTTGCGGATTTCAGCATCGACCTTTTGCTGGGTCGCTTCCGAGATCGTCTTGGTGGCGCCACCGAAGAAACCTTCGTTTTCGCTGTCTTCGTAGACCATCACGCCCATGCTGTCGGACATGCCGAAGCGGGTCACCATGGAACGGGCCAGCTTGGTGGCGCGCGAGAAGTCGTTCGACGCGCCCGTGGACATCTGTCCGACGAAGATCTCTTCGGCGATACGGCCGCCGAACAGGATGGAAATTTCTTCCAGCATCTTGTCCTTGTAGGCCGACAAGTTGTCATGTTCCGGCAGCTGCCAGGTCAGGCCCAGGGCCCAGCCGCGCGGCATGATCGTCACTTTATGCACGGGGTCGGCTTTCGGCAGCAGTTTGGCGACGACGGCGTGACCGGACTCATGGTAAGCCGTATTACGACGCTCTTCCTCGCGGATGATCATCGATTTACGCTCGGGACCCATGTAGATCTTGTCTTTCGCATCTTCGAAGTCAGCCATTTCCACCAGGCGCTTGCTGCGGCGGGCGGCGAACAAGGCTGCCTCGTTGACCAGGTTGGCCAGGTCGGCACCCGAGAAACCCGGCGTACCGCGGGCCAGGATATCGGCTTTCACATCGGTACCGATAGGCACCTTGCGCATGTGCACGTTCAAGATCTGTTCGCGGCCGCGGATATCGGGCAAGCCGACGGACACCTGGCGGTCGAAGCGGCCCGGACGCAGCAAGGCTTTGTCAAGCACGTCGGCGCGGTTGGTGGCGGCCACGACGATGACGCCGGAGTTCGCTTCAAAACCGTCCATCTCGACCAGCAACTGGTTCAGGGTCTGTTCGCGCTCGTCATTGCCGCCGCCCATGCCGGCGCCGCGGTGACGGCCGACAGCGTCGATCTCATCGATGAAGATGATGCACGGCGAGTGTTTCTTGGCGTTTTCGAACATGTCGCGCACGCGGGACGCGCCCACGCCGACGAACATTTCCACGAAGTCGGAACCGGAAATCGAGAAGAACGGCACCTTGGCTTCGCCGGCGATGGCGCGCGCCAGCAGGGTTTTACCCGTGCCCGGAGGACCGACCATCAGCACGCCGCGGGGAATGCGGCCGCCCAGTTTCTGGAATTTGCTCGGGTCCTTGAGGAAGTCGACCACTTCGTTGACTTCTTCTTTCGCTTCGTCGCAACCGGCGACATCGGCGAAGGTGACGGTATTGCTGGCTTCATCCATCATGCGCGCCTTCGACTTGCCGAACGAGAATGCCCCGCCCTTGCCGCCGCCTTGCATCTGACGCATGAAGAAGACCCAGACGCCGATCAACAGCAGCATGGGGAACCAGGAAACAAAAATAGTTTGCAGGAAAGACGCTTCCTCGGGCGGACGCACATCGAAATGCACGCCATTGTCGCGCAAGTCGCCGATCAGGCCCTTGTCGAGGCTGGTGGCGGTGGTACGCACCTTGGTGTCGTCCATCAGCTTGGCGGTGATCGACGAACCTTCGATCACGACATCCTTGACGCGCTTGGCTTTGACTTCATCCAGCAAATCGGAATAAGCGATGGCCTTGCTGCCGCCTGTGGCGCCATGACTGTCGAATTGCTTGAACAGCATGAACAACAGCAGCAATACGACTACCCAGATGGCAGATTTGGAAAACATGTTATTCACGAAGACTCCTTGGATGCAGTGCGCATCTCTTTACCTATAGCTAGAAACACGATTTTACTCGCAATAAGCGGGCCGTGCCAAAGCCCGCCGATCCGTGCGCGCGAAAAAACCGCGTTCACGCAAAAAAATGCAGTATAAACAATTTAGGCTTTTATGCCATCAGACGCTACTGCACTTCTCGTTCCCATGTGCGGATTCCCGCTTAAATATCAAGGGCGGGATCATCTTCTTCTACGGCATTTTTCAGCGGATTCTTGATTCCACGGCCCATCAGGAAGATTTCCG
This sequence comes from Janthinobacterium sp. BJB304, assembly GCF_002735765.1. Taxonomy (NCBI): domain Bacteria; kingdom Pseudomonadati; phylum Pseudomonadota; class Betaproteobacteria; order Burkholderiales; family Oxalobacteraceae; genus Janthinobacterium; species Janthinobacterium sp. BJB304. Next base: position 89,091 of record NZ_PDZN01000003.1, read on the forward strand.
ACGATTTATCGCGGCTGGCCTTGGGCTTTTTCTGCACCACGACCTTGAATTCAGCGCGGAATTTCTCCACGATCTGGCTGAAACCCATGTCTTTAAAGCATTTCACCAGCAATACGCCCGATGGTTTCAAATGCAATTGCGAAAATTCGATGGCCAGGTCGATCAGATGCTCCATGCGCGCGGCGTCCGCCGTGGCGATGCCCGACAGGTTGGGCGCCATGTCCGACAGGACCAGGTCCACCTTGCGGCCTTGCAACACCACTTCCAGCTGGCGCAGCACGCGCGCTTCGCGGAAGTCGCCCTGGATGAAGTGGAAATCGGCGATCGGCTCCATTTCCAGCATGTCCAGGCCAATCAGGGTACCATTGACCCCGCCGCCGTCCTTGCCGGCCAGCTTGCGCCGCGTGTACTGAGCCCAGCTGCCGGGAGTGCAACCAAGGTCGACAATCACCTGGCCAGGTTTGATCAGTTTCTCGTCTTCATCGATTTCTTTGAGCTTGTATGCTGCCCGGGCGCGGTAGCCCTCTTTTTGCGCCAACTTCACATAAGGATCATTTATGTGGTCGTGCAACCAGTTTTTGTTTAATTTCTTCTTTGCCATTCGCGTAGAATACTGCTTTTAAGGGAATTACTAAATATTATTATGCTAAAACTTACACCCGTAGAGCGCAGCGCACTGCGCGCCGAAGCACACGCGCTGAAGCCTATCGTCATCATTGGCGAAGCGGGCTTGACACCTGCTGTCCTCAAAGAGATCGACCTTGGCCTGGATTCGCACGGTCTGATTAAAGTCCGCGTGTTCGGCGACGACCGCGAAGCCCGCGTCGGAATGTACGATACGATTTGCGGCAATCTCGGCGCCGCCCCGGTACAACATATTGGCAAACTGCTGGTAATCTACCGTCCGAAAAAAGAAGTGGTTAAGGAGAAGGTCAGCGCCGGCAAAGGCATGCGCGAAGTGACCATCGTCAAGGCCAGCGCCAGCGGCACCAAGCGCCCCAGCGTGACGAAAGTCATGATCAAGGGCAATGAGCGCGTTACCGAAGGCGGTTCCATCAAGCGTGCCAAGCCACGTCAGAAAAGCGCCAAGAAAAGCGCACTGGGCAGCAAGTAAGCCTGTTCACCCGGCCACCGCGAGGCGGCCGGGCTTGAAACAAGAAGCGGAGCACGGGATATCCCCTGCTCCGCTTTTTTATTACTGTTATTACATGGACATCGTCGGATTACGCGCTGCGCGCTAATCCGACCTACGATATCGACCGGCAGGTCGGATTAGTCAGTAGGTCGGATTAGCGGGGCCGCAGGCCACGCGTAATCCGACAAGCACAGCGATTACTGCTGTTTCCAGATCAGCACGCCCGCGAGCAGGCTTTGCACGGCAAAGATCGCGGTCGATGCGCCATGCAGCATGCCGAAGCGGCTGCGCATGGCCTCGTCCATGATGCCCGACGGCGCTTGCGCCTTGAGCTCGGCCATCAGCGGCGTGATGCCGAAATGGCTGAGCAGCGCACACACCAGCATGGACAGCACCAGCGCGCCCAGCAGGCGGCGGCGCTTGAGTTCCAGCGCACCGGGGCTCCATTGCAGCAAGGCCAGCAGTACCAGCGCACAGGCGATGGACAGCCAGGCCTCGGCGCGGAACATGCTGCCGGCGATATTACCTGCCAGCACGCGGTCGCTCAAGGTGCCGAACAGGGTGGGCGCCACGATGAAGCCGATGGTCCACAGGCTGCCCGCCCACAAGGTGGCAACGAGGAAGCGCACGCGGCCCAGCATCAGATGTACAGTACTTCCAGGATTTCGTATTCGCGCGGGCCGGACGGCGCCTGCACTTCCACCACGTCGCCGGCGTACTTGCCGATCAGCGCGCGGGCGATCGGGGACGTCACGGAAACCTTGTTCATTTTCAGGTCGGCTTCATCGAGGCCCACGATCTGGTACGTGACTTTCTGGCCCGATTCCAGGTCCTCCAGGTTCACGGTCGAGGCAAACACCACGCGGCCTTCCGCGTCGAGCGCGGTCGGGTCGATGATTTGCGCTGCGCCCAGCTTGCCTTCGAGCTCGGCGATGCGGCCTTCGACGAAGGCCTGGCGTTCCTTGGCGGCATCGTACTCGGCGTTTTCCGACAGATCTCCGTGCGAACGCGCTTCGGCGATCGCATCGATGACGATGCGGCGTTCCTTGGTCTTCAAATGATGCAGCTCTTCCTTCAGGAGTTCTGCGCCGTATTTGGTCAATGGGACTGAGGTCATGTTATCTCTACTATCTGCTAGTTATCGGCGCCGTTGTCCGTGTTTTGCCACGGTTAACGGACTTACCAAGTGAAAACCACAGAGGCCGCGCGCTGCTCTGCACGGAACTCTGTGGTTGATAAGCATGCAGTGTACCGCCTAACGGCGGCCACTGCAAATGACACGCGGACTATGCTTGCTGCAGGGTCTTGTGCAGGCCTTGCAAATCGTACACACGCAACTCGTCCAGATGGCGGATGCCTTCGACGGCCGCTTCCGCGCCCGCGATGGTCGTGTAGGTCGTCACGCGCGAGGCCAGGGCCGAGGTGCGGATGGCCCGCGAATCGACGATGGCGCTGCGCTTTTCTTCCACGGTGTTGATCACCAGCACGATTTCATGGTTCTTGATCATGTCGACCACGTGCGGACGGCCTTCGATCACCTTGTTCACTGGCGTGACGGCGATGCCGGCAGCAGCGATCACGGCGGCGGTGCCCTTGGTGGCGACCACGGTGAAACCGGACTCGACCAGGTCGCGCGCCACTTGCACGGCGCGCGGCTTGTCCGACGCTTTCACGCTGATGAAGACCTTGCCCGATTTTGGCAGGTTGACGCCGGCGCCCAGTTGCGATTTCACAAACGCTTCGCCGAACGTCAGGCCTACGCCCATAACTTCGCCCGTCGATTTCATTTCAGGGCCGAGGATGGTGTCCACGCCGGGGAACTTGACGAACGGGAACACGGCTTCCTTGACGCTGAAGTATGGCGGCACGACTTCCTGCGTGATGCCTTGCGACGCCAGCGACTGGCCGACCATGCAGCGCGCGGCGATCTTCGCCAGTTGCAGACCGGTGGCTTTCGAGACGAAAGGCACGGTGCGCGACGCACGCGGGTTGACTTCCAGCACGAAGACGACGTCTTTCATTGCGCCGTCGATCTCCTGTTTCTGGATCGCGAACTGCACGTTCATCAGGCCAACCACGTTCAAACCCTTGGCCATCAGCGCCGTCTGGCGTTTCAGTTCTTCAATGGTTTCCGGTGCCAGCGAGTATGGCGGCAAGGAGCAAGCCGAGTCGCCCGAGTGCACGCCAGCCTGTTCGATGTGTTCCATCACGCCGCCGATGAAGGTCGTTTCGCCGTCGGAGATGCAATCGACGTCGCACTCGATGGCGTCGTTCAGGAAGCGGTCCAGCAGCACGGGCGAATCGTGCGAAACCTTGACGGCTTCGCGCATGTAGCGCTCGAGGTCGCGTTGCTCGTGGACGATTTCCATGGCGCGCCCGCCCAGCACGTACGATGGACGCACGACCAGCGGGTAGCCGATTTCCTGCGCCAGCGCCAGGGCGTCGGCTTCCGTGCGCGCGGTGCGGTTAGGCGGCTGGCGCAGTTCCAGCTTGTGCAGCATCTGCTGGAAACGCTCGCGGTCTTCGGCCGCGTCGATCATGTCGGGCGAGGTGCCGATGATCGGCACGCCATTCGCTTCCAGGTCCAGCGCCAGTTTCAATGGCGTCTGGCCGCCATACTGCACGATCACGCCCACCGGTTTTTCGATGGCGACGATTTCCAGCACGTCTTCCAAGGTCAGCGATTCGAAGTACAGGCGGTCCGAGGTATCGTAGTCGGTCGAAACCGTTTCTGGGTTGCAATTGACCATGATGGTTTCGTAGCCGTCTTCGCGCATGGCGAGGGCCGCGTGGACGCAGCAATAGTCAAACTCGATACCCTGGCCGATACGGTTCGGGCCACCGCCCAGCACCATGATCTTTTTCTTGTCGGTCGGGTTCGATTCGCACTCTTCGTCGTACGTGGAATACATGTACGCCGTGTCGGTCGAAAACTCGGCCGCGCAGGTGTCGACGCGCTTGTAGACGGGACGGATGTTGAGCGCATGGCGCTGCTGGCGCACGGCCGTGTCGGTCGTCTGCAACAAAAAGCCCAGGCGGCGGTCCGAGAAGCCCTTCTGTTTCAACTTGTACAGGGTGTTCTTGTCCAGGTTTTCCAGTTTCTGCGTATCGAGCCACAGTTCCAGGTCGACGATTTCCTTGATCTGGATCAGGAACCATGGGTCGATCTTGGTCAGCTGGTGCACTTCTTCCAGGGTGAAACCCTGGGCAAACGCATCGCCCACGTACCAGATGCGCTCAGGACCAGGCTCGCCCAGTTCTTCTTCGATCTTTTCGCGGTCCTTGGTCTTCTCGTTCATGCCGTCCACGCCCACTTCCAGACCGCGCAAGGCTTTCTGGAACGATTCCTGGAAGGTACGGCCGATGGCCATCACTTCGCCGACGGATTTCATCTGCGTCGTCAGGTGATCGTCGGCGGTCGGGAATTTCTCGAACGTGAAACGGGGAATCTTGGTGACGACGTAATCGATCGACGGTTCGAACGATGCCGGCGTGGCGCCGCCCGTGATTTCATTGCGCAGCTCGTCCAGGGTGAAACCCACGGCCAGCTTGGCGGCGATCTTGGCAATCGGGAAACCCGTCGCTTTCGATGCCAAGGCAGACGAACGCGATACGCGCGGGTTCATCTCGATGACGATCATGCGGCCATCGACGGGGTTGATCGAAAATTGCACGTTCGAACCACCGGTGTCGACGCCGATCTCGCGCAGCACTGCCAGACTGGCATTGCGCATGATCTGGTATTCCTTGTCCGTCAGGGTTTGCGCTGGCGCAACCGTGATGGAGTCGCCCGTGTGCACGCCCATCGGGTCGAGGTTTTCGATCGAGCAGATGATGATGCAGTTGTCCGCCTTGTCGCGCACCACTTCCATCTCGTACTCTTTCCAGCCCAGCAACGATTCTTCGATCAGCAGCTCTTTCGTCGGCGATGCTTCCAGGCCGCGCTTGCAGATGGTTTCGAATTCTTCTTCGTTGTAGGCGATGCCGCCGCCGGTACCGCCCATGGTGAACGATGGACGGATGATGGTCGGGAAGCCCAGGGTGCGCTGCACGGCCCACGATTCTTCCATCGAGTGCGCCACGCCCGAGCGTGCCGAACCGAGGCCGATCTTGGTCATCGCGTCCTTGAACTTGGAACGGTCTTCGGCCTTGTCGATGGCTTCCGGCGATGCGCCGATCAGCTCGACGTTGTATTTCGCCAGCACGCCATTGTTGAACAGGTCCAGCGCGCAGTTCAGCGCCGTCTGGCCGCCCATCGTCGGCAGGATGGCGTCAGGACGCTCCTTGGCGATGATGCGCTCGACAACCGACCAGGTGATCGGTTCGATGTAGGTCACGTCGGCCATTTCCGGATCTGTCATGATGGTCGCAGGATTGCTGTTGACCAGGATGACTTTATAGCCCTCTTCGCGCAGGGCCTTGCACGCTTGCGCGCCGGAATAATCGAATTCGCAGGCCTGGCCGATCACGATCGGGCCAGCGCCAATAATCAGAATACTTTTGATATCTAAACGTTTAGGCATTTTTCTTTTTCTCCTCCGCAGCCATCAAGTTGATGAAGCGGTCAAACAGGTAAGCAACATCCATCGGGCCCGGCGACGCTTCAGGGTGGCCCTGGAAGCAGAAGGCCGGCTTGTCCGTGCGGGCAAAGCCTTGCAGGGAGCCGTCGAACAGCGATTCATGGGTCACGCGGCAATTCGCGGGCAAGGTTGCCGCGTCGACTGCGAAACCGTGGTTTTGCGAGGTAATCAACACCTGTTTCGTTTCCAGGTCTTGCACCGGGTGGTTGGCGCCGTGGTGGCCGAACTTCATCTTCAAGGTTTTCGCGCCGGAAGCGAGCGCCATGATCTGGTGGCCAAGGCAGATGCCGAAGATCGGGATACCCTTCTCGATCAACTCGCGGGTCGCCGCGATGGCGTAGTCGCACGGTTCCGGGTCGCCGGGGCCGTTCGACAGGAAGATGCCGTCCGGATTCAGTGCCAGGGCGTCGGCCGCCGTCGCTTGCGCGGGCAGCACGGTGACTTTGCAGCCGCGCGCCGTCAGCATGCGCAGGATGTTGCGCTTGACGCCGTAGTCGAAGGCGACCACGTGGTATTTCGCGTCCGCGTCGGCCAGCTGGCCGTAGCCTTCGCCCAGGGTCCATTCCGTTTCGCGGTATTCATAAGCAGCCGGGGCCGACACTACTTTGGCCAGGTCCATGCCGGCCAGGCCGGGGAAGGAGCGGGCCAGTTCCAGCGCTTGCGCGGCGGATGGCTCATTGCCTTGCGTACCGACGAGGATGGCGCCGCCCTGCGCACCTTTTTCACGCAGGATGCGCGTGAGCTTGCGTGTATCGATGCCGGCGATGGCGACGATATTTTCAGCTTTCAGGTAATCGGACAGGGAGAGCGTGGAACGGAAATTGGATGCCAGCAATGGCAGATCGCGGATGATGAGGCCAGCGGCGTGTACCTTGGAAGACTCGACGTCTTCGGGATTGACGCCCGTATTGCCGATATGCGGATAGGTCAGGGTGACCATCTGGCGGCAATAGCTTGGGTCGGTAAGGATTTCCTGATACCCGGTCATCGAGGTGTTGAAAACAACCTCGCCCGTGGTATGACCGGCGGCACCGATCGAAAAACCTTTAAAGATCGTTCCATCAGCAAGCGCTAATATGGCTGGAACGGCAGGGCCAGAAAAAAATGGCGGCAAGGGCAACTCCTGATAAAGTTACCGTAGCTGCGCCACGTCAGACCGACCGCCTAGATACCCGAGCCAGATGCACTCAGGGTGTTTCAACGGTCATTTTGAATGAGGGGATGGGTAGTCGCTACGGTATATGTGTGATTGGCTAAACCTTTGAATTATAACCAAAAGGAAGCTTTTCCACAAGGAAGAAAATTCAGAAAGCCCGGCATTTTTTTGCGCAGCAACATAAATCCTGCGCCCCATGAAAAAAGCCGCCCGGCTTGCGCGGAGCGGCTTGTTCTGCAACTACGGGTAGTACTTAGGCTGTCAGAGCTGCAATACCCGCTTTGGCGATTTGCGCATCCTCGGCTGATTTCACGCCCGAGACGCCGACGGCGCCCACGTAGTGGCCGTCGAACACGATGGGCACGCCGCCTTCGAGCAAGCCGTCGATTTCCGGGGCGCTCAGGAACGACACGCGGCCGCCGTTGATCATCTCTTCATAGATGCGCGATTCGCGGCGGCCCAGCGCGGCCGTCTTGGCTTTCGATGGGGCGATGTGCGACGAGATCGGCGCCACGCCGTCCATGCGCTGCAGCCACAGCAGGTGGCCGCCGTCGTCGACGATGGCGATCGTGACCGCCCAGTTATTCTTGACCGCTTCCGCTTCGGCGGCGGCAGCGATTTTCTTTACGTCGTCCAGGGTCAAAATCGGTTTCGATTGCATGGTGCATCCTTGTTATGTTGAAACAAAATTGTATACGAAATGCGCAGCGGCGCCATCGCCTACTGCTCGCGTTTGGCCTTCAGCTTTTGCTTGAGTTGCGCCATGACGGCAAACGTCGCCTGCTCGCCCGCCAGGATGGCCTGGTTGCGGCTGTTGAAATCGTTCCCTTTCATGGTGCCCAGGCTGGGCTGGATCACCACGTCCGCATCTTTCAATTCGAACTGGTTGATGCGCTGACCCATGATGGCGAAGGTTTGCATGATGACTTCCATCGAACTGATGGCCTTTTGCGTATCCGTTTGCGACGAAATATTCACGGCGATGATGAAGTCGGCACCCATGTCGCGCGCAAAGCGCACGGGCACGGGAGCGACGAGGCCGCCATCGACATAGGTATGGCCGGCGATCGTCACGGGCTGGAACACGCCGGGCACGGCCGACGAGGCGCGCACGGCCATGCCGGTGTTGCCGCGCTGGAACAGGATCGGCTGGCCATTTTTCAGATCGGTCGCCACCACGCCAAACGGAATCTTCAGCTTTTCCAGCGACACGCCGCCGACCGCCTTGTTGACATAGCTTTGCAGCGCTTCGCCTTTCAGCACGCCGGACGACTTGCCGAACAGGGGCAAGGCCCAGTCGGAAATGGCCGCCTCGTCCATGTCGAAGGCCATCTTTTGCAGGACGAAGCCGGAATTGCCTGCCGCATACAGGGCGCCCACCACGCTGCCGGCGCTGGTGCCGGTGACGATGTCGGCATGTATACCCTGCGATTCGAGCGCCTTGATCACGCCGATGTGTGCAAAACCGCGCGCCGCGCCGCCGCCCAGCGCCAGGCCGATCTTGATCTTGCGGGGAGCGACGACGGGTTCGGGCGGCGTCAATACTTGTACGGGTTTCGGGGCGGTGGTATCGCAGCCGGCCAGCACGAAGGCGGCCAGGGCAAGCAGGGTCAGGCGTTTAGGGAACATGGTGGCAGGAGAGAACCGCGCGCGGCAGTGGCAATAAAGGAGAGCCGATTGTAGCGCAAGCGGGGCCGGCCGCACTGAAGGCGGTCTTAAATGTTTATAGTGACAAGATTGCGAACCGTGCGCGCCACGCCGGCTGCTAGACTGGCGCCTGGTTTCCCACCTCCCCACCTCCTGGCTTATGAAAACAGACCTGTTCCGCTTCATCGCGCACCCCTGCTTGCTCGTTGCCGTCCTGCTCGGCGCAGCCTGCGCCAACGCCACCCCCGCCGCGGCGCAGCGCCCAGATAGCATCGCGGAAAGGATGGCGGGCGTTACCTGCACGGGTAACATACAGATTCCCAATGATCAGGGGGAGCACACGATTGAACTCAGCTTCGACGCCCCCGACCGGCACGGCGCGCAAGGCACCCACATCATTGACGGGCGCGGCAAAGCGAGTAATTTCTACGATTGCCGGCAAAGCGGCGACAGCTTGTCTTGCACATATGACGCGGGACCAAGCAGCGGCCCGCTGACCATGCGCTTTAGCGGCAACTTGACGCAAGTAAAGGGCGAGTTCAATTCCCCGTTTGAAAACAGCACCGCCTTGCCATTTTCCGCACGCTGCCAAAAATCGGAGCAATAGCAGCGTCCGGTCCATGGGCCAAGCGAAGAGCACCCGCTGGGTAGCTGGCTCGCATGCAGAATCGCCCCAACCGCCTCTCACTCGCCGAATCAGTCAACATGTCCAACGAATATCAATTTTCCGACAGCCGCGCCCTGAGCGCCCCATTTGCACAACAGTTATCGCAGCAGCCGCCCGACGGCGCCCTCGCCTGGCTGAGCGCCATCTTCGCCACGCAGGCACCCATGCTGCGCTCGTCGAACGCCATCCTGCTGGCCTACACGGGCAATCCGGCCGCAATCGCCTGGATCGACGCCAATATCGGCTCGCCCGTGGCGGGACAATGGGGCGTGGCGGCGGCCCTGCTGGACACGCCGTGGCCGCAAATCGTTGATTGGCTGCAACGGGGCGGCGCGCACCGGCTGATGGCGCTCGATACCCTGCTCGCGTACCGCAAGCCCGCCGTCAACATGTCGCCGCTGGAACAGATCGCCGCCCCCGTGCTGCCGCAAGCGCCAGCGCGCGCCGAACTCGACGCCGCGCTGGCCGCCTGCCTGGCGGCATCTTCCACGCCGCGCATCCAGGCTGCCATCCACTCGATCAACAAGCATGTGGACGAGATCCTGCGCGGCGGCCCGCGCGGCGTGGCCGTGGCCGACTTGCCGCGCCTGTACCTGGACCCGGCACCGTTCAAGGATGCGCCCGCCATCCTGGAGCAGCACGAGGCGGTGGTGGGCGGCATGCGGCAAAACCTGCAGAACTTGCTCAAGGGCATACTGTGAACAGGCCAACCCATATCAGCATCGACTTGAGCGAAATCAACTCGCCGCGCCAGCTGCATGCCGCCCTGGCCGCCGCACTGGATTTCCCTTCCTTCTACGGCATGAACTGGGATGCCTTCTGGGATGCCATCACGGGCCTGGTGGGCATGCCGCAACAACTGGAGCTGCTGGGCTGGCAGGGGCTGGCGTCGCGGCTGCCCCGCGATGCGGCCCTGTTGCGGCGCTGCCTGGAACGCGCGCAGCAGGAAATGCCGAACGGGGCATCACACGTGCACTACATGTAAAACGGAAACGCTTGACAGCCCCGCCCGACATCCCTTACATTGAGTGCATGTCCTCCTTCAAACATTCCTCCCCTTCCCTGCTGTCGCTATCGCGACTACTACTAGCACGCGCATAAGTTTGCCGCATTGCTTCGCCTGGCCACACGCCGGCGTGTTTCAAAAACCCTGGAAGGTTTGATGATGTTTGCACCATCCCCATACGTACACGTAATCCCCGCTGCGACTGCCCCTGCCGGCATCGCGGCCGCACTGCTACCGCTACCGATCGCTTGCCTGGCCTAGTGTTGCGTGGCCGCCCGGCAAGCTTGCGCCACAACCATTGATTTCCCCCTATCTTCAGGAGTACCCGATCATGATGTTGCAAAACCCAGCTTCCAAATACCGCGCCTTTCCTCCAGTTAAATTGACCGACCGTCAATGGCCGAACCAGATCATCAGCAAACCGCCGATCTGGATGAGCACCGACTTGCGCGACGGCAATCAGTCCTTGATCGAGCCGATGAGCGCGGAAAAGAAGCTGCGGTTCTTCGAGATGCTGATCGCCATCGGCCTGAAGGAAATCGAAGTGGGTTTCCCATCGGCATCGCAGACGGATTTCGATTTCGTGCGCAAGCTTGTCGATGAAGGCCGCATTCCGGACGACGTCACCATCATCGTGCTGACCCAGTCGCGCGAAGAATTGATCCGCCGCACGGTGGAATCCGTCGTCGGCGCCAAACGCGCCATCGTCCACCTGTACAACTCCGTGGCGCCCGTGTTCCGCAAGGTCGTGTTCGGCATGTCGCGTGAAGAAATCACGACTATCGCCACCACCGGCACCACCCTGGTAAAACAGCTGGTGGCCCAGCATCCGGAAACGGAATGGGGCTTTGAATACACGCCGGAATCGTTTTCCACCACGGAGCTCGATTTCTCCAAGCATATCTGCGACGCCGTCAGCGCCATCTGGAAGCCGACGCCGGCCAACAAGATGATCATCAACCTGCCCTCGACCGTCGAATGCAGCACGCCCAATGTGTATGCGGACCAGATCGAATGGATGTCGCGCAAGCTGGCGCGCCGCGATTCCATCATCATCAGCGTGCACCCGCATAACGACCGCGGCACGGCCGTCGCCTCGGCCGAACTGGCCGTGATGGCGGGCGCCGACCGCGTGGAAGGTTGCTTGTTCGGCAATGGCGAGCGCACGGGCAACGTCGATCTCGTCACCCTGGCGATGAACTTGTACACGCAGGGCGTGCATCCGGGCCTGGATTTCTCCGACATCGACACCGTGCGCAAGTGCGTGGAAGAGTGCAATCAGTTGCCCGTCCACCCGCGCCACCCGTATGCGGGCGACCTGGTATTTACTGCCTTCTCCGGCTCGCACCAGGATGCCATCAAGAAAGGTTTCGCCAAGCAGCAACCGGACAGCATCTGGGAAGTGCCCTACCTGCCGATCGACCCGGCCGACCTGGGCCGCAGCTACGACGCCGTGATCCGCGTCAACAGCCAGTCCGGCAAGGGCGGCATGGCATATCTGCTGGAACAGGAATACGGCCTGGTCTTGCCGCGCCGCCTGCAGATCGAATTCTCGCGCGCCGTGCAAGCCGTGGCCGACGCCACGGGCCGCGAAATCGCCGCGCAGGATATCCATGAAATCTTCCAGAAGGAATACCTGGAGCAAACGGCGCCGTACGCCTACGCTTCGCACCGCATGGTGGAAGACACGAGCAGCGACGAATCCGTGCAGATCGACATCAGCCTGTCGCACCGCCAGACGCCGCTGGCCCTGCAAGGCGGCGGCAACGGCCCCATCGACGCCTTCGTCAATGCGCTCGGTCTCGACATCAAGCTGATGGATTACCACGAACACTCGATCGGCTCCGGCGCCAACGCGCAAGCGGCGTGCTACGTGGAATTGCGCCTCGATAACGGCCCGACCCTGTTCGGCGCCGCCATCGACAGCAACATCGTCACCGCCTCGTTCAAGGCCGTGCTGTCGGCCGTGAACCGCCGCATTGGGCAGACGGAAGCCGAAAAAACAACAACGGCCAACGTGGCGGCGAGCGCCGTCTAAGGACTGCGTTCCCTCTGGCACAGGGAAAAAAAGCGGTACGGCTTGATCGCCGTGCCGCTTTTTCATTTCCGCAAGGCAATTGTTGCTGCAAAAGAAGTATCACGCGCCGTATAATCGACTCATAATAAGACCACCGGGGACAGATCATTAGCTACCGAGGGAATCAGTATGAAATTGACGGATATGAAGATAGGCGCGCGCCTGGGTGCCGGCTTTGGCGTGGTGCTGCTGCTGATGGCAGTACTGGTGGGAACGGGCCTGTTCCGGCTGGACAAGATCGGCGCGCTCAGCGAGTCCATCATCGAGAAAGACTGGGCCAAGGCGGACGCCATCGCCACCATCCGCAGCACGACGCGTTCGAATGCGGCATTGGTGCTGGAACTGTTCATCCATGAAGATCCAGCCCGCGCCAACGCCATCCATGGCGAAATCGATGCCAACAAGGCCACCATCACCGATGCGCTGGCCATCCTCGACCGCCTGATCGTGCTGCCGGAAGGCAAGGACCTGCTGGCCACCCTGAAGCAGCAGCGCAAGGCCTATGTCGTCTCGTTCAGCCAGGCAGACAAGCTGCTGGTGGCGGGGCAGCGCGCGGAAGCGGCCAAGCACGTGCGCGACGATACCCTGCCCGCCCTGAACCAACTGCAAAAGACGGTGAACCGCCTGAATGAAATTCAGCGCGGCGTGGTCGTGCATGGCGGCCAGCAAATCCAGCAGAATATTTCCGCGGCGAATGTGCTGATGGCCAGCCTGGGCACGGCTGCCCTGCTGCTGGGCGTGCTCTTTGCCTGGCGGGTCACGCGCTCGATCACCGCGCCGATCGCATATGCGCTGCGCGTGGCGCAAGCCGTGGCTGGAGGCGACTTGAGCAGCAAGATCGTGGCCGACGGCAAGGATGAAGCGGGCCAGCTGCTGCAAGCCTTGCGCGACATGAACACCAACCTGGCCACCCTCGTGGGGCAAGTGCGCGGCGGCACGGGTACGATCGCCGTGGCGTCGAGCCAGATCGCCAGCGGCAATGCCGACCTGTCGGCCCGCACCGAAGCGCAGGCCAGCGCGCTGGAAGAGACGGCTTCGTCGATGATCGAACTGACGGGCACCGTGCGCAGCAACAGCGACAATGCGCGCCAGGCCGACAGTCTGGCCCGCTCGGCGTCGGCCATCGCGCAGCGCGGCGGCTCGGCCATGGCGGAAGTGATCGGCACCATGGACGCCATCAATGCCTCGTCGCGCAAGATCGTCGACATCATCGCCGTCATCGACGGCATCGCTTTCCAGACGAATATCCTGGCACTGAATGCGGCCGTGGAAGCGGCGCGTGCCGGCGAGCAAGGCCGCGGCTTTGCCGTCGTGGCGTCGGAAGTGCGCAACCTGGCGCAACGCTCGGCGGCGGCGGCAAAAGAGATCAAGGAACTCATTGCCGACTCCGTCACGCGGGTCGGCCAGGGCGCGCAGCTGGTCAGCCAGGCGGGCGCCACGATGGATGAAGTGGTGGCCAGCGTGGGCCGGGTCAGCGCCATCGTCGGTGAAATCAGCGTCGCCAACCACGAGCAGAGCGAAGGCATCGAGCAGATCAATGCGGCCATCATGCAGATGGACCAGACGACGCAACAGAACGCGGCCCTGGTCGAGGAAGCGGCCGCGGCGGCGGCGGCCATGCATGAACAGGCGGGCGACCTGGAAACCCTCGTCAGCCAGTTCAAGCTCGAGCAGAACGCCAGCGCCAAGGCACCGCCCCGTCCTGACGCGCCCGCCGTCCCGCGCCTGCACTAAGTTATTCCACCTTTGCTTATTCCACCTGGCGCGCCAGGCGGATGCCCGTAAATTGCCAGCGCGCGCCGGCCGGGAAGAAATTGCGGTAGCTGGCGCGCGCATGGCCGGCAGGAGTCGCGCACGACGAGCCGCGCAGCACATACTGGTTCAGCATGAACTTGCCGTTGTATTCGCCCAGCGCCCCGGGCGCCGTGCGGTAGCCCGGGTACGGCGCATAGCTGCTGCTGGTCCACTGCCAGCAATGGCCGAACATCTGCCGCAGTCCCGTTCCCGGCGCGCCGGCCGCCGGATGCAGCTGGCCCACCTGCATGTCGACGCCCTGCGCCGCCACTTCCCACTCCGCTTCCGTCGGCAGGCGCGCGCCGGCCCAGTGCGCATACGCATCGGCCTCGAACAGCGACAAGTGCGTGGCCGGCGCCTGCGGGTCCAGCGGGCGCAAGCCGGATAAAGTGAATTCCTGCCAGCGGCCCGCCTCGTCGCACTGCCAGTACAGGGGGCATGTCAGCTGTTGCGTGCGGACCCAGTCCCAGCCTTCAGCCAGCCACCAATGCGCCGTGCGGTAGCCGCCCGCCTCGATAAAGGCGAGAAATTCCCCATTCGTCACCAGCGCGCTGGCCAGTTCGAACGGCGCCACGTATTGCGGGTGGCGCGGCAATTCATTGTCAAAACAAAAGCCGTCGCCCGCATGGCCGATCTGCGCCAGGCCGCCGTCGAAGGCGAGCCAGGCCGTGGGCTGCGCGTGTTCTTGCGCTGGCGCCACCGCGCCGTCTAGATAGGCGGGAAACAGGGCGCTCTGCGCCAGCAAGTGTTTGACGTCCGTCAACAGCAATTCCTGGTGCTGCTGCTCGTGTTCGAGGCCCAGCGCCAGCAACATGGTCAGCCGTTCGCGCGCGTCGCGCGCCAGTTCCCCCGCCAGCAGGCGCGCGATGCGCGCATCGACGTCGGCCCGGTAAGCGCGCACCTGCGCCATGCCGGGGCGCGTCAGCAAGCCACGCTGGGCGCGCGGGTGCTTCTCGCCCACGCCGTTGTAATACGAGTTGAACAGCACGCGGAAAGCCGGGTGGAATGGCGCGAACGCCGCTTCCATGCTTTCCAGGATAAACGTTTCGAAAAACCAGGTGGTATGCGCGAGGTGCCATTTGACGGGACTGGCGTCCGGCATCGACTGGGCGCCGCAATCTTCGTCGGACAGGGGTTCGGCCAGCCGCAGCGAGTGCTGGCGCACTTTATTGTAATGATCGATCAGCATCTTTTTCTTAGTCCCTGATGATGCGCGCATAAATGACGGCAAACCACTGCTGCGGGTCCGTCCAGACTTGAACGGTGGAAAACCCTGCCTGCTCCAGCAAGCCGACGAAGGCCGGGCGCGTATATTTATAGCTGTCTTCTGTATGGATGCGTTCGCCTTTCGCGAAACGGCGCTGGCCACCTTTCCAATGGACAACTTGTTCGCTGCGCGCTTCCAGGTGCATTTCGACGCGGTGCTCGTCGGCGTTGAAAAAGCCGTGGTGCTGCCACGCGCGCACGTCGAAGTCGGCGCCGATCAGGCCATTCACGTGGCGCAGCATGTTCAGATTAAAAGCGGCCGTGACGCCCAGCGCATCGTCATAGGCGGCGTCGAGGATGGCGTCTTCCTTGATCAGGTCGACGCCGATCAGCAGGCCGCCATCGCCGTCCGCATTCGCGCGCAGGCGGCGCAAAAAGGCGATCGCTTGCTCAGGCGCAAAATTGCCGATCGACGAGCCGGGATAGAAGAACAATCGCCGCGCGTCGCGCACGCTGTCGGGCAAGTCCAGGCGACTGGAGAAATCCAGGCCCAGACCGGTCATCTCGATATGCGGAAAGCGCTGCTGCAGCCGGCTCAGCGATTCACTGAGAAAATCGTAGGAAATATCCACGGCCACATATTGCGCCGGATGCAGCAGCGGAAACAGGCTGGCGGCCTTGGCGCAATTGCCCGCGCCCAGGTCGATCAGGGTGCTGCCCGGCCCCACGGCGTGCGCGATCTCGGCGCCGTGGCGCGCGAAGATGGCCGCCTCGGTACGCGTCGGGTAGTACTCGGGCAAGGCGCAGATGGCTTCGAACAGTTTCGAGCCGAGCGCGTCGTACAGATACTTGGGCGAAGTCCAGGCATCGCGCGCCAACAGGCCTGCGCTGATCTCGGCTATCGTGACAGGAGTGGCGCTGGCCGCACTGGCGTTGCTGGCGGGATACAAATCGGACTGCTGTTGCGCGAGTGGCATGGTCATGGGCTGGCGTCGTCAATATGAGGTTCACGAAGGGCTTGCACGGTCGGCCACCGGGCGCGCCGCCCCTGCCGCAGCGGTGTGCGGGCGCCTTGCCGATGACTTTTTTCCATCATAGCGGAATCCGCGCAAGCCAGCCGTGCGGCAGGTAACTTAAGGTCGAACAGCCGGCATGCACATAAAATTGGTATTACCCAGCAAAAATGATAAGGCTGTCGTATACTACACATTGCCGGCCAAACAATCCGCGCCCCTTGCAGTTCCCAGGCCCCCCTCTCCCCCGCGTGCCTCCCTTTACGATAGCCGTTATTAATCAAGATCACCATGCTCGAATTGCGCCATCTGTCGAAGTCCTATGCCAATGCCCGTCCCGTGCTGGCCAACCTTTCCTGCCGCTTCAAGGCGGGGGAATTCATCGCCATCATGGGCGATTCGGGCGTGGGCAAGTCGACCTTGCTGAACCTGATCGCCGGCCTCGATACGCCCGATGCGGGTGCCGAAGCGCACCCTATCCTGGTGGACGGCATTGCCATGTCCAGCCTCGATGACGCCGCCGCCACCCGGCTGCGTCGCGCCCGCATGGGCTTTATCTTCCAGGCTTTCCACGTCTTGCCGCACCTGACCCTGCTGCAAAACGTGGCCCTGCCGCTGCTGCTCAACGGACTGCCCCAGGAGCGTGCCGCCAGCATGCTCGAGGCCGTCGGCCTGGGCGGACGCGGCGGCGACTTTCCGCAGCAATTGTCGGGCGGCGAAATGCAGCGCGTGGCCATCGCCCGCGCACTCGTGCACAAGCCGGCGCTGGTGCTGGCAGATGAGCCCACCGGCAACCTCGACCCGGACACGGCGCACAGCATCCTGCAATTGCTGCGCGCCGAAATCAAGGCCAACGGCAGTTGCGCGATCATGGTCACGCACTCGCTGGCCGCCGCCGAAATGGCGGACCGGACCATGATTCTGACGAAAAGCGGCTTACAAAATACAACAACCGTCAACCAAATTGATCAAACAATCAGTTAATTTAACTGACCATCTGTCACAAGTTTTGTTATCGTAGTATTATTGAAAACACTTGCCTGGTTATCAATGTTGTAACGCGAATGTTGTCACGTCACCCAGACAGCCGTACTGCGATGACGAACTATAGCCGGGACCATATAAAGTGGTCTCGTCCCTTGCATAACCTGAAGGAGGAGTAAATGAACGTTCGACAAAAGAAGCTGGAAATGATTGAAGCGATGAACCGGGCGCGGGCGCTCGAACCATCGAGTTTTGTGCCGAACAAGCTGCTCGATACCCTGATCGAGAAGCTGAACTTGAAAAATGATGCGGAACTGTGCCGCGTCCTGGAAGTTCAGCCTCCCATCATCAGCAAGATTCGGCACGGCAAACTGTCGGTCGGTGCAACGATTTTATTGCGCATGCATGAAAAATCGGACATCACCATCCGCGAACTGAAGGAACTGTCCGCCACACCAGTCCATTGAACCACCCGCTGTTGTAATGCCATGCCAGGCACCCAGGTCCCCGGCGCCATGAACTTTTGCCATACAATTCGCGTAGTTCGCTCACCGCACAACATCCGAGCACGATAGCGAAGAGACCCAGCCCAAACCATGCTGACCGTTTCTCTGCCCTGCCGCGCCAGCCCTCCCAGCTTCTCCCCCTGCATTTCCACACATACTTGATCTGACACAACACGCATAGTCCGCGCAGGCATCAAGGTCAGCTTTTAACCAGTGATCTCAACCGCATGTCCAGCGATCCCCTTGCGCCGCCCGTGCTGCGCCTGACGCTCACGCGCGATCCCCTCGCCAGCGCCGGCGACTGCCCCGCCGCGCCCGGCTGGCACAGCGAAACCCACGTGCTGTCGAGCGCGCGCGGCATCGGCAGCTGCCGCATCGCCCTCGATATCGGCCCGGCCGACGTGGTGCAGCTGCTGCTGTGCGACGGCAGTTCGCTGCTGGCAGGCAGCCTGGACCTGCCACGCTACCTGGGGCCGGCCACGCTGGCGCGCGACGGCGCGCCCGCCAGCATCGAAGTGGGGCTGGCCCTGCGCCCGCAGGCGGCGCGCCCGCCGCCCGGCGCCAGCCGCGACGGCCTGGGCGCCTGGATGCTGCGGGCCGTGCGCGTGTACCGCTGCGGCGCCGCCGCCATGACGGCGCTGGCGGCGGCGGGCGCCTTCCAGGACCGCCAGCTGGAACAACGGCTGGGCCTGTACCGCTGCGGCATCGAGGCGGGCGGCATGACGGCCGTCGCCAGCCTGCCCGCCGGGCCGGAACCGGTGCTGCTGCTGTTGCACGGCACGGCCTCGTCGACCCAGCGCAGCTTTGCCGGCCTGTGGCGCAACGGCCTGGCGCCGCAACTGGCGGCGCAGTACGGCAACCGCATCTACGGCTATGAGCACCGCAGCCTCAGCGACAGTCCCATCGAGAACGCGCTGGCCCTCGTGCGCCAGTTGCCGCACGGCGCCGTGCTGCACCTGCTGACCCATTCACGCGGCGGCCTGGTGGGCGAATTGCTGGCCCGGGCGCAGCGCATCGACAGCCGCGGCGCCGTCGACCTGGCCGGCGACGGCCTGGAGCGATTGAGCGAAAACACGGTGGGCGGCGAAGCGTTCAACAGCCACGATATCGAACACTTCACGGCGCAGGCGCGGCTGGGCGGACGCGGCGGCTACGACGCGGATGCGGTGCGCCTGCGCGAATTGAGCGTGGAACTCAAAACACGCGCCATCCGCATCGCCCGTTTCGTGCGCGTGGCTTGCCCGTCGCGCGGCACCACCCTGATGTCGGGCCGTCTGGACCGCTGGGCCAGCGTGATGTTCAACCTGCTGCTGCACGGCAGCGTTCCCGACGGCGCCATGGCCTTCCTGCTGGCCGTGGTGCAGCAGCGCTGCGACGCGCGCATCCTGCCGGGACTGGAAGCGATGATGCCCGACTCGCCCCTGGTGGCGCTGCTCAACGCGCCCGACGTGCGCGTGGCCAGTCCGCTGCACGTGCTGGCCGGCGCGTGCAGCGGCGATGGCCTGCTGGGCTGGCTGGGCGACTGCCTCGACGACCAGCTGTACGGCGGGCAGAACGACCTGGTGGTCAATTGCGCCTCGATGGCCGGCGGCGCCACGCGCAGCACACCCGTGCGGCAACTGCTGCTGCGCGGGCCGCACACGCACCACCTGAACTACTTCGAGCGCGCGCCATCGAGCCAGGCCGCCGTGCAGGCGCTCAGCGGCGACGAGACCGCCTACCAGCCGCTGCCCGGCATCGAGCACGGCCCGCTGGCGCGCAGCGGCGAGGTGCCGAAACGGCGCGCACACGCGCCCATCGTGCTGCTGCTGCCCGACATCATGGGCAGCCACCTGCAAGTGGGCAGCAACCGCATCTGGTTCGACCCCGTCAACCTGGTCGAAGGGCGCATCGAACGCCTGGCCGTCGGCCAGCCGCACATCGTCAGCGCCGGCTGGCTCGAGTCCTGCTATGAACCGTTCGCCCGCTTTCTCGCGCAAAGCCAGGAAGTGCGGCCCTTTACCTATGACTGGCGCTTGTCGCTGCAGGAGTCGTGCCGCGCCTTCCTGCCCGTGCTCGACGACGCCATGCGCGACGCCGAGCAGCGCGGCCAGCCCTTGCGCATCGTAGCCCACGGCATGGGCGGACTGGTGGCGCGCCTGGCCCTGAAGGACCGCTGGCAGCGCTTCGGCGCCCTGCCCGGCAGCCGATTGCTGCAGGTGGGCACGGCCAACCGTGGCACGCAGGCGATGGTGCAAGTGCTGCTGGGGCGTGACCGGCTGGTGCAGATGCTGGCCTGCTGGATCGGCTGGAAGCACACGCGGCGCCAGTTTCTCGGCTTCGTGCGCGCCTTTCCCGGCGTGCTCGACATGCTGCCGTGGCCGCAGGCGGGCGCCATCGATTATTTCGACGCCGGCGCCTGGGCGCAGCTGGCCGCCGGCGACGCGCAAGCGGGGCTGCCCGGCGGCTGGCAGGCGCCCGAGGCGCCGGCGCTGGCCGCCGCGCGCGCCACCGTGACCCTGCTGGAAGCGGCCCCGCTCGACGCGCGCCATTGCAGCTACCTGGCCGGCTGCGCCGACACGCCGGTGGCGCTGCGCCTGCGCGACGGCGCCATCGAGACGGCCTGGTCGCCGGACGGCGATGGCCGCACGGCCTGGCTAGGCGCGGTGCCGGACGGCGTGGCGGCCTGCTACCTGCCGGTGGCGCATGGCGACCTGCTGCTGCAAAAGGAATACTACCCGGCCATCGCGCAGCTGCTCGACGGCGGCCAGGGCGCCGCCCTGCCCCGGCACCCGCCGCACGCGCCGGGCGGCGCCCCGCCCCGCTTCCATCCCTACGTGCCCGACGCCACGCCGCTGTACCCGCAGCCGCAGGAATTGCTCGACGCGGCCATCGGCGCCGCCGGCCCCGCCAGCGCGCCGGAAAGCCGCGCGCCGCAGCTGAGCCTATCCGTCATCCACGGCAGCATGGCCTCGGCCGACGCGCCCGTCATGAGCGGCTGCTACGCATCCGAATCGCTGCGCGGCAGCATGAGTTTTCTCGACCGCCTGCTGGCGGGCAAGCTGCAGGAAATCCACGCGCTCGGGCGCTTTCCGCAGCGTCCCGACTCCGCCCTCGTGGTGCTGCAGCCCGATGCGGCGCGCCGGCCCGGCGGCGCCATCGTCATCGGCCTGGGCGCGCTGGGCGAGCTGACGCCGGGCGAACTGGCGCGCGCCTTTGCCGGCGGCCTGCTCGAATACGCGTGCGTCTGCCTGCAGGTGCGCGCCGCCGGCCATGTGGCCACGCCGCCGATGGGCGAGCACGGCTTGCGCGTGGCCAGCCTGCTGTCCGGTTCCGGCTACGGCGGCTTGAGCATCGCCCTGTGCGCGCGGGCCCTGATCGACGGCGCGCGCAGCGCCAACCGGCGCCTCGAAGACGCGGGCATGGCCTGCCGCATCGGCCACATCGCCATCTACGAACAGTCCGAGGCGCGCGCCATCGCCGCCGCCGTGGCCATCGAACAGATCATGGCCGAAGCGCGCTACCAGGGCAGTTTCACGTTCGAGCGGCGCATCCGCCACAGCCCCGGCGGCTACCGGCGCATCCTGCCCAGCCTGAGCGGCGACAACGGCTGGCGCCGCGTGCAGATCGTCGCCGCCGATCTGTCGGGCGCCCTGCGCTTCACGGTGCTGACGGACCGCGCCCACAACAGCGTCGACGAGGAGCCGAACCAGCGGCAAGCCGTCGATGGCCTGATCATGGATGCCACCGACAACACCACCGACCAGCCGGGCCTGTCGCGCGCGCTGTACGAACTGATGCTGCCCAATGGCCTGAAGGCAGCCATCCCCGAGATGCGCGGCCTGATCCTGGCCGTCGACCAGAGCGCCGCCATCTATCCGTGGGAACTCATGCGCGACGAGGCGGGCAGCGAGGAAAGCCCCCTGTCGACGCGCATCGGCATGGTGCGCCAGCTGGCCAGCCTGCGCGAGCAGCCGTCCGCCGTCAGCCCGCCCAGCAACAGCGTGCTGGTGATCGGCGACACCGATTCCGGCCTGCCAGAGCTGTCCGCCGCGCAGGCCGAGGCGCAGGACGTGGCGCGCATGTTCTGCGCGTACGGCTACCAGGTGCGCGAGCTGCTGCGCCCGCAGGCGCAGCGCGTGCTGGTGCACCTGTTCGACGAGCGCTATTTCGCCATCCACCTGGCCGGCCATGGCGAAGTGGCCGGCCCCGGCATCGCCCATACGGGCCTGGTGCTGGGACCGAAGACGCGGCTGACGGCGGCGCAGGTGGGTAAATTGAAGCGCGTGCCGCAATTCGTCTTCATCAATTGCTGCCACCTGGGCGACATGCGCCCGGACGCCATCGCGCCGTGGTCGAAACTGGCCGCCAGCCTGGCCACGGCCTTCATTGAAATGGGCTCGCAGGCGGTGATCGCGGCCGGCTGGCGCATCGACGACCAGGCGGCCAGCATCTTCGCGCACAGCTTTTACCACGCCATGCTGAGCGGCGAATACTTCGGCGACGCCGTGCGCCTGGCGCGCGAGGCGGCGTATCTGCAATTCCCCGCCTCGAACACCTGGGGCGCCTATCAGGCGTACGGCGACGACCGCTACCGCTTTCCGAACACGCAGAGCCGGCCCTGGCAAGCGCCCGATTACCACTACCACGGCCATTTGCTGGCCGACCTGGAAACCCTGCACGCGCGCCTGGCGGGTGCCGATCCTGCACGCCGCGCGGCCATCGAGGAAAAGCTGGGCAGCATCGAGGAAGCCGTGCGTGCCCGCTTCTTCGGCTGCGCCGACATCCGCGAAAACATGGCTGCCACGCGCGCCGGTCTCGGTGGACTGGAGAACACCCTGCGCGCCATCGAACATTACCGGGCGGCGCACAGCGCGGCCGACGGCAAGGTGGGCTTGCGCGCGCTCGCCCACTGGGCGGAACTGGAGATACGCCAGGGCGCGGCCCTGTGCGGCCTCAATGCGGGCGCCGGCATCGAGGTGCCCGCCGTGCCCGACCCGGCCCAGGGACGCCAGCTGCTGCAGGATGGAAAGCAGCATATCGACCTGCTGGTGGCGCTGGCGCCCACGGCGCAGCGCCTGGCCCTGCTGGGACGCTACTGGGCCTTGCAGGCGCGCCTGGCCTGCCGCGAAGGAAACTCCGGCGCATCGGCCCTGCGCGCCATGACGGACGCCTGCCTGGCCGCGCTGGAAGAAGCGCGGCGGCGCAGCGGCGCGGCCGACTGCGACCTGATTTTCCAGGTGCTGGCGGGCGCCCTGCTGCTGAAAGCCCATGGCGACGGCGGCGCCTGGCGCGCGCTCGATCCGCAGTTGGGCGACTTGCTGCACGACGCCATCGCCTATGCGCGCCAGCGCCACGCGGATGAACACCGCGCCATCGACGCCGGCGCCCCCGTGCGCGCCGCCCTGCTGGCGGCCCTGTGGCAGGCGCCGGACGGCCAGTCCTTCGACGCGCCCGCGCGCGCCGCCTTCCTGGCCCTGTACCACGGCGCCGTGCGGCGCCACGGCAGCATCGGCGAACCCGAAACGATCACGGCGCCGCTGCGCTTCCTGCTCGAACTGCTGCCGCCCGACAGCCCGGAGACCGGCTTGCGCAGCACCGTGCAGGCGCTGGCCAGCCAGCTGCAGGCCTTACTGCCCGGCGTGAGCCCTGGCAGCCTTAGCCAGGCACCACCCCGTAATGGCGCGCATAGCGCTCGTCCAGATTCGCCAGCGGCATCATCATGAACATATCGGCGCTTTCGAAATCAGGATCCCACGCCGGTTCGCCGCAAATCCAGGCGCCCGAACGCAGATAGCCCTTGATCAGCGGCGGCACTTGCGGCTTGTGCGCCGCTTCCACCTGGTGGATGGGGAAAGGCAGGTGCGGCGTGACGCGGTACTCGCTTGGGGCCATGTGCTTTTCCGCCAGCGCCTGGTACACGGCGACGGCGTTGTGGCCGCCATCGGCCAGGCTGATGCTGGCGCAGCCGACCAGGTAGTCGCAGCGCTCGCGGCGCATGTACTCGGCCAGGCCCGACCACAGCAGCATGATCACGCTGCCGCCCCGGTATTTCGGGTGGATGCAGGCGCGGCCCGCTTCGACCATGCGCCCGCGCAGGTTCTTCAGGCGGCTCAGGTCGAACTCGTTTTCCGAATACAGGCGGCCGATCTTGGCCGCCTTGGCCGCGCTCAGCACGCGGTAAGTGCCCACTACTTTCAGGGTGTCGGCGTCGCGCACGATCAGGTGATCGCAGTGCGCGTCGAATTCATCGCTGTCGAGGCCATCGGCGTTGGCAAGCGACGTCAATCCCATCGTCTCGATAAACACCTTGTAACGCAAACGCTGGACTTCACGCAATTCCGCCGCCGTCGTGGCCTGGCTCAGCACCAGTTGGACCGGACGGGCCTTGGCTTCGTTTGATGCGATTATGTTTTGCATGGTTTCATCCCCTGTGATCAAGACGACTCCAGCGTACTTGCCTAATATGTCAGGAAAATGACAGCCGAATGTCATTTCCATGACGCAAGTCAACGTCATTCGGGGATCGTGCATAATTACCACACTCGCCCAGCCGAAAGAGCCCATGACAGACACCGACGCCGTCCATATCACGCCCTACACCAAGCCTGCCGCCGGCTGGGACGCCTTGAAACACGTGGCCATCAGCCTGCGCCAGGAGCGCGTCGCGCCCGGGAATCTGAAGGCGCTGCTGGCGCAAAACCAGCCAGACGGTTTCGATTGCCCCGGCTGCGCCTGGCCCGACCGCCACCACGCGTCCACGTTCGCCTTTTGCGAAAACGGCGCCAAGGCCGTCGCCGCCGAAGCGACCAGCCGCCGCGCCGGACCGGAACTGTTTGCCAGCCACACCGTCACGCAGCTGCTGGAACAGTCGGACTACGCGCTCGAGCAACACGGCCGCCTGACAGAACCGATGGTCTACGACGCCGCCAGCGACCGCTACGTGCCTATCGCCTGGGAAGACGCCTACGCCCTCGTGGGCCGCCACCTGCGCGCCCTGCCCGATGCCAACCAGGCCGCGTTCTATACGTCAGGACGCGCCAGCAACGAAGCGGCCTTTTTGTACCAGCTGATGGCGCGCCTGTACGGCACGAACAACTTCCCCGACTGCTCCAACATGTGCCACGAGGCGACCAGCCGCGGCTTGCCGGCCACCGTGGGCATCGGCAAGGGCACGGTGACCCTGGCCGACTTCGAACTGGCCGACACCATCCTCATCTTCGGCCAGAATCCCGCCACCAACCACCCGCGCATGCTGGGCGAACTGCGCGAGTGCGCGCGCCGCGGCGGCAGCATCGTTTCCATCAATCCCCTGCGCGAGCGGGGCTTGCAGCGCTTCATGGACCCGCAAAGCGCGCGGGAAATGGCGACCCTGGACAGCACGCGTCTGGCCGGCCTGTTCGTGCAACCGACGCTGGGCGGCGACTTCGCCCTGATCAAGGCCGTCGCCAAGCGCGTCGTCGAACATGACGACGCGGCGCAGGCGGCAGGCAGGCCCGCCGTCATCGACCACGCCTTCATTCTTGAGCACTGCAGCGGTTTCGACGCCTTCCGCGACGACCTGCGCGCAGAAAGCTGGGAATTGCTGCTGCGGGAGTCGGGCGTGGCGCGCGCGCAGATCGAGGCATTGACGAACATTGTCGTCAAGGGCCGACGCATCATCGCCACCTGGGGCATGGGCCTGACGCAGCACAAGCACAGCGTGGCGGCCATCCGCATGCTGTCGAACCTGATGATGCTGCGCGGCCAGATCGGCAAGCCGGGCGCCGGATTATGTCCCGTGCGCGGCCACTCCAACGTGCAGGGCGACCGCACGATGGGCATCGAGGAAAAGCCGACAACCGCCTTCCTCGACCGCCTGGGCCAGGTGTATGGTTTTACTCCGCCGCGCGCGCACGGCCACGACGTGGTGGCCACCATCGAAGCCATGCGGCGCGGCGACGTCAAGGTGTTCATCGCGCTGGGCGGCAATTTCGCGGCCGCCACGCCGGACACGCCCGTCACCTGCGCCGCGCTGCGCCAGTGCGCGCTGACGGTGCAGGTGGCCACCAAGCTCAATCGCAGCCACCTGGTCATCGGCAAGGAAGCCCTGCTGCTACCCACCCTGGGCCGCACGGAGATCGACCTGCAGCACGGCGTGGCGCAAGGCGTGACGGTGGAAGACTCGATGAGCATGGTGCATATCTCGTACGGCCGCAATGCGCCCGCTTCGCCGCAGCTGCGCTCGGAAGTGGCCATCGTGGCCGGCATGGCCGAAGCGGTGGTGGGCAGCAATCTAGTGGACTGGCGCGCGTACGCGGCCGACTATGCGCGCATCCGCGACGATATCGAAAAGGTGTTCGACGATTTTTACGACTACAACGCCAGGGTGGCGCAGCCGGGCGGCTTTCATCTGACAGTGGCCTCGCGCGAACGCGTGTGGAAGACGGCCAGCGGCAAGGCCAACTTCCTCGTCGCCCCGCTGGACCTCGACACGCCGCTGCACCGCGCCCGCGCGCGCCACGGCGAGCGCCTGATGGTCTTGATGAGCACCCGCTCGCACGACCAGTACAACACCACCATCTACGGCATGGATGACCGCTACCGGGGCGTTTACGGCACGCGCAAGGTCGTCTTCGCCAATGCGGCCGATATCGCCATGCTGGGTTTTAAGGATGGCGATATGATCGATTTGATAGGCGCCTGGGACGATGGCGTGGCGCGCCGGGCCGACGGTTTCCGGCTGGTCGCCTATGACATCCCGCGCGGCTGCCTGGGCGCCTACTACCCGGAGACGAA
Organism: Janthinobacterium sp. BJB304; assembly: GCF_002735765.1. Taxonomy (NCBI): domain Bacteria; kingdom Pseudomonadati; phylum Pseudomonadota; class Betaproteobacteria; order Burkholderiales; family Oxalobacteraceae; genus Janthinobacterium; species Janthinobacterium sp. BJB304. The sequence goes on from NZ_PDZN01000003.1 coordinate 115,619, forward strand.
TGCGCTGGTGCCGCTGGCCAGCACGGCCGACGGCGCCGGCACGCCCACGTCGAAGTCCGTGCCGGTGCTGCTACAAGCGGCGAATGTTCAGATGCCGATATCCGGCGTGTAATCGACGTACGCATCCTGGCGGCAGAAACCCACCAGCTTCATGCCGGCCTGCGTGGCGATGGAAATGGCCAGCGAACTGGGGGCGGAAATCGTCGCCAGCAAGGGTATCTGCATGCGCGCCGCCTTGCGCGCCAGCTCGTAGCTGCCACGACTGGACAGGAAGACGAAGCCGCGCCGCATGTCGATATCGTGCAGCGCCAGGTAGCCAATCAGCTTGTCGAGACCATTGTGCCGGCCGACATCCTCGAACACGTGCACGATGTCGCCGTCGGGCGTGCACCACGCGGCCGCGTGCACGCCGCCCGTTTCCCGCATCAGCGCCTGGTGCTCGCGCAAGCCTGCGGATGCGCGCGCCAGCGCGGCCGGCAAGTCGACGCGGATCAGGGACGGCGGCAGCGCCGCGGGCCGCAAATCGAGCATGTCGATGCTGTCGATGCCGCACACGCCGCAGCCCGTGCGGCCCGTCAGCTGGCGGCGCCTGTCCTTCAGGCGCACGAAATCCTCCTGCGCGATGCTCAAGGACACTTCGGCGGAATCGGGACGCAGCAACACTTCGCAATCGAAGATGGCGGCAGCCGATGCCACCACGCCTTCCGTCAGCGCGAAACCGTAGGCAAACGCTTCCAGGTCGCGCGGGGTGGCCATCATGACGACGTGGGAAATGCCATTGAAGACCAGCGCGACGGGGATTTCCTCGGCGACGTGGTCGATGGCATCGGTGAACTGGCCCGCGCGATGGCGGACGATGGCGCGCTCGACGAAGCCGGCGCGTTCGATCTCTGTATCTTCTGACATGGCAACCATGGGGGAACTATCACAGGCCCCATGGTAAACCAGAACGGCCAGGCAGGGGGCGGCCCCTGCCCGCGCCATCAATCCTTCTTCGGACGGCCCGTTTTCAGCTGCGGCAAACCGGCCAGCACGTTTTGCAGCGTGGCCAGGTCGATCTGGCTGATCAGCGCCACGCCGATGCGCAGCAATTCGCTTTTCTTGATCTCGAAACCGGCCTTCAGGCAGGCTTTCTTGACCTGGCCCAGGACTTCGTATTCCGCTTCCGGCATGGTGAAGCTGTCACGCACCAGTTTTGGCTTGCGGGCTTTTTCCTTGACGGCGACGACCTTGGCGACCGGCGTTTTTTTCGCTGGCGCAGGCTTGGCGGCGGCCTTGGCAGCCGGTTTGACGGCGGTTTTCGCTGCCGGCTTGGCGGCGGGCTTTGCAGCAACCTTGGCCGCTGGCTTGGCAACGGTTTTTACTGCCGTCTTGGCGGCAGGCTTGACAGCGGCCTTGGCGACAGGTTTGGCAACGGGCTTGGCCACGACGGCCTTGGCCGCCGGCTTGGCGGCTGGCGCCTTGGCGGCGGTGGGCTTGGCGGCAGCCGGTTTCGCTGCCGCCGGCTTCGCAGCGGCCGGTTTGGCGGCCACTGGCTTGACGGCGGCCTTGGCCACCGGCTTGGCTGCCGGCTTCGCGGCGGGCTTCACTGCAGGCTTGGCGGCCGGTGCGGCCTTGGCCGCTGCCGCGTTGATCGATGCGCTGGTCGGGAACATCGATACGGGCGCGCTGTCGGCCTTTTTCGCTGGGGTGGTTTTGGTCATGGATTCTCCAATCTAGTAAATAATATAAACAATATATACTGTTTTTTGAAATCTTGCTTGCTGCACATCAAGTCATGCGCATGCCATGACCTTCTAGGCGCTGGCGCGGATGGTGAAATCGACCCCGACCTCATCCCAGAATTCCTGCTCCTTCTCGATCCAGAACGACACGGTGGGATGGTGCGCCACCCAGCCGCGCTTGATGTCGAGTTCGATGCGGCTCTTCATGCGCAGGCGCAGTTCGCTGAAATCGGCCTCGATGCGCGCATGCATGAGCAGAATCGACAGGCGCAGCGCCAGCACGGCCTTGGCGAAATCGGGGTCGGACAGCACCTCGCCGATCTTGCGCAAGTTGCCCTTCTGCGCCAGGATCAGCCGGCTCATGGTCTTCTGTTCGCGCGTGGTAAAACCGGGCAAGTCCGCATTTTCCACGATGTAGGATGCGTGCTTGTGATAGCCCGTCTGCGACACGGCCAGGCCCACCTCGTGCAGCAGGCTGCTCCAGCGCAGGCATTTCACCAGGGCGTCGGACGTGGGCTTGAGCTGCGCGTACATGGCCAGCGCCTGCTCGGCCACCCGGCCGGCGCGCTGCTGGTCGATATGGAATTTTTCCATGCAGCCCTGCACCGACTGTTCGCGGCGGTCGCGCTTGGTCGAACGCAGGTACAGATCCCACATCACACCCATGCGCAAACCCGCCTCGATCGGCGTCATGGCGGGAATGGCCAGTTCGCGGAACAGGCCGATCAGGATGGCCAGGCCGCCGACGATGGTGCTGGCGCGGTCGGGGCGCAAGCCCGGCATGTCGATGCGGCTGGTGTGACCGAGTTCGATGAAGCGGCGCGCCAGCGCATCGAGGCTGATGCTGGTGAGCAAGCCGTCACCAAGCTTGTTGCGGGCGATGATGTCGGCGATCGTGCGGATGGTGCCGGAAGAGCCGTAAGCCGTCTTCCAGTGCTGCGGATGGTACGGCGGCGCGGCATCCTCGAAATGGCTGCGCGCCGACAGGATGGCCGCCTCGAACGACGGCGCGTCGATGCGTCCGCCGATGAAGAACGACAGGCTTTGCTTGACCGTGCCCAGGCTGAAGGATTCGACGCGTTCGATATCATTGCCGCGCCCCAGTATCAGTTCGGTCGAACCGCCGCCGATATCCATCACCAGCCGGCGTTCGCCGGGAATGGCCAGCGCATTGGCCACGCCCATGTAGATCAGGCGGCCCTCTTCCTCGCCCGAGATGATCTCGATCGGGTAGCCGATGGCTTGCTCGGCCAGCGGCAGGAAGACGGCGCCGTTGCGCGCCACGCGCATGGCCGACGTGGCCACCACGCGCACGGCATCGAGTTCGAAGCCGGCGAGGATGGCGCGAAAGCGCTGCAGGCAGGCCAGCGCGCCCTGCATGGCCGCTTCGGTCAGGTCGCCATTGGCGTCCAGGCCGGCGGCCAGGCGTATCGGATCGCGCACGCTCTTGACCACGCGAATGGTGTCGCCATCATGCTTGCCGACGTGTAAACGAAAACTGTTGGACCCCAGGTCCACCGCTGCATACATACTGGCCTCTTGTCTTGTCATGACTGTGCCAACTGAAAAAGTTGGCAAATTCAGTTGCTAAACTATATAAATCATTTAAACGATTTAAAAATCCTACCACACTACCCTCATCGTATGACAGCGGCGTGACAGGATTGTGACAAAACGGCAGCCGTGCGGCAGCTTATGGGACGACGGTGGTAAACAGGTACACGGCGAAAATCACCAGGTGCACCGTGCCCTGCATGACCGTGGTGCGGCCCGTGCCCAGCGACAGGGTAGCGACCATCAGCGACAGCAGCAACAGCACCGTCGACTTGATATCGAGTCCCAGCGTAATGGTCAGGCCCGTGGCCAGCGACACCACGACTACGGCGGGTATCGTCAGGCCGATGCTGGCCAGCGCGGAGCCGAGCGCCAGGTTCAAGCTCGTTTGCAGGCGGTTCGCGCGCGCGGCGCGCACGGCGGCCAGGCCTTCGGGCAGCAGCACGATGGCGGCGATGACGATGCCGACCAGGGTTTTCGGCGCGCCCATGGCGGCAATGGCCGTCTCCAGCGCGGGCGCCAGCGACTTGGCCAGCAGCACCACGGCGCCCAGGCACACCAGCAGCGCACCGGCACTGACCCAGGCGACGGTGGGCGTGGGTGGCGCCGCATGCACCTCTTCATCGCCGACGGCTTCCTTGGGCAGGAAGTAATCGCGGTGGCGCACCGTCTGCACCAGCACGAAAGTGCCGTACAGGACCAGCGAGATGACGGCGATGAAAATGAGCTGGCTGGAGTTGTAGTAAGGGCCGGCGGCGCTCGACGTGTAGTTCGGCAGCACCAGCGTCAAAATGGCGATGGCCGCCAGGGTGGCCAGCGACGCGCTCACGCCCAGCAGGCCGAAAGTCTGCTCGCGGTGGCGCCCGGCGCCCAGCAGCAGGCAGATGCCGACGATGCCGTTCAAAATGATCATGATGGCGGCAAACACGGTGTCGCGCGCCAGCCCCGTCGTTTCCGGTCCGCCGGCCAGCATCAGCGAGACGATCAGCGCCACCTCGATCAGGGTCACGGCCAGCGCCAGCACGAGGGTGCCATACGGTTCGCCGATGCGGTGCGCGACCACTTCCGCGTGGTACACGGCGGCCAGCACGCTGCCGATCAGGCCAGCCACCAGCAGGATCTGATAGGCGCCGCCGAGATTGAGGGTGGAACCGAACAGGAACAGCCAGCCGGCAAGCGGGGCGGCAAGCGGCCATACAGGCAGGGATTTGAGCATTTTCATTATGGGCCTGGCAAGAGTAAAAAAAGAGGGGCGCGGTGCGGACGGCAAAGGACAGCCTGGCGTGCATGCCACAGCATAACTTGCCTAGCTTAAATGCAAGTTAGGGAATACACATCTCGAATGACGGCGACCCGCGCCTGACCCGCCTTTCAATCACCTTGCCACAGTGCACCTGCTTGCTACCAGTAACTATAGTCCCTTTGGTAACATGCCGTTGCAATTTTCTTGTCTTTTTGCTTGCTGCCGCCGTCATAATGCAGGGTCCGCCTTCCAGGCACCGACCAAGGACAAACCGTGATTTCCATAAACAGCACAGCCATGCGCGCGTTCTTTTTCGCGGGCAGCCTGCTGTGCGCCGCCGCGCACGCGGACACACCGCCGGCGCAGGCAGCGCAGGTTGACGTCAACTGGGCCACCGCGCCCGCGCCTGCCCCGGAGGCACGCTGGCAAGACAGCCTGCCGCCCGCGCCGCCCGTGGCGCCACGCGAAGAAAAGATACTGCCCAAGAGCGAATGGCTCAGCGTCGAGCCGATGAAGGCGCCTGACCGGCGCTGCGATCCGGGCCTCGATGCCCTGTTCTTGCCCAAGGAATGCGGCAAGGAACCCAGCTGGCTGGGCTCGCGCAAAAAATAATCCGGTTTAGATATCGAGGGTGCTGGCGCCCTGCGCCTCCACCACCCTGTTGCGGCCCGCCTGCTTGGCCGCCTGCAGCGCCTCGTCGGCCCGCTTGAACAGGCTGACGGTGCTGTCTTCGGCGCGGATGGTGGTCACGCCCAGGCTTGCCGTCAGTTGCAGCACGGCACGCTCCGTCTTGACGGGCAGCGCTTCGACGGCGGCGCGGATGCGCTCGGCCACCATCAGCGCATCGGCCAGAGTCGTGCGCGGCAACTGGATGGCGAATTCGGCGCCGCCCAGGCGGCCCATCAGGTCGCTGTCGCGCAGCTGCTGGCGGCAGGTATCGACGATGGTTTTGAGCACAGCATCGCCGACCGGATGGCCATAGCTGTCGTTGACTCTTTTAAAATGGTCGATATTGAGCACCACCAGCGCCGTCGGCAAGCCGGGCCGGCGCGCCAGCGCCATCCACGGCGCCAGCGCCTGGTAAAAGCCGCGCCGGTTCGGCACGCCCGTGGCCGCGTCGAGCACTTCCAGGCGCGCCAGCTCGCCGCCCAGTTTTTCACGCGACAGCAGCAGATAGCCGAAGGCGTTCGTCAGCATCATCAGGTACAGGGCGCCGAAGCCGGCCAGCTGCATCAGCTCCGCATCGAAACCGGGAACGGTGGCGGCAAGCACGCCGCGCGCGGCGATCAGCAAGGACAGCACGCCCATGCTGACGACGAGGAAGCGGCGCAGCATGCTCGCCTCGCGCCATTTCAGGCACAGGGCGGCCACGCCGGCGAGGAAAAAGCCGGCCACGATGAGCGAGCCGCCGGCGCTGCGCAGCAGCGGCGCCACGTCGAACAGGTAGCAGGCGGCAAACAGGGCCACCGACAGGCCCAGCGCCGGCAAAACATAACGTCGCCAGCCGCCGCGCCCGGCCGCCTGCCACAGCGCGCCCGCATCGAGCGCCATGCCGGCAAACAGCAGGCTGTTGCCGAGCAGGATGGAGAGGAAATCGGGCAGCACGCCGCGGAAATACAGCAGGCACCAGGCAATAGCCTGGCATTGCTTGGCCACCGCCCAGGTGGACATGCTGAGCGACTTCTTGCGCTCGTATTCGAAGAAGAACAGGGCCGCGCACAGGCTCAGGTTGCCGAGCGCCAGGGCCAGTACCAGGGTCTTGATATCCATGGGCTACGCCATCGCCGCGCTGCCGCGGCACGCTGTGTCAGATTTCGTGTTCGACATTCGTGCTGCCGTCGCCGATCTTGCTGGCCCACGCCTGCACGAAATACTGCTTTTCCACGTCGCTGGGCGCCTCGTGCCAGAACACGATGAGGGTGCCCTTGTGGTCGTGGATCTGCGCCACTTTTTCAATGAAGCCGACATTGGCGGCCTGGTCCGCCAGCGCTGCCGCGTAGCCGTACACGCGCGTCAGCCGCTCGATGCGGTCAGGCTCCGTAAAACTGTTCGTCGCCGTAATGATGGGGTGATCCAAAAACATGCTTGTCTCCATGGTGCCCGACTGCGCGGCCGTGCCGCCGCGCGCCGTATATCTGCATATACGCATGCTCGGCGCGGATTAATCGGGTATGCTCACGGGAGCTTATCAGATTTCTCTGAATGCAACAAAGCATCTTCCCCAGTCCACTCAGCGAAGTCGTCCCATGCCGGAACACAGAAGCACCACCCCACTTGCCCCGCAGGTGCATACCTGTGGCGACCGGCGCCGCCTGGAATTCCAGCCCGGCATGATCCAGAGCGAAATGCTGCTGTCGCGCCCCGACCATCTGCTGCTGCGCTATGCGCGCGCCATGATGTGCTTTACCCTGTTCGTGCCGCGCCCGCGGCATATCCTGATGGTGGGCCTGGGCGGCGGTTCGCTGCTGAAATTTTGCCACCGCCACCTGCCTGATACGCGCATCACCGTGCTGGAACTGCGCGCCGACGTGATCGCCCTGCGCGAGCAATTCATGCTGCCGCCCGACGACGCCCGCCTGCGCATCATCGAGACGGATGCCGTCAGCTATATCCGCCAGCATCCGGGCTGCGCCGACGTGCTGCTGCTCGACGGCTACGATGAAACGGGCTTGCCGCCCGCCCTCGGCAGCGCGCGCTTCTATGCGGACTGCCTGCGCGCGCTGCTGCCCGGCGGCGTGCTGGCGGCCAACCTGTTCAGTTATGACGAGCACTATCCCGCCATGCTGGCGCGCCTGATGCTCACCTTCCGCGGCGCCGTCTGTCACTTCGACGGCATCGCCGGCAACAACCGCATCATCTTCGCCGCCAAGCCTGAGCAAGGCCAAGGCGCCGACGGCCGCGCCGTGCGCGTCGTGCGCCTGGTGCGCTGGCGCCGGGTATGCGGCCTGGCTTTCCTGAACCGGCTGCTGCCGGCATGGCAACTGTGGCGTTTGCGCCGGCAATCAGGCGCACGCGACAACTGACAGTCGTCTGCCATGGCCATCTATATTGTTGCTTATTAGCAGCGATCTGGTGCAAAATTCGCATGATGGATGTGGTTTATGACAAACTACGGCCTGCGCGGGCCGGCAGGTGCTGCCGAGCAATTGTGTCCATGAAGTGAGATAGGAAAAACCATGCTGCGTGGCCGCCTGCCATTGTCGATTTCCGCCGCGGCCGCGCTGACCTTCGCCTGCGGCGTCAGCGTGACGGCCGTGCTGTTCGCCGCCATCAGCCAGCTCGAATACGACAAGATGAGCCTGAGCCTGCAGCAACGCGCCGGCGCCAGGGTGGCCGCCATCGAGCAGGGACTCGACGACGCGGTCGAGGTGCTGACCACGACGAACCAGCTGTTTGCCGCCGTCGTGCCCGTCACGCGCGAACAGTTCCACGACTTCACCACGCCGCTGCTGCAGCGCCACCCGTTCATCCAGGCCTTCAATTTCCACCGCATCGTGCCGCATGCGCAGCGCGCGGCATTCGAGGCCGAGCTGCGGCGCATCGTGCCCGACTACGCCATGATGGAAATGCGCGACGGCGTCATCGTGCCCGCGACGACGCGGGCCAGCTACATGGTGGTCGACTATCTCGAACCCTTGCAGGGCAACCGCCCCGCCTTCGGCCTGAACGTCAGCCCGAGCGGCATGCTGGCGCGCGCGCTGGAACAATCGGTCATCAGCGGCCAGACCACCGCCACAGGCCTGCTGACCCTGGCGCAGGGACCGCAGCAGGGCTTCGTCATCGTACGGCCCGTGTACCGCCACGGCGTGCCCCTGCAAACGGTGCAGCAGCGGCGCGCGGCGCTGATCGGCGATACGGCGGCCATCGTGCGCGCCGGCGAACTGGTGCAGAAAATCCTCGCCGGTGCCGACCTGCTGGGCGACCCGCAGCTCGAACTGAGCGTCTATGCCGACGCCGGCGCCGACCCGCGCCAGTTGATCTTCCGGCATGGCCAGGCGCCTGCCGACGAAGCGGGCGTCACCTGGGAGGTGCTGCCGCGCTGGCTGCACTTTGCCTACCACAGCCATTATGACCGTGCCTTTTTTTCCGCCGGCCGGCCCTGGCACGTGCGCGTGGTGGCCCATCCGCGGCCCTTCCTGGCGGACCACCTGGGCTCGCTGTTCACCGTGATCATGGGTTTGCTGTTCAGCTTACTGACGGCCGCCTTCGTGCAATCGCTGACGCAGCGCTCGCGCCGCGTGCAGCTGCTGGTGGAGCAGCGCACTGCCGACCTCAAGCGCAGCAACGAGCTGCTCAGCGCCGACGTGCGCGCGCGCCAGCGCACGGAGCGCGCCCTGCAGGAAAGCGAAAAGCGCTTCCGCCGCCTGCTGGCCTTGTCCTCGGACTGGTACTGGGAGCAGGACGCCAACTTCTGCTTCACCCACATCACCAGCGGCTTCACGGACAAGTCGAACATGCCGCTGGAACGCTTCATCGGCATGACGCGCTGGGACAACAACCCGGAGATGCGCAATTCGCGCTGGGGCAAGCAGCATATCGCCAACCTGGAAGCCCACCTGCCCTTTTCCAACCTCGAATATGCGATGCACGACCGCAATGGCCAGCTGCGCTGGTTCAGCGTCAATGGCGAACCGCTGTTCAACGAGTTCGGCGAATTTCGCGGCTACCGGGGCACGGGTTCCGAAATCACGGAACGCAAGCTGGCCGAGCAGCAAATCCAGCACATCGCCCACCACGACGTGCTGACGGGCTTGCCCAACCGCGCCCTGCTGCGCGACCGCCTGGCGCAAGCGATGGCCCTGTCTCGCCGCAAGAACCGCGCGCTGTGGGTGCTGTTGATCGACCTCGACCGCTTCAAGTTCGTCAACGACAGCCTCGGTCACAAGGCCGGCGACCTGCTGCTGAAAACCATCGCCACGCGCCTGCAGGCCAGCCTGCGCGAAACCGATACGGTGGCGCGCCTGTCGGGCGACGAATTCGTCGCCATCCTGTGCGAACAGGCCGACGAAGCGCTCAGCGCCGCCATCGTGCAGCGCGTGATGGATGCCGTGGCCCAGCCGGTATTGCTGGATGGCAAGGAATTCTTCGTCACCTGCAGCATCGGCGTAGCCGTCTACGACATCTCGCGCTACGACGCTCCCGGCGACGTGACCCTGAACGGCGAGACGCAGAACCTGATCGAGCAGGCCGACATCGCCATGTACTGCGCCAAGAAACAGGGCCGCAACAACATCAAGTTCTACACGACGGCCATGAACCAGGCCACCCTGGAGCGCCTGCGCATCGAGACGGCGCTGCGCAACGCCCTGGAGCGCGAGCAGTTCGTGCTGCATTACCAGCCGCAGCTGGACCTGGCCAGCGGGCGCATCGTCGGCGTGGAAGCGCTGCTGCGCTGGCAGCATCCGGACCTGGGCATGGTGGCGCCGCAGCGCTTCATCGCGCTGGCGGAAGATACGGGCCTGATCGTGCCGATCGGCGCCTGGGTCATGCGCGAGGCGTGCGCGCAGGTGAAACGCTGGCATGCGGCGGGGCTGGACACGCTGCGCCTGGCCGTGAACCTGTCGGCGCGCCAGTTCAACGAGCCGAACCTGGTCGCCTCGATCGCCGAAGTGCTGCTGGAAACGGGCCTGCCGCCCGCCTGCCTGGAACTGGAACTGACGGAAAGCCTGTTCATGCACGACGTGGCGCTCGCCGTCAGCCAGCTGCACGACATGAAGGCGCTGGGAGTGCAGCTGTCGATCGACGACTTCGGCACCGGCTATTCCAGCTTCGCCTACCTGCGCACCTTCCCCATCGACGTATTGAAGATCGACCGCAGTTTCGTCGGCGACGTGGCGCGCGACGCGGACGACGCAGCCATCGTCGTCTCCATCATCGCCCTGGCGCACAACTTAAAACTGCGCGTGGTGGCCGAAGGCGTGGAAACGGCCGAGCAGCTCGATTACCTGCGCCGCCATGGCTGCGATGAGGCGCAAGGCTATTACTTCAGTCACCCGCTGCCCGCGCACGAGGTGGAACTGCTGCTGCGGGCCGAAACGAAGGAAGCGAACGCCGCGGCCTGACGCGCGTGCGCGCAGGCTAGCCGGCCGGCAGCCTGGCGAGCAGCGCCAGTTCCTCCCAGTCGTCAGCGAGACCGGCTGCCGCCAGAAACTCCGCCACGCCCTCGCTGGCGTCGATGTCGGGCGCGCTGCCCGGCTCGGCCCACAGATTGTCGCATTCGGTGCAAACGACCACCTCCTGCCCCGTCTTTCTGACTTTCGCAAGGATCAGGTCGCCGTATTCGCCGCAGGTGGGACACTGCATGCCCTTCTCCTTCATGCCCGGCCTACAGCTTGTGCTGCAGGAATTCGAGAAAGCAGCTGATGCGCTGCGCCAGCTGCGTGTTGCGGTAGTAGACGGCATGGATCTGCTGGCGGTAGCCCGTGTAGAACGGCTGCAGCACTTTCACCAGGCGGCCGGCGGCGATATCGTCCTTCGTCATGAAGTCGGACAGGCAGACGATGCCCTGGTCGTGCAGGGCCAGCTGGCGCAGGGTTTCGCCGCTGGAGGCGGCCAGCGCGGGCACGATCTGCAGGCTGTTGCCGGCTTCGTGACGCAGCGGCCAGTTATTCCCCAGGTCGTACTGGGCAAAGCCCAGCAGCGCATGGCCGGACAGCGCTTCCGGCGTGGCCGGTTCGCCGTGGCGCGCCAGGTAGGCGGGCGTGGCCAGCACGTGCAGCGGACTGGCAGTCAGGGCGCGCGCATGCAGGGTCGAGTCGACCAGGGCGCCGATGCGGATGGCGATATCGGTACGGTGCTCGAGCAGGTCAGCGATCTGGTCGTTGCTGGTCAGCTCCAGGCGGATCTCCGGATACATGGCGCGAAATTCGGCCACGTGGGGCACCACGCAGTGGAGCATGAAGGGCGAAGCGGCATCGACGGACAGCCGCCCGGCCGGCTTCTGGCGGCGGATGCGGATCGACTCTTCCACGTCTTCCATCGAGGCGAGGATGGCGCGCGCCTTGTCGAGGAACAGCTGTCCCTCTTCCGTCAGCTCCATGCGCCGCGTGGTGCGCGTCAGCAGCGAGGTGGCCAGCTTGTCTTCGAGCCGCGACAGCGCGCGGCTGACGCCGGAGGTGGTTTGTCCCAGGTGCACGGCGGCCGCGCTCAGGGTGCCGCTGTCGATGACGGTGACGAAGATTTTCAGGTCGTCCGAGTTGATATCCATTCTTGCCCTTGTTTCACAGATCAGGGCATTATAATGGATTACAGGCAATAGTCGGCGAGGGTGGCCCGGCTGCGCGCTACGTCAGGCAACGTAGAACAAAATGGCGATAAAGTGGCAACTGCTGCCGGCCAGCACGAACAGGTGCCAGATGCCGTGGCCATGGCGCAGCTTGTGATCGGTGGCATAGAAGACGATGCCGCCCGTGTAGCACAGCCCGCCCGCCACCAGCCACAGGAAACCGTTCCACTCGAGCGCCGCCAGCAGCGGCTTGATGCCGATGACGATCAGCCAGCCCATGGCCACGTAAATCACCAGCGACAGGATGCGCGCGCCTTTCGCGTACACATATTCCTGCACGATGCCAAACAGCGCCAGCCCCCAGACGACGCCAAACAGCGACCAGCCCCACGGCCCGCGCAGGGTCACCAGCATGAAGGGCGTGTAGGTGCCCGCGATGAGCAGGTAGATGGCGCAATGGTCGAGCCGCTGCAGCACGGCCTTGGCCCTGCCGCGCACGCTGTGGTACAGGGTGGAAGTGAGGTATAGGGTCAGCAGCATGGCCGCGTACACGCTGCAGCTGACGATTTTCCAGGGGTCGCCCGTGCGGGCCGCCGCGACGATCAGGATGACGCCGCCGATGGCCGCCAGCGCGGCGCCCACCGTATGGGAAATGCTGTTGAACCGTTCACCGTGGTACATGCCTGACCGCCCGCTGCGTTAAAAACAGGCTCATCCTACACGCTTGGGGAGATCGGGGTGCGCGGTTTGCGCAAGGCAGGCACAGGAAAAGCCGGGGCGCATGCGATTGCCGCCCCGCTTGTTCCTGCTCAAACTATCAAGCCGCTTCCGCCTTCTTGCGCGCGGGACGGCGCGCCGGCGTCTTGCGCGGCGCCTTGGCCGGCTTGTCTTCGGCCACGACGGCCACTTCCACCGGCGCCGCCTCAATCACAGGCGCCGCTTCCGCCACGGCTTCAGCCGCCTTTTTGGCCGGCTTCTTCGCCGCTGCCGTCTTGCGCGCCGGCGTGCGCGGCTTGGCCTTCGGCTTCGCTTCGGCGGCCGCTTCCACGATCGCTTCGGCTACCGGTTCAGGCACGGGCGCAGGCATGGCTTCCGCCACCGCCACCGCCACCTCGACGGCCTCGACGCGCGCTTCACGGCCGCCATCGCCGTTCTTGCGGCCGCCACGGCCATTGCGGCGCGAACCGCGCTTGGCGTTGCCCTCGTCCGCCACGACCTCGACTGCGGCTTCGGCCACTTCATGCACGATCTCCGGCTGCGGCGCCGGCGCATACTGCTCGACGGCCGTTTCCGCGTCGGCCACCGGCACGAAAGCCTGTGGCGCGGACTCGCTGCGGCGCTGCTCGTTCTGCTTGCGGCCGCCACGGCCATTGCGGCGCGAATCGCGGCGGCTGCCGCCATCGCGGTGATTGCCCTCTTCCGCCGTCGCGCCGGCTTCGCCGCTGGCGATGACTTCACTGGCGACTTCCCCGTTCACGGGCGCAACGACAGGCACCAGGCCGCTGCTGCGGTAGACATAGGCGCCCGATTTCTCGTCGCGGCCAAATTCCAGCAAGCCGCGCGTCTGCGCTTCTTCCAGCAGGTTGCCGAAGGTGCGGAAACCGTAATACGATTCGCTGAAGTCCGGCTTGCGGCGCTTGATCGCCTCCTTCAGCATCGAGGCCCAGATCTTGCCGCTGTCGCCGCGCTCCGAGACCAGCGCGTCGAAGGTGGCGACGGCCATTTCGATCGCTTCCGTCTTGCGCGACTCGTATTTTTCCTTGCGGCGCACTTCCTCGTCGGGCGAGCGCTTGGCCGCCGGAGTTTCGCGCGCGTCGCGCTTGGCGGCCGTGCGGCGGCTCTCGCGCACCAGGTCGTCGTAGAAAATGAATTCGTCGCAGTTGGCCACCAGCAGGTCCGACGTCGACTGCTTGACGCCCACGCCGATCACCTGCTTGGCGTTTTCGCGCAGTTTCGACACCAGCGGCGAAAAATCGGAATCGCCGCTGATGATGACGAAGGTGTTCACATGGGCCTTGGTGTAGCACAGGTCCAGTGCATCGACGACGAGGCGGATGTCGGCCGAATTCTTGCCGGACTGGCGCACGTGGGGAATTTCGATCAGTTCGAAGTTCGCCTCATGCATGGTGCCCTTGAAACTTTTATAACGGTCCCAGTCGCAATATGCCTTCTTGACAACGATGCTGCCCTTGAGCAGCAAGCGTTCGAGGATGGGCTTGATATCGAATTTTTCGTAATTTGCATCTCGCACGCCGAGCGCGACGTTCTCGAAGTCGCAAAACACGGCCATGCTGAGGTTTTCTGGGGATGACGCCATAAGGGTGAATTCTCGCTGATGATAAGGGCGGACGGGAAGCGCAACGCCTCCCTTTTCGACTAGTATATTCGCCCATCCCCCGTTTCGGCGACAACTATCGTGCGCGGCAGCCTATTGCGCGCCGCCGGCGGCGCTCGCGCTGGCGCCGGCGACGGGCCAAACAACGCTTTCATCGACCGAATACAGCTGGCATGGCAGGCTGCTGCGGCGCTGGCACGAAGCGAGCGCGCGCACATCGGGGCTTTCGCCCTCCTCGGCCCAGCCCCAGGCGCCGCTGGCCGACAAGGCAAAGGCGCGTGGCGCGGTTTTTTCCAGGAAGACGCGGTACGCGGCGCGGCCCTGCTCTTCCAGGTAGGGCACGGCGGCGATATCGTCCTGCGGCGCGAAATGCGTGGCGGGCGGCGACGGCGCATCGGCCACGCGGTAGACCTGGCGCACCGGCATGCCGATCTTCTGCAAGAAGCGCTCGGTGGCGGGCAGCCACACGGCCACCCCATCGCGGCTGCCCAGGGTCAGGTGGGCGTCGCGCTTGAACGGGCCGTAGGCCAGCAGCTGCGCCCGGCCGCCTGAACCGGTAAAGGAATTGAACAGCCGCCGCGCCAGCGCCGGCGAAAAGTACGCGTCATTCGCGCCATACAGCCACAGGCTGGGAATGTGGTTGTAGGCGCCCAGGGTGGCGAAGGTCTTGGCCAGCGCCCCTTGCCAGTCGCAGCCGGGCATGTCGATGCGCAAGCCGCCCGCAAAATTGAGCACGCCGCGCACGCCGGGCACCATCCGGGTGGCCAGTGCCAGCGCCGCCATGCCGCCGTACGACTGCCCCGCGACGACGATGCGCTGCGGGTCGACCCAGCTCTGGCGGCGCGCATACGCGAGTGCGGCGAGCATGTCGCGCGCCTGGCCCTGGGCGTTGCCCAGCATGTCGCAGCCGAAATCGCGGTAGGCGCCCGTGGAGCGCGCAAAGCCGGCGCGCATCGGCAGCATCACGGCATAGCCGCGGCGCACGAACTCGGTCGCCATATAGATGAAGCGCTCGCGCTGCTGCAGCCGGGCCGGGCCGGCCTGCTTGCCGTGATTCATCAGCAGCAAGGGAAACGGGCCGGAGCCGGGGGGACGAAACACCGTCGTCTCCAGCGTCTCGCGCAAGCCGTCCCCGGCCGGCACCATGATGACTTGCTCGTTCAGGCGCGCATCGAGCGGTAGCTGGGAGGGAACAAGCTGGGCTTTCAGGGGCAGGCAAGGCAGGCTGAGCAGCAAACCCAGAAAAATGGGGCGTAACAGGTGGAAAATGGCGCACTCCGTGGATGACTTCCCTGCCAGTCTAGGCAGTGAAATGCCACAGAACAATATAAAAAAATTACGTGACGTACATATTTTTTGCGGCAAGCACCTGCGGGAAAAATTGTTGCCTTGCGCCACCACACTTTTTCCGCAGACGGGAGTAAACTGGGCGTATTCTGAAGGAGTTGCCATGTCCATATCCGCCCTCACCACCGGTACCTCGGGGCTGACCGCCAACCAGCGCGCGCTGGATGTGGCCGCCAACAATATCGCCAATGCGAATACGCCGGGCTTCCAGCCGCAGCAAGCCGAATTCCAGGAAGCCAGCCCGGCCGGCACGGGCGTCACCCTCTCCGTCGAGGGGCGCAAGCTGGCCGCCAGCGAAAGCGTCAGCGGCGCCAATGCCAATGCGGCCAAGGCGGCCGAAAGCCGGCCGAACGGCGTGGGCCTCGCTTCCGAACTGACCGATAACCTCGTCTACAAGGCCGGTTTCAACCTGTCGGCGAACGTCGTCAAGGCGGCCGACCAGGCACTGGGCAGCCTGATCGACATCAAGACTTAAGCACAACAGTCACTAGCGCTTAGATAGTCTGCTTGTTCATTTCCAGCGCCAATGGCGCCATCGCCGGCGTGATCAGCGCCAGCAGCCGTTCGGCCGGAATGCCGTCGCGCGCCTGCACCGACAAGCCATGCAGCAAGGCCGCATAGTAGTCGCCCAGCGCCTGCACGTCCGCCTCCGCTTTTAACTCTCCCGCCAGCTGCGCCGCGCGCAGCCGCTCGATGACGGCTTGCGTGCGCGCGCGGCGGTGCTGCGCCAGCCAGTCGGCGATGCCCGCGTTTTCCGCACTCGTGTTGGTGGCGGCCGTGACCACCATGCAGCCTTGCGGCTGGCCGCTGCGCGTATACAGCAGCACGGCTTCTTCCAGCATGCGCGCCACCGCATCGCGCACGTTCAGGCTGGCCGCCAGCGCGTGCACGGCAAACGCGCCCTCTCCCGTTTCATACAGCTCCACGGCTTCGCGGAACAGCTGCTCCTTCGAGCCGAACGCCGCATAGATGCGCGCCGAGGCGATGCCCAGCGCCGCCACCAGGTCCGCCATCGACACCCCCTCGTAGCCGCGCGTCCAGAACGCGTCGCGCGCTTTTGCCAGCGCCAGCGCGCGGTCGAATTCCCTCGGTCTTCCTGCCATCTTGATCCTCTGCTTGCGAAGTGGCGGCCAGTATAACGCCTGGCGCCCGCGCCGCGTTCGCCATTTATTTTGCTTCACGGGCTTGACCGCGCCAACAATTTCGCCTATTCTTTGTCGATCGACAAACAATAGGAGCCGATATGAAAACCATCCAAGGACCAAGCCTGCACCTGGCACAATTCGCCGCCGACACGGCGCCCTTCAACACCCTGCCTGCCATCGCCGAGTGGGCGGCCGGCATGGGCTTCAAGGCCCTGCAGATTCCCGCCTGGGATGCGCGCCTGTTCGACGTGGCGCAGGCGGCGCACAGCCAGCAATACTGCGACGACCTCGTTGCCATGCTGGCCAGCCATGGCCTCGTCATCAGCGAACTGACGACGCACATCCTCGGCCAGCTGGTGGCCGTGCATCCGGCCTACGACGCGCTGTGCGACAGCTTCGCCCCGGCACACCTGCACGGCCAGCCGGCCGCGCGCACCGAGTGGGCCATCGAGCAAGTGAAACTGGCGGCCATGGCGTCGAAACGCCTGGGCCTGACCGACATGGGCACGTTCTCCGGCTCGTTCGCCTGGCCATATCTGTTCCCGTTCCCGCAGCGCCCGCCCGGCCTGATCGAGGCGGCCTTCGACGAACTGGCACGCCGCTGGCTGCCCATCCTCGACGTGTGCGAGGAACAGGGTGTCAACCTGTGCTACGAAATCCACCCGAGCGAAGACCTGCATGACGGCATCAGCTTCGAGATGTTTTACGAGCGCGTAGGCCGCCACCCGCGCTGCAAGATGCTGTTCGACCCCAGCCACTTCGTGCTGCAGCAGTTGAACTACCTGGAATTCATCGATATCTACAAGGACCATATCCGCATGTTCCATGTGAAGGATGCAGAGTTCAATCCGACGGGGCGGCAAGGCATTTACGGCGGCTACCAGTCATGGGAAAACCGCGCCGGGCGCTTCCGCTCGCTGGGCGACGGCCAGGTCGATTTCAAGGCCATCTTCTCGAAGATGGCACAAAACGATTACGCGGGCTGGGCCACGCTGGAATGGGAATGCTGCCTGAAGGACCAGGAGGTGGGCGCGCGCGAAGGCGTGGCCTTCATCAATGCCCACATCATTCCCGTCACCGACAAGATCTTCGACGACTTCGCCGGCGCCCCCGTCAGCGCACAACAGATCAATACCCTGCTCGGCATCGAGCATCACTAATCAAGGAAACATATGAACGACTTCATTCACGACTACGTCCGCATCGACGGCCAGCGCCTGCATTGCGTCATCGCTGGTCCCGGCACCGGCAAACCCGTGCTGCTGATCCCCGGCTGGCCGCAAACCTGGTATGCATGGCGCCACGTGATGGCGGCGCTGGCCGCCAGCGGCTACCAGGCGATCGCCATCGATCCACCGGGCAGCGGCCACTCGGACCGCCCGGCCGGCGGCTATGACACGGGCGCCGTGGCGACCACCCTGCACCGCGCCATGCTGGCCCTGGGCCACGCGCAATACGACGTGGTCGGTCACGACATCGGCATGTGGGTCGGCTATGCGCTGGCCAGCGATTTCCCGCAGGCCGTGACGAAACTGGCGCTGACGGAAGCCGTGATTCCCGGTCTGGCGCCCGCGCCGCCGATTTTCATCGCGCCGTCCGACAACATCTTCCTGTGGCACTTCATGTTCAACCAGGTGCTCGATTTGCCGGAGATGCTCACGGCGGGCAAGGAACGCGAATACATCCGCTTCATCCTGGACCGCTGGTCCTACCGCCGCGACAAGGTCGCCGTCGACGTGTATGCGGATGCCTATGCCACGCCGGGCGCCTTGCGCGCCGGTTTCGCCTACTACCGCGCCATACCCGAAACCATCCGTCAAAATCTGGAACGGGCAAAACGCAGCCTGACCATGCCGGTACTGGCCATCGGCGCCGACCATGCGACCAACGACGCACCGCTGCTGACCATGCAGGGCAAGGCGGACAATTTGAAAGGCGCCATCGTTGCCGAATGCGGCCACTTCATCATGGAAGAACAGCCGGAAGCCTTCATCGCCCACCTGCTGCCCTTCCTGGCCGGAGAAAAATCAGGAAACAACGCATGAGCCTCGATCCGCTGATTGCCGCCTGGCTGGAACAGACAAGGGATGCGCCGCCACCCGCCTCGCTGGCGGACTTGCGCGCGGCCACGGAAACGGGGTTGCGCCAGCTGCATGGCCCCCTGGAAGACGTCGCATCCATCACGGATTACGTGCTGCCGGGCGAGCATGCGCTGACCGTGCGCGCCTACGTGCCCGCCGGCGCGGACACAAGCCAGCCCCTGCCGGCCATCGTCTTTGCGCATGGCGGAGGATGGTGTCTGTGCTCGCTGGACCTGTACGACAATCCCTGCCGCGCGCTGGCCAACGCCACCGGCTGCGTGATCGTTTCCGTCGACTACCGGCTGGCGCCCGAGCACAAGTTCCCCGTGCCACTGAACGACTTTTACCGCGCGTTGTGCTGGGTCGCCGAACATGCGGCGGCGCTGGGCATCGATGCGAAACGGCTGGCCGTGGGCGGCGACAGCGCGGGCGGCAACCTGGCGGCGGCCGCCGCCCTGATGGCGCGCGACCAGGCCGGTCCCGCGCTGGCGCATCAGCTGCTGCTGTACCCGGCGCTCGATTTTGCCTTCGACACGCCGTCCTACCAGCGCTATGCGGAGGGCCACTCGCTGACGCGGGAAGCGATGCGCTTTTGCTGGTCCGCCTACCTGAACGAGCCGGCCGACGGCGCAAACGCCTACGCGGCGCCCCTGCGGGCAACGTCGCTCAAGGACTTGCCGCCGGCGACGGTGCTGGTATGCGAGTACGACCCGCTGCATGACGAGGGCGAAGCCTATGCGCGGTATTTGCGCGACGACGGCGTGGCTGCGCAATGCGTGCAGCTCGACGGCATGATCCACGCATCGATACACATGCCGGGCTTGGCACCAAAGGCGCGGGGATTGTTCGACGTGGCGGGCCAAGCAATGAAAAGTGCCATGTTTGCGTAAATAGTCCACTAGAAAAATTCTGGGGTCTGACCTGGCGGGTCAGACCCCAGCATGCCTCTATTCCACCAATTTGCGCACCTCGATGGCGTTCAGCCACTTCACATGGCGCGGACCCGTGCGGATGTCCTTTGCCGAGATGAGGGCGATTTCGCCATCGCTGTCGTCGAGCGCCTTGCCGTTCTTTTCGTAGTAGACGATCACGCCCTCGCCGGCCGGCGCGTTATACAGCTCGCCCCAGGAAAACACCACCGCATAGCCATCGGTGGCCGTGGCGATGATGGCGAGCTTCTTGACGTCGTTGTGGCCGGGCGCATCGAGCGCCGCCTTGTCGAGGATGTCGTGCAGGCGCACGCCCTTGTAACTGGTGATGGTTTCGGCCTTGTCGCCGTTGTGGCGCGTGACGGCGATGTCTCCGCCATTGGCTTGCGGCAGCCGGCGCAGGTCGGCTACCGTCAGGGTCAACGGCGTTGCCACCTTGCCCGTGACGGCGAGCGCGCGGCTCATGTTCTCGCGCGCCGGCGCCGGGTCGGCCCATGCGGGGGCCGCCGCCAGCAGTGCGGCCGAAGCCAAACCAAGGAATATTTTCTTCAACATGCTGTGTCCTTTCATGACAGTGAAAACTCAAAACTGGTATTGCGCATTGGCCAGCCAGGTGCGGCCCGCGCTGGGAAAACCGTCGGCCAGCGCATAGTTGCGGTCAGCCAGGTTGCTCAAGCCCGCTTCCAGGGTCAAGGCCGGCAAGGGGCGGTACACGGCTTTCAGGTTCACGCTGGCAAAGCCGCCCAGTGCCAAAGTGTTCGAAACCCAGCGGCCGCTGTTCGCTTCCGCGATGGCCACCACGTCGACCTGGCGCGCCGCGTGCAATACGGCGTGCGCCGTCAGCTTGTGGCGCGGCACGTCCGTCAGGCGGATGGCGCGGTCGCTGACATTTTTCATGGCCGTGTAGGTGTAATTGCCGCCGAAATCGAGCCAGGCGCCGGCGCGGCCGCGCACGCCCAGTTCCACGCCGCTGATGTGCGCCCTGCCCGCGTTGCGCATCTGCGCACGCCCGCCCGCCACATTCGCCACGCTCTGGATCTTGTCCTTCACGTCGCTGTAGAACAGGGCGGCATCGAGCGCCAGCCCGCGCACGGTTGCCTGGTAGCCCAGCTCATAATTCATTGCCTCTTCCGCGCGCAAGGCCGGGTTTTCAATATATGTACCCAGGCGCTGCGAGTAGCGGTCCTTCAGGGTCGGCAGACGCGACTTGCGCGCCACGGTGGCGTACACGCGCGATGCAAGACCGGTCTTGTGGAACAATCCCGCCTGCAGGTCGGTGGCCGATTGATTACTCGGCAAGGTATACGCATTGCCGGCGCTGTAGACGGTGTCCGGGCGCAGCGCGTTGCGCGAGGCGCCCAGCGACAGTTCCGTCGCCGCATTGAGGGCAATGCTGTCTTCCGCGCCCAGGGTCCACAGGGCATCCTTGTACCAGGTGGTGCGCACGCCCCTGGCGTCGAGCTCCTGGTGCTCGTCGGCCTTGTAGCTGGCAACGAAGCGCAGGCTGTGCGCGGCCAGGCGGAACGATTCGAGTTCCACCGCGCCGCCGTTCGTGCGGTCGTTATAGATGCTGCGCCCGCCGCTGACGCTGCCCTGGCCGCTGGTCTTCAGGGTCGCGTAGCTGCCGTTTGTATAGGACGTGATTTCATTGTCGTAGCTGTCGTGGTACAGGCGCAGTTTCAGGCGCTCGGCTTCGCCCAGGCGCGTCTGCGAGACGAGATACACGCTTTCCTTGTTCCAGTACGGCCACTGCCAGTAGCGCGCGCCGACGGGATTGGTCGATGGCGGCTGGCCCTTTTCGCCATGCTGCTTGTAGTAGCTGAGCGCATATTCATCGCCTGCATGCGCGCCGCCCGGCGTGTAGCCCACCTTGAACGACAGTTTATGATCCTTGCGATAGGCGTTATTGCGCATGCCGCCGTCTTCCGTGGCCGTGGGGCGGAAATCGGACGACAGGGGAAAGCCGTCGCTGTCGATGTAGGACACGCCCGCCTGCAGATACCACAGGCCCTGGTTGGTGCCCACGTTGGCCGACACCTGGCGCTCGCTGCCCGAACCGAATCCCACTGACGCATCGCCTTCCATCAAAGCCGTCGGTTTGCGCGACACCAGGTTGATGGCGCCGCCCAGGGTATTGGCGCCGTAGGCCACGGAACTGAAGCCCTTGGCCACCTGGATCGCGGCCAGGTCGCTGGTCGTGAAGCGGTTGAAATCGACGTAGCCGTCATACGGCACGTAGACGGGAATGCCGTCGATGTAGAGCGGCACCTGGCGCGCATCGAAGCCGCGGATGGCGACGGTTTTCTCGTTGCGCGCATTGGTCGACAGCGACACCCCGGACAGCAAATTGAGGGCGTCGCCCACGTTGTCGCGGTTAAAGCGGCGCATCTCGGCGCGGCTCACTTGCGTGCCCACTTGCTGTTCCACCTGGCCGGCCTGCTCGCGCTGGCCGATCACCGTCACCGTGCCCAGCACGAACGGCGCAGCCTCATCTTTGCCTGCTGTCTGCTGCGCCTGCACCGTCTGCGCCAGCGCCAGCATCACGGCGCCTGCCATTACCTGTTTCACCATCGTCATCTTGTTCTCTTCCGTTATATATCGTTTTATATAGCGATATGCAAAAAAGCGGCCACTCGTGCGGCGGCCGTCATCCAACAGCGCAATATACAGACGTATATAGCGATACTCAAGCGGGGAGAGGCAAAACGGGCGCACAAGTCAATTTTCCGGCGATTTTTCATGCACCGCACCATTTCGCTGTGCGAACGAATGTTTCACAAAACGGTTGACATGCGAGAGTCGGCTAGGCAAACTGATTTCCAGGGAGCCAGAAAATGAATGCAAATATGACAAATATTCAGGCCGCAGCCGATCCGGAAATCATCGTCTTCAGCGATGACGAGGAAGGCAAGGACCGCCAGTTCGTCAACGCGCTGGCGCGCGGCCTCGAAGTGCTGCGGTGCTTTCGTCCCGGCGAAGTCTTCCTGTCGAACGCGGACATGGCCAAGCGCACGGGCATCCCGAAACCGACGATTTCCCGCCTCACCTACACCCTCACCAAACTCGGCTACCTCAATTACTCGGACAGCCTGGGCAAGTACCAGCTGGGCGCCGGCGTGCTGGCCCTCGGCTACCGCATGCTGTCGAACCTGGACGTGCGCAAGATGGCGCGCCCGCTGATGGAAGAACTGGCCGAACATGCGCAGGCGTCCGTGTCGCTGGGCACGCGCGACCGCCTCAGCATGGTGTACGTGGAAACGTGCCGCAGCAGCGCCAACGTCACGCTGCGCCTCGACGTCGGCTCGCGCATTCCCCTGATGACGACGGCCATGGGCAAGGCCCTGCTGTGCATCCTGCCGCAGGCCGAGCGCGACTATCTGATGGACCATGCGCGCGTGCACGAGGCGGAACGCTGGCCGCGCATCAAGGCCGGCATCGAGCAAGGCTTCAAGGATTACCAGGACCGCGGCTTTTGCATCTCGGCCGGCGAATGGCAGAACGACGTGCATGCCGTGGGCGTGCCCATGCTGGGTGCCGACGGCGAACAGGTGATGGCCTTCAATTGCGGCGGCCCCGCCTTTTTGCTGTCGCGCGAAAAACTCGAATCGGACCTGGGTCCGCGTCTGGTGGCCCTGGTCAAGACAGTGGAAAAAAACCTGGGCCGCGGTTAGACTGCGCGCCCCCTCTCAACAACAGATCAAATCAAAGCGCCGAGGAACCCGATGATACGCGACGAAGAAACCCTGAACATCCTGCTCGACAGCATCGCCCGTTTCGTGCGCGAAGTGCTGGTGCCGAACGAGGCGCTGGTGGCTGAAACGGACACGATCCCGCCCGCCATCGTGGCGCAGATGCGCGAACTGGGCCTGTTCGGCCTGTCCATTCCGGAAGCCTACGGCGGCCTGGAACTGAGCATGGAAGAGGAAGTGCGCGTCGCCTTTGAAATCGCCCGCACCTCGCCCGCCTTCCGCTCGCTGATCGGCACGAACAATGGCATCGGCTCGCAAGGCATCGTGATCGACGGCACGGAAGCGCAAAAACAATACTATCTGCCCAAGCTGGCGGCCGGCGAGATCATCGGCTCCTTCGCGCTGACGGAAGCGGGATCGGGCTCCGATGCCGCCTCGCTGCGCACCTCGGCCGTGCGCGATGGCGACTTCTATATCCTCAACGGCAGCAAGCGCTACATCACCAACGCGCCCGAAGCGAGCATCTTTACGGTCATGGCCCGCACGGACCCCGTCAAGCGGGGCGCCTCGGCCATTTCCGCCTTCATCGTGGAAAAGGATACGCCGGGCCTGTCCCTGGGCAAAATAGATAAGAAAATGGGCCAGCAAGGCGCGCATACCTGCGACGTCATCTTCGAAAATTGCCGCGTGCCGGCCGCGAACGTCATCGGCGGCAAGGAAGGCGTGGGTTTCAAGACGGCCATGAAGGTGCTCGACAAGGGCCGGCTGCACATCGCCGCCGTCTGCGTGGGCGCGGCCGAGCGCATGCTGGCCGACGCCCTCGCCTACGCGATGGAACGCCAGCAGTTCGGCCAGCCCATCGCGGAATTCCAGCTGATCCAGGCCATGCTGGCCGACAGCAAGGCGGAAATCTACGCGGCGCGCAGCATGGTGCTCGACGCGGCGCGCCGGCGCGACAACAAGGAAGACATCTCGACGGAAGCGTCGTGCTGCAAGCTGTTCGCCTCCGAAATGTGCGGCAGAGTCGCTGACCGCTCCGTGCAGATCCACGGCGGCGCCGGCTACATCAGCGAATACGCGGCCGAGCGTTTCTACCGCGACGTGCGCCTGTTCCGCATCTACGAAGGCACGACGCAGATCCAGCAGATCGTCATCGCCCGCAACATGATCAAGGCAGCGCAAAAGTGAAGGAGGCCGCGATGGATATTCCCGCCCTGCTGGCCCACTTGCCGGCGCGCCTGTCGGCCATCTCCATCTATTGGGCGACGCGCGCGCCCGACGCGCCCGCGCTGCATGAAGCTGGCCGCAGCTGGACCTACGCCCAGCTGCAGCACGGTGTGGAAAGCGCCGCGCAGCTGCTGCGCCAGCTGAACGTGCGCGCCGGCGACCGCCTGATGGTGGTGGGCGAGAACTGCGCGCTGCAGGTGGCGCTGATTTTTGCTGCCGCCAGCATCGACGCGTGGATCGTCAACGTCAATGCGCGGCTGTCGGCGCGCGAGATCGACACCATCGCTGCGCACAGTTCGGCGCGGCGCGTGCTGTTCCTGGCCGGCGCCTCGCCGGAAGCGGCCGCGCATGCGGCGCGTCTGGGCGCGGCCAGCGCCACGGTCGACGGCATGGGCGAGCTGCTGGCGGGCGACTTGAACGAGGCGGCCATCGCGGAAGACACGGTGCCCGGCAACGAACAGGTGGCAGCGCTGATCTACACGACGGGCACGACGGGACAGTCAAAAGGCGTGATGCTCACGCACCGCAACCTGCTGTTCATCGCCGCCGTCTCCAGCACCCTGCGCGGCCTGACCAGCAGCGACCGCGCCTACGGCGTGCTGCCGATTTCGCACGTGTACGGCCTGGCCTCGGTGGCCCTGGGCACCCTGTATGCGGGCGCCGCGCTGTACCTGGTGCCGCGCTTTTCCGTCGACGGCCTGCTCTCGGCACTGAAGGACGATGAACTGACCATTGTGCAGGGCGTGCCCGCCATGTACGCCAAGCTGCTGCAAACCCTAGGCGGCGCCGATACGCCGCTGCCCACGCGGCTGCGCTTTGCGTATGCGGGCGGCTCGCCGCTGGCGCCGTCGCTCAAGCACGAGGTGGAAAAGCTGCTCGGCACCGCGCTGCACAATGGCTACGGCATGACGGAAAGCTCCCCCACCATCAGCCAGACGCGCCTGGAAACGCCGCGCCGCGACGATTCCGTGGGCATGCCGATCCCCGGCGTGGAAGTGCGCGTGGTCGACGTGGCCGGCCAGGACGTGACGCCGGGCCAGCCGGGGGAACTGTGGATACGCGGGCCGAACATCATGGCCGGCTATTACCGCGAACCAGCCATGACGGCGGCCACCATGCGCGACGGCGGCTGGCTCAATACGGGCGACATGGCGCGCCAGGACCCGGACGGCGCGCTGTTCATCGTGGGCCGCACCAAGGAACTGATCATCCGCTCCGGCTTCAATGTGTATCCGCTGGAAGTGGAAACGGCCCTGAACGCCCACGCTTCCGTGGTGCAGTCGGCCGTGGTGGGACGCACCCTGGCCGATGGCAACGAGGACGTCATCGCCTACGTGGAACTGGACCCGCGCCAGCCCGCCAGCGTGGCAGAATTGCAAGCCTGGCTGGCGCAGACCCTGTCGCCGTACAAGTGCCCGTCCGCCATCATCGTCATGGAAGCGCTGCCGGCAGCCGCCACGGGCAAGATTTTAAAGGGGCAGCTGCGGCAAATGGCGCAGAATGCACGATAAGTTGACCATGTAGTAGCAGACCCGACAATAAAACCAAGCCACATCACCGGAGGAGACACGATGAAACGCACCTACACACGCATCGCCATGGCAGCGCTGGTTGCCAGCGCCTGGATGGCACAGGCCAGCGCCGACGAATTCCTGGTCGGCGCGGAAATCCCGCTGACGGGCAACCTGGCGCGGGTCGGCGCCGGCATGCAGGAAGGGATCATGGTCGCGGCCGAGGTATTCAACAAGACCAACGGCAAGCACACCATCAAGATCATCACCGTCGACGACGAATCGGCGCCCGCCAAGGCCATCGCCGCCGTGGAAAAGCTGGCCAGCCAGGGCGTGTTGGCCATCACGGGCGGCTATGGCTCGAACAATATCTCGCCCGCCTCGGACACGGCCAATAAACTGGGTCTGGTCTACATCACCTCGGGCGGCGTGGACGACAGCCTGGTGGCCAGCGGACGCAAGAATTTTTTCCGCATCAATAACACGGCCGGCTACGAAAAAGCCATGCTGGGACTGCTGCAGGATGTGGGCGCCAAGTCCGTCTCCATCGTGTATTCGACCAAGGACGCCACCACGGGCCTGGCCAAGGACGTGGAAAAGGCCCTGGCGGCCAAGGGCGTGAAGGTGACGACGCACTCGTTCGACCCGGCCATTACGGACTTCAAGCCCATCATCAACAAGATCAAGCTGCAGGATAAATCCGAAGTGGTGGCCATGGTCGGCTACGAAAACGACTACGTGGGCATCATCCGCGCCGCCCGCGTGCTGAAACCGAAGATCAAGGCCATGGTGGGCGTGTGGTCGCTGGCCACGCCGAAGATGGCGGCCGACTTCCCCGACCTGATGCCGAACGTCTTCGGCACGGCCCTGCTGCCCTTCCCGACGGAATTCAAGACGGCCGACGGCAAGGCCTTCAGCGACGCCTACAAGCAGCTGTACAAGAAGGAGCCGGACTACCTGGGCCAGTTCGGCTACGTGCAGTCGATGCTGCTGTTCGAAGCGATCGCGCGCGCGGCCGACAAGGGCACGCTCAAGAAAGGCGGCGTGGCCGACGAGATGCGCAAGACGGACCGCGAAACCCTGATCGGCCGCGTGCAGTTCGCCGCCAACGGCGACAACCAGAACTTCGTGCACCGCATGGCGCAGCACCAGGACAAGAAAGTGGTGATCGTCTGGCCGAAGGAACACGCGACGGGCAAGCTGAACTATCCTGCCCTGCCCTGGTAAGCAGCCTCCCGCTGCACACGAGCGCGCCCGCCGGGCGTGCACCGATGAACGGCGGTCCTGGTGCCTCTTCGCGATGCGCCTGGGCCGCCTGACGGGATGACGATATGACAGAATTAATCTTGCAAGCCCTGTATTCGGGCTTGCTGCAGGGCGGCTCCTACGCCCTGATCGCACTGGGACTGGCGCTGGTCTTCGGCACCATGAAAGTGATCAACCTGGCGCACGGCGAACTGGTGCTGCTGGCCGCCTACATCGCCTACAGCGTGGAGTCCGGCCTGGGCCTGGGGCCGATGTTCGCCATTCCCATCGCGCTGGTGATCGTCAGTCTGACGTCGGTGGGCGTCTACCTGATCGTCAGCCGCATCAAGAAAGACCGCGAAATCAATTCGCTGATCCTTACCTACGGCATCGGCGTGATCCTCACCAACTTCATTTTGCTGGTATGGAAGGCCGACATCCGCTCGACCTCATCGAGCTGGCTGCAGGAAGGCTTCGAGATCGGCCCGTTTTTCAGCATGCGCAGTGAAGTGATTTTCTTTGGCGTCAGCCTGGTGCTGATGGCGGCCCTGTGGCGCTGGCTGTCGACCAGCTGGTATGGCCGCGCCGTGCGCGCCGTGTCCAGTAACCGCGACGCGGCCAAACTGATGGGCATCGATCCGGGCCGCACGGAACTGGTCTCGTTCCTGGTCGCAGGCATCCTGGCCGCCTTCGCCGGCGTCGCCTTGTTCAGCTATGGCGTGATCCAGCCTGCCTACGGCGGCGCGCTGACGGTGAAAGCCTTCATCATCACGGTACTGGCCGGCATCGGCTCGATTCCCGGCGTGCTGCTGGCCGCCGTGCTGCTGGGCGTGGCCGAAGCCTTGACCGTCACCCTGGCCAGCTCCGCGCTGCAGGAATTGTCGGGCATGGTGCTGTTCCTGCTGGTGCTGTTCATCATGCCGAACGGCCTGTTCGGCGCACAACGGAGGCGCGGATGAAGCGCTCGACACTGATTTCCACGGCAGTCCTGCTGCTGGCCGCGTATGTCGCCGTGCCGCTGGCCCTGGGCGCCAACCAGTATGTGATGAGCATGGTGGTGGCGGCCCTGATCATCGGCGGCGTGGCCATGTCCTGGGCCCTGCTGGGCAATTTGGGCGGCATGGTCAGCTTCGGCCATGCCGCGTTCTTCGGCGTGGGGGCGTATGTCTCCGCGCTGGCCACCGTGAAACTGGGCTTGCCCGTGTTTGCCGCCATGCTGCTGGGCGGCGCGGGCGCGGCCATCGCCGCCGTCATCATGCTGCCCGTGCTGCGGCTGCGCGGGCCGTATTTTGCGCTGGCCATCCTCGCCTACGCCCACATCTTCCGCATCCTGGCCACGGAATGGAGTGCTGTGACGGGCGGTGCCGGCGGCATCAACAATATCCCGGCTTTACCCACCGTCTTCGGTTTTGATCTGGCCAGCAAGACGGGCGCCTACCTGGTGGTGCTGACCCTGGTGGTGTGCTGCGCGTTTGCCTACAGCCGCATCCGCGCCAGCCACTACGGCATCGCCCTGCGTGCCATGCACGACAGCGAGGACGCCACGCGCGTCGTCGGCGTCAACAGCACCTTGCTGAAAGGCGCGATGCTGCTCGTGTCGGCCTTCATGGCCGGCCTGTTCGGCGCCTTCAACGCCCATTACATCAACTTCCTCGAGCCCGACTACGCCTTCAACAGCCTGTGGGTCACGTTACCAATCGTGGCGGCCATCTTCGGCGGCTACCGCACGATACTCGGCCCCGTGCTGGGCGCCGTCGTGGTCTACCTGGTCGACCAGCTCATTTTCAAGTCGCTGATCCCCACCGGCCACCAGCTGGTGCTGGGCGTGCTGCTGGTGGCGATGATCGTCTTCAGCCCGAACGGCTTGCTGCCGCTGCTGCAAAAATGGCTGAAAAACACCTTCAAATCGAAGGAGAAACAACATGCTTGAACTCGATAATGTGTCCGTGCGCTTCGGCGGCCTGACGGCCGTCGATTCTGTCACGTTAAAAGTGGGCAGCCACGACGTGATCGGCCTGGTGGGCGCGAATGGCGCCGGCAAGACCACCCTGTTCAACGCCATTTCCGGCCTGGTGCGCCCCACCGGCGGCAGCATCCGCTTCGAGGGACGCGACATCATGGCCACGCCCATGTACCAGCGCGCCCGCCTGGGGCTGGGCCGCACCTTCCAGATCCCGCAGCCGATGCATGAATTGACGGTGCGCGAAAACCTCGTCGTGGCGCAGCGCTTCGGCACCGGCAAGGTGGACATGCGCAAGATCGATGAAATCCTCGACTTCACGAGCCTGGCGGACAAGGCGCAGCGCGACGCGGCCAGCGAACTGGCGCTGACGGAATTGAAAGCGCTGGAAGTGGCCAAGGCGCTGGCCACCAATCCGAAACTGCTGCTGCTCGACGAAGTGCTGGCCGGCCTGGAAACGAACGGCAAGCGCCGCTTCATGGGCATGCTGAAGGATTTGCATGCCGCCTTTGGCGTGGGCATCGTCATGATCGAGCACGACATCGAGACCATCAGCAATCTGTGCCAGCGCGTGGCCGTGCTCAATTTTGGCCAGCTGATCGCCGACGGCACGCCGGATGCCGTCTTCCGCGATCCGGCCGTCATCGAAAGCTATACGGGAGCCGCGCATGCTTGAAACGATGCTTGAAGTAAATAATCTGCGCGCCGGCTATGGCGCCATCAATGTGCTGTGGGACGTGTCGCTCTCGATCCAGAAGGGCAAGCTGACCACCATCATCGGCCCGAATGGCGCCGGCAAGACGACCTTGCTGCGCGCCATCATGGGTTTGCTGCCCGTGGGCGCGGGCAGCATCGCGCTCGACGGCGTGGCCATCAACGGCACGCCGACATGGAAGATGAGCGATGCGAGGGTCACGATGATCCCCGAGGGGCGCATGACGTTTCGCGACATGAGCGTGGAAGAAAACCTGATCATGGGCGCCTTCCCGAAGGAGCACCGCAGCCACATGCCGGCGCGCCTGGCCGAAGCCTACGCCATGTTCCCGCGCCTGCACGAGCGCCGCAGGCAGCTGGCCGGTTCCTTGTCCGGCGGCGAGGCGCAGATGCTGGCGATGGCGCGGGGCCTGATGTCGGATCCGTCGTTATTGATCATCGACGAGCCGTCACTGGGCCTGGCGCCGCTGGTGGTCAACGAGCTGTTCGAGATCCTCGCGCACCTGAACGACGGCAAGCGCACCATCATTTTAGTGGAGCAGAACACGGCGCGCGCCGTCGGCGTGGCCGATCACGTCTACCTGATGCAAAGCGGTAAGGTGGCGCTGTCGCAGGCGGCGGTCGATGTCGACCTCGAGCATCTGCATGCGCTGTATTTTGCGCGCTGAGCGGCATGGCCGGCGCCGAGGTTGAGCGGACTGCGGCCATCACTCCTCGTCGTCGTCCTCGTCGTCGGCCAGCTTGTCAAACACCTGCAGCTCGGCCTTGCTCAGTCCCGTCATCACGAAGGGATCATCGGCAGGAAAGCGGCCGGTATCGAGCAGCATGCGCAGCTTGCTCAAGCGCTCGCCCAGCGCCAGCGCTTGCGCCTGCGGATCGGCATCGGCTTGCCCCACCTGAGCGATCGCGCGGGTCACGGACGCGGGAAACTCCCATAATTCCGCGATCCGTACCGACAAGATGCGCGCTTGCGCAAACACCTGGGCAATGAAGGCGTCCGATTGCGGAAAGGCATCGGGCGCATGCATCTGGTCGATCAGCCGGAAG
The DNA here is from genome assembly GCF_002735765.1 of Janthinobacterium sp. BJB304. Classification (NCBI taxonomy): domain Bacteria; kingdom Pseudomonadati; phylum Pseudomonadota; class Betaproteobacteria; order Burkholderiales; family Oxalobacteraceae; genus Janthinobacterium; species Janthinobacterium sp. BJB304. Next base: position 146,595 of record NZ_PDZN01000003.1, read on the forward strand.
GCCACCACTAGGCCGACATTGGCCATCAGTCCCGCCAGATAGGCGTCGAAGGCGTTGGCCTGCATGGCCGGCGCGACCAGGTTGGCCGCCAGCGCACATTTCTCGGACTGGCGCCAGATCAGCGGCGCCGTGCGTATGGTCAGGCCGCCGCTTTGCATGCTGACGATGGGACGGAAGGCGACGCGGGCGAGCAGCATGCGCATGCCGTTTTGCCCGAGCAGCATGATGGCGCCTTCCATGTTGTTGATCGACGGGCTGGCGTTGTAGCGCGAATGGTAGCGGGGCCGGTTCGCTTCGCGGTAGACCTCGGCGACCAGCAGCACGTCCTGGGCCAGCTGGGCCGACAGCTTGGCCGCACTCATGTTTTCATCTTGCAAGGTACGCATCAACTGGGGAATGATGGCCGGAATGCGCGGTATCAACGCAGCGCCAGCGACCGGTTCACGGACCAGGCGCGCCAATTCGTCCAGAATCTGCTGTTCCGCCTCCGCCGGCGCCTGCGCCGAACCGGCGGCCGCCAGCCAGCGGTAGTAAATGGCATCGATTTCGGTGATGGTGGCCGGCTGCCGTGCCGCCTCGGGCGCCGCCGCTGCCGTGAGGTGCGCAGCCTTGTCGTCGCTGCCGCTCAGTAATTTTCCTATCCAACCCATTTTATTCTTCCAGCCCTATGTGCATCACTATCGCGAAATCCGCCCCGCGATTTTACTTGATGACAGCGGCGCCGGTGCGGCGGGCGTGAGCGCTTTGTCCACCTGCCGCAACATGCTAAAGTGGCATGACATGTCCCCTGTCCTGCCTAACAAGCGATCCATCATGAACAATCCACTTGCGCACTACATCACCAGCCAGGCGTACAACAACGCCTGGGCCAACCACCGCCTGCTGAAAGCTTGCGGGCAGCTGACCCGGGCCGAGTTCCAGGCCACGCGCGTCAGTTTTTTTCCCACCATCCAGTTCACCTTGAACCACATCCTCACATGCGACTGGTTTTATCTCGACGCGCTCGAGCGCGAGCTGCGCGGCGAAGCGCCCCATGCCGACTGCTACGTCTTCTTTGCACAGGATGAACCGTTCACCGATTGCGCGGCCCTGCACGCGGCGCAGCGCGCATCGGACCTGCGCCTGATCGCCCATTGCCGCAGTCTGTGCGACCTTGACCTGGCGCGGCCCGTGACGATCTTGCGCGACACGCCGCAAGTCGACACGCGCCAACGCCTGCTGGCGCATGTGTTCCAGCACCAGATCCACCACCGGGGGCAAGTGCACGCCATGCTGGCCGGCACGCGCATCGCGCCGCCGCAGCTCGACGAATTCTATTGCGCCGGCGAAGCGGACGAGCGGGCGCAGGATTTTCTGGAACTGGGCTGGACGGAAGACGAGGTGTGGGCAGAACGCTGAGTTATTCCTCGCCGTGGCAGCAGACGCACAGCTTGTTGCCGTCGAGGTCGCGGAAATAGGCGCCATAGTAATTATCGTGGTAATGGGGGCGCAAGCCAGGCGGCCCCTCGCACACGGCCCCCAGCGCCAGCACGGCCTGGTGGCAGCGGTCCACCTGCGCGCGGCTGGCCGCCAGCAAGGCCGTCATCTGGCCATTGCCGGACGTGGCCGGCAAGCCGTCGTGCGGCGACGTCAGCACGAACAGGGGACGCGGCGCGTGCCGCGCCATCCAGCCCGCCCAGGGCTTGGCCGGATCATGAAATTTTTCGATCAGGTCGAGTTCTCCCAGCAAGGCCGTGTAGAAGGCGTAGGCGCGGGGAAAGTCGTTGGTGCCGAGGCAGAGATGGGACAGCATGCTGCTCCTTCATGGGTAGAAACGGGTGTGCGGCGGAATGCGCCAGCTGATTATAATGGCGCATCTCTTTCGGACCAGATCCCATGCCAGACATCGACCGCCTCCAATTGTCCCCTCCGACCAGCGCCGACCTCTCCGCCTTGCTGGCCTTCGAGCTGGACAACCGCGCCTATTTTGAATCCTGGGTCACGGCCCGGGCGCCGTCCTACTATAGCCAGGAAGCCATCGCCGCCGCCATCGAGCAGGCGCAGCGCGAGCGCGAGCAGGACCGCGCCTACCAGTATCTGGCCAGGCTGGACGGACAGATCATCGGCAGGGTCAACCTGACGGCCGTCACGCGCCCGTATTTCAACAAGGCGGCGCTCGGTTACCGCATCGGCGAACGATTCGGCGGACGCGGCTACGCCACGCGCGTCGTGGCCCTGCTGCTGGAAGAAGCGTTCGGTCCACTGGAACTGTGGCGCCTGGAAGCGACGGCGCGGCCGCAAAACCTGGGCTCGGTCGCGGTCATGCAGCGCAACGGCTTTCACCAGTATGGGCGCTCGGAAAAAGCCATGCATTTCCAGGGCGCCTGGTCGGACTTGCTGTATTTTGAACGGCGCAACGAGCACGCCGGCATGGAATAAAACCGAGCAGTTGCTCTATTGTGAGGCCGCTTCTCCCCTGATGTTATAAAATAGGCAAATATCACATTCAGGGAACAATATGCACAATACAGATAAAAAAGCCTACCTCGTCGGCGGCGGCATCGGCTCGCTGGCCGCGGCCGCCTTCATGATACGCGACGGCGGCATGCAAGGCAGCAACATCACCATCTTCGAAGCGGCGCCCGTGACGGGCGGCAGCCTCGATGGCGGCGGCAATGCCGAGGATGGCTACACCTTGCGCGGCGGGCGCATGCTGACCACCGACAATTACGAATGCACGTGGGACTTGTTCAAGAGCATCCCCTCGCTCGAGCATGCGGGCCAGAGCGTCTACGACGAAACCATCGCCTTCAACGAACGGCATATTCCCCACTCGCGCGCGCGCCTCGTTGACCGCAACCGTTTCAAGGTCGACGTCAGCAGCATGGGCTTTTCCATGCAGGACAGGCTGGAACTGCTGAAGCTGACGGAAGCCGATGAAGACGCCCTGGGCAGCAGCGCCATCACGGACTGGCTCTCGCCCGCATTTTTCGACACCAAGTTCTGGTACATGTGGGCCACCACGTTCGCCTTCCAGCCCTGGCACAGCGCCGTCGAGTTCAAGCGCTATCTGCACCGTTTCATGATGGAATTTTCGCGCATCGAGACGCTGGCCGGCGTCAAGCGCACCGTCTACAACCAGTACGATTCGCTGGTGCGCCCGCTGGTCGCGTGGCTGCAGGAGCAAGGCGTGAACGTCATCATGGATTGCGCGGTAACCGATATCGAAGTGCAGGAATCCGAAGGCCGCCTGAGCGCCACCGCCATTGCCTGCCAGCGCCGCGGCATGGCCGACGTGATTCCTGTCGCTGCCGGCGACCTGGTCTTTTTCCAGAATGCCTCGATGACGGATGCATCGAGCTATGGCAGCATGCACAGCGCGCCGGCCAAGCGCACGAAGAACGATAGCCACGGCTGGCGCCTGTGGGAAAAGCTGGCCGAGGGCCGCCCGCAACTGGGTCGCCCCGCCGCCTTCAACAGCAGCATTCCCGAATCGTACTGGGCCTCGTACACGGTCACCCTGAAAGACAGCGTCTTCTTCGACAGGATGGAACAATTCACGGGCAACAGCGCGGGCACGGGCGGCCTCGTCACCTTCAAGGACAGCAACTGGTTCATGTCCATCGTGCTGGCGCACCAGCCCCATTTCGCGGGCCAGCCCGAGGGCGTGCAAGTGTTCTGGGGCTATGCGCTGCACCCCGACCGCATCGGCAACTTCGTCGCCAAGCCCATGTCCGACTGCAGCGGCGAGGAAATCCTGCGCGAGCTGTGCGGCCATCTGAATTTCGACCTCGACATGATGGCCACGGGCAACTGCATTCCCTGCCGCATGCCCTACATCACCAGCATGTTCATGCCCCGCGCGAAAAGCGACCGCCCGCTGCCCGTGCCGGCCGGCTCCGTCAACCTGGCCTTCGTGAGCCAGTTCGTGGAAATCGCCGACGATGTCGTGTTTACCGTGGAATACTCGGTGCGCGCGGCGCAGACGGCCGTCTACCAGCTGCTCGGCGTGCCGCGCGACGTGCCGGCCATCCACGCGCACGACAAGTCGCTGAAGGTCAAGCTCGATGCCGTCATCAAGGCTTTCACATAAGCCCATTTTCCCGCGTCAACGTCGTTTTCATCCTATCGGGCGCGCCTTTGTGACAGCGCAAAGCACGGCGATATCGGACTGATAACGTCAAGGTCCGGGAATCTTCCCCACCTTGCCAAGTCCAACATGAAACTGCGGCTACGCCTGTTCGAACATGTGCTGCTGGTGCTGGCCTTGGCCCTCGTCATCTTTGCCGCCGCCATCGTGCTGGCACGCATGACGCAATGGGCGGAAGCGCAGGAATTGCCCGCCTACCTGATACAGGGCATGCACCTGGTGGGCAAGGTGCTGTTTTTCCTGGACGGTTGCATCGTCATCGCCGTCAGCAGCATCCTGGCCGCCCGGCTGTTCCGCATGCTCACCAAGGAGGATGTATGAAGCACCTTCATTACCTGTTCACGCTCCGGCATCCGCGCCGTTTCTGGTGCAGCGCCCTCGTCATCGCCGTAGCCTCGGCCATCCTGCTGGGTCCCTGGCTCGACAGCATTCCATGGCTGGTGGCGATCCCCCTCGTGGCCGGCGGCCTGCTGGTGGCGCTGGGCGAACTGTGGGATGAAATGCATGGCAAGCGCCTGCCGAACGGCAACGACGACACGCAAGCGCCGTGCCGCCATCCCTGATGGCAGGCATGGTGATGCGTGCACGCAACAGCGGTCACGCCATCGGCCCCGCATGCACTGGATTTAAGACTGGCTTCAGCCTCGCCGTGCATCGTGCATAGGACGCCAGCAGCAATGGCGCCTCCCTACACCATCACGGGCACAGCCCAGCGAAAGAGCCGACATGAGCACATGGATGCGCGCCAACAAAGGTTTTTTGATGTTTCTCCTGCTGTTCGGCGTGTTCCGCACGGCCGTGGCGGACTGGAATCCCATTCCGTCGGCGTCCATGCGCCCCAATCTGCTCGAGGGCGACGTGGTCTTCGTCAACCGCCTCGCCTTCAACCTGAAAGTGCCGCTCACCGATATCGTGCTGCAGCGCCTCGGTGAACCGCAACGGGGCGACATCGTCACCTTTTCCTCGCCGAAAGACGGCACGCGCTTGATCAAGCGCATCATCGCCCTGCCCGGCGACACGGTGGAAATGCGCAATGAACAGCTGGTCATCAATGGCCAGTCGGCCCAGTACACGGCGCTCGACACGGCGCCCGAAACCATCGCCCACGTGGGCCAGCTGACAGCGCAGCGCATCAGCGAGCGCAACGCGACCGAGCAGCACCGCATCCAGGTCTTGCCGCAAATCGCCGGTGCGGCGCGCAGCTTTGCCCCCGTGACGGTGCCGGCTGACCATTTCCTCATGCTGGGCGATAACCGCGACAACAGCGCCGACTCGCGCTACTTCGGTTTCGTGCCCCGCGCATTGCTGATCGGCAAAGCCGAACGCATCCTCGTCTCGGCTAATATCCAGGAGCATTGGCAGCCGCGGCTGCAACGTTTCGGCATGAAACTCGAGTAAACCTCGCCCTCGCAACGGCGCCATGCTTTTCGGTTAGCATGGCGCATCATGCAAAACTTTCCTTCATCCAGCCAGCAGTGCGCCAGCGACGATGCCGCCCTCGAGCAGCTGGCACAGTTCCTGCGGCGCCATCCCGACGTGCTGCTGCTGACGGGCGCGGGCATCAGCACGGCGTCCGGCATACCCGCTTACCGCGACACGGAAGGCGTGCGGCGCGGCAATGCCCCCGTACAAGGCCCCGATTTTCGCCGCCAGGAAGCCGTGCGCCGCCGCTACTGGGCGCGCAGCATGGTGGGCTGGCCGACCCTGGCGCGCGCCATGCCGAATCCCGGTCACCTGGCCATCGCCCGGCTGGCCCAGCGCCAGTGCATCGGCGGCCTGGTCACGCAAAACGTGGATGGCCTGCATCAGCAGGCAGGCAGCGCCGCCGTCACGGAGTTGCACGGCAGCATACATGGCGTGATCTGCCTCGATTGCCGGACCCGCCATACGCGCCGCCTGATCCAGGATCAGCTCGAACGCGACAATCCCCGGATGCTGGGCGCCACGGCCACGCCGGCGCCCGACGGCGACGCCTTGCTGGAGCCGTCCCAGCTGGCCACCTTCCACGTGCCGGTGTGCCCCCGCTGCGGCGGCACCCTGCAGCCCGACGTGGTGTTTTTCGGCGATGGCGTACCCGCCGCCTGCGCGGCCGAAGCCGAAAGCAAGATGCACGCGGCCAGCGCCCTGCTGGTGGTGGGCTCGTCCGTCATGGTGTATTCGAGCTTTCGCCTGTGCCGCATGGCGGCCGAGACGGGCAAGCCCGTGGCCGCCATCAACATGGGCAAGACGCGCGCCGACCATTTGCTGGCATTCAAGACCGATGCCCCGGCACAAGACATCTTGCCTGCATTAGCGGCCATGCTGGGCTGATCCCGTGCCGGCCCCGCGCCGCTCTGGCTATACTGTGCAATTAACGAGGAGAATTCATGCTGGAACTGTTGAGTGAACACGCCTGTTTTGGCGGCGTACAACGCTTTTATCGCCACGACGCGCAAGCCATCGGCTTGCCCATGCGTTTCTCGGCCTTCATTCCCGACACGGCGCCGGGCAGCATGGTCACCACCAAACGCCCCGCCCTGTTTTACCTGGCAGGCCTGACTTGCACGGAAGAAACGTTCATGATCAAGGGCGGCGCGCAGCGCGTGGCGGCCGAGGAAGGCTTGATCCTGATCGCCCCCGACACCAGCCCCCGTGGCGCCAACATCGCGGGCGAGAGCGAATCCTGGGATTTCGGCGCGGGCGCCGGCTTTTACGTGGATGCCACCGAGGCGCCCTGGAGCGGCCACTACCGCATGTACAGCTATATCCTGGAACTGCGCGCGCTGCTGGAACAGGAACTGGCGATCGATGCGCAACGCACGGGCATTTTCGGCCATTCGATGGGAGGCCACGGCGCGCTGGTGCTGGCCCTGCGCAACCCGGACCTGTTCCGCTCCGTCTCCGCCTTCGCCCCCATCGCCGCGCCCAGCCAATGTCCGTGGGGCAAGAAAGCGTTTACGGGCTACCTGGGCGGCGACGCGGCCAGCTGGCAGCCGTACGACGTCAGCGCGCTGATGCGCGGCCTGCAGGGCCAGCCGCCGCTGTTCCCCGAAGGCATCTTGATCGACCAGGGCCTGGCCGACAAGTTTTTGCCCGAGCAACTGCACCCCGAGGTATTCGAAGCGGCGTGCCGCGACGCCGGCCAGCCCTTGCGGCTGCGCCGCCATGCCGGCTACGACCACGGCTATTACTTCATCGCCAGCTTCATGGAAGAGCACGTGCGCTTCCATGCGCGCACGCTGCGCGCCGCCTGATCTGCCGCCTTACTGCGCCGTGCTGGTATGCCCGTTGAAATGGCGCGTGTACCAGTCCGTGGCCAGCAGGGCCGCCTGGTGGCGCGTGTCGGGGCCGCCAGGTGCGGCGATCTGTTCCAGCTGCTTGTCGCAGCGCAAGGTGGCAAACGCCATGCGGTTCAGGCCGGCCACGTCGGGGTCGCGCCCGCCCACGATCAGCAACGATGGCACGCGCACGTTTTCCAGCGCCGCCTTGCCCGCCATTTCCACCTGGCCATCGCACACGGCCAGCGCGGCGATCTCCGCGCTGCGCCAGGCCGCCAGCTGCATCACGACAGCCGCACTGGTGCCATAGCCATACAGGCCGCAGGGCAAGCGTCGGGTGGACTGGTCGATTTGCAGCCAGCTCAGGGCTTTTTCCAGCTGGCGCGCCAGCAGCACGATATCGCTGCGCACGAAGTAGGCGTGGCCATTGCTGCCGCCGCCAGGCTCGATACCGCCCTGATCGAAGCGCAAGGTGGCGATGCCCGCTCGCAAAAAATCCTGGGAAGTGGCGTGGCTGGAGGCGCCCAGATAGTCGCTATCGGCGCCCGCGCCGTGGGCAAACAGGACGATGCCCACGGGCCGCTCGGGCATTTCAAGCACGCCGTCCATTTGAAGTTCATCGGCCGTGATGCTGACAAATTGTTCTTGCATGGCTGCCTCCGCTATCGAGCTGAAATCGGACTGACATCAAGCTGCTGTTGCGTTGATCTTGCCGGAACGGGCACCGCCTGCGCGCCCTGAGCGGCAAGCCTCAGTGTACCAGCCTGCGTCCGTTCGCGCGCGGCGCACGTCAAATTCGCCACGCCTCCGCATCAGACGGCGCCGTACCGGTCCAGCCCCTTCAGCACGGCTTCCGGACGGATCGGCAAATGCCGCACGCGCGAGGCCACGGCGGCGAAGATGGCGTTGCCGATCGCGGGCGCCACAGCCGTCGTGGGCGGCTCGCCCATGCCCGTCGACGTTGCCGTGCTGGCAACGAATTCAATGTCGAGCTCGGGCACGTCGGCCATCCGCAACGGCGTGTAAGTGTTCAGGTTGGTATCCTTCACTTCGCCATTGAGGAAAGCCGTGCCTTCGTGCAAGGCCATGCTCACGCCCCACAAAGCGCCCCCTTCCGCCTGCGCCAGCGCGCCGTCGGGATCGACGATGCTGCCCGCGTCGATCACCATGAACAGCTTTTCGACTTTCACCATGCAAGTGCTGCGGTCCACTTTCACCCGGGCAACGCAGGCCGTCCAGGTGGGCATGTCGCGTTCCTGGCCGAACGTGGCGGCGATGCCCAGGCCCGTGTCGGGCGGCATGGCCGTGCCCCAGCCCGCCTTGTCCGCCACCCGCCGCAGCACGTGGGCCAGGCGCGCGGCGCCGCCGACGGCATTCGGCGCGCTGCCCGCATTGCGCCCCGTGGCCTGCAGCAAGGACAAACGAAACGCCAGCGGGTCGACCTTGGCCGCCTGCGCCGCCTCGTCCATGAAACTTTCCACTGCCCAATTCGTCCAGCCCGGCCCCACGGAGCGCAGCCAGCCGGGACGAAAACTGCTGTTAGCCAGGTCGTTCGACACGGCCCGCACACGCTGCGCGCCCACCGCATACCAGTGGTCGGCGCCGGCGATGGCGAACGGGTCGTATGGATGGCCCTGCTTATCCTTGGCCAGCAAGGCGGGGATCATCGCTTGCGTGGGCCAGCCCGCGCTGGCCTCGTGCACCATCGCCGACACCTTGCCGGCGTCGTCGAACGCCATGCGCACATGTTGCGCGGACGGCGAACGGGGCGAATCGAAACGGGCGTCGTCGGCCCGCGTGCAGATCATCTTGACGGGGCGCCCCACGGCTTGCGCCGCCAGCGCGGCCGGCACGCAATAATCGCCGTTCAGGCGCCGACCGAAGCCGCCGCCGAGCAAATAGGTATGCAGCATGACCTTGCTCTCCGGCACCTTCAACGCCTGCGCCAGCACGGGCAGGATCAACGATTGCCATTGATTGCCCGCATGGATATGCCAGACGCCGTCGACTTCCTGGGCCAGCGCATTCACGGGCTCCAGCTGGAAATGCAGCACGGTGCTGGTCGTGTAATGGCGTTCCAGCTGCAGGCTGGCATCCTTGAAGGCTTGCTCCACACCATCATCGTCGACCACGCGAGCGCCCAGGCTCGCGTCGGCCAGCTGCTTGCCCGCATAGCTGACGATATCCTGCTCCGACACGTGGGCGGCCGCGCCGGCCCGCCATTTCACCTGCACCAGATCGGCCGCGCGCATGGCGGCCGCATACGTTTCGGCCACCACCATGACCCAGCTGGGCACCGTGCCGCTGGGGTCCTGCAGCGCCACGCTGCGCAGATAGCCGTTCACTTTCTTTGCCGCCGAGTCGTCGATGGAGACCACCCTGGCACCGTAGCGCGTGGGCGGGATCTTCGGACGCGCATACAGCATGCCCTCCACCTGCGCATCGATGCCGTACACGGCCGTGCCATTGATTTTCGCGGGGATATCGAGCGCCTGCACCTGCTGGCCGATCAGCCTGCGCTGCTGCGGCGTTTTCAGCACGATGGCTTTCAGTTGCTCGGGCGTGTACTGGCGCGCCAGCTTGCCACGGCGCACGATGTCGCCATAGCTGATCGAGCGCCCCCGGCCATGCACGACGCCCAGCCGGGCGTGGCAGGCGGACACGGGCACGCGCAGCAGGCGCGCGCCCTCCTCGACCAGCGCGAGGCGCCCGGCCGCGCCGGCTCGGCTGAGCGGATCGAAGTTCTGCCAGACAGACCAGCTGCCGCCCGTCACCATCAAGCCCCATTTCGGGTCCGTGTCCACGTAATGCAGGCGTACCTTGCTCCAGTCCGCTTCCAGCTCTTCGGCAACGATGCGCGCCAGGGCCGTGCCGATGTGCTGGCCCATTTCCGCCTTGGCGATATTGACGGTGACGATGCCGTCCCGGTCGATCTGGAACCAGATGCTGGGATCGAAATCGGGCGCGGTGGACTTTGTCGGTGGCGCGGGCGCCGCCTTGCCTGCGGCCGATGAGCTGTCCGCGCGCAGGAAGGCCAGGGTAAACCCCGTGCCGGCGGCGGCGATCAGGAAGCCGCGTCGGCCCGGCGAGGGAGCGCGGGTCCCTGAATTTTCTTTCGGCAACTTAAACACCGGGCGCCTCCTGCATGCCGGCCGCCAGCTTGATCGCCTTGCGGATGCGCACATACGCCATGCAGCGGCACAGGTTGCCGCTCATGACGGCATCGATATTCGCATCGGTCGGCTGCGGATAGTCTTTCAACAAGGTAGCCGCCTGCATGATCTGGCCCGACTGGCAATAGCCGCACTGGGGCGCCTGCGTGGCAAGCCACGCCCGCTGCAGCGGATGCGTGCCGTCCGGCGAAAGGCCTTCGATGGTGGTGATGGCGCAGCCGGCCACGGCGGCAATCGGCGTGATGCACGAGCGCATGGCGCGCCCATCGACGTGCACGGTGCAGGCGCCGCACATGCCGATGCCGCAGCCAAACTTGGTGCCTTTTAAATGGGCTTCGTCGCGCAGTACCCACAGCAGCGGTGTTTCGGCGTCGGCCTCGGTGCCGAAGGGCTGGCCATTGACGGTAATGTTATACATAAATATTTAAGACACTTTCAAGTATCACTTGCCGGCGCGTGCGCGTGCCACGGCCGCTTCCAGGTTCGTCCAGGCCGGCTGGTGGCTGCGGCTGCGGCGCAGATAGGCGGCCAGGTTGGCCACGTCGTTGTCCGTCAGCGAGGCGGCAAAGCCCGGCATCAGCACGCCGGACATGGCTTCGTCCTTGCCGATGCCATGCAATATCACCTGGATCAGGTTGGCGGGATCGGGCGCGCTGACGGCGCTGTTCAGGCTCAGTTCCGGGCGCAAGGCCGCGGGTTTTCCATCGCTGTTCGAATGGCACGACGCGCAGGCGGCCACGTACAGGCTGGCGCCACGGTCATTGTCGACCAGGCTGACGCGCTGCGAGCGTTCGATGCCGGCTTTCACCACGGCATCCGCATCCACCTTGCGCTGCTCGGCCCCGGCCACGCCGGCAAAATACACGGACAAGGCACGGATATCGCTGTCGGGCGACGCGCCCATGCCTTCGTGCACGACGGCCGACATGGGACCTGCCGCCACGCCGTGCAAGGCCGTCGCCCCCGTGCGCAAAAAGGCGTACAGCTCGTCCTGCGTCCACGGCAAGGGCGCCGTGTTGGCGCTGGTCAAGGCCGGCGCATACCAGTGGTCGATGGACGCGCCCAGATAGGCCGAACCGGCAAGCTCGGCACCCAGCGCATTGCGCGGCGTGTGACAGGCGGCGCAATGGGCGAGGCCCTCGGCCAGATAGCGGCCCCGGTTCCAGTCCAGCCCTTGCGCGGGATCAAGCTGAAAGCCGGCCGGCTTGAAAAACAGCAACTTCCAGCCCGCCTGCAAGGGACGCAGGTTCAAAGGGAACGGCACGCTGTTGGCGGGCACGGCCGCGTACACGGGCGGGCGCGTCATGAAATACGCGTACAGGGCCGTCAGGTCGGCATCCGAAACGAGGTTGAAATGGGTGTACGGAAAGACGGGATACAAATGCGCGCCATCGCGGCCCACGCCTTCGCGCATGGCGCGCTGGAAAGCGGCCAGCGACCAGCGGCCGATCCCCGTTTGCCTGTCGGGCGTGATATTCGTCGCATAGATCGTGCCGAACGGCGTAGCCAGGCCGTGGCCGCCCGCGTACTCGGCGCCGCCCTGGGCCGTATGGCAGGCGGCGCAATTGCCCATGCCGGCCAGGATGCGGCCCCGCTCCACCGCTTGCAAGGAAAAGGCCGTGGCGGCGGGCGGGTCGATGGGCGCCAGCGCGGGGCGCCAGTAATACAGGTAGGCGGCCAGCGCCGCGACGATGAGCAATGCCAGCGACAGCAGCAGGCCGGTGAGGATTTTCTTGAGCAAAACAGGAACCAATGAAAAGTAAAGGCCAGGGTAAAAGCAAGGCGCACGGACCGCCAGCCAATGGCGGCCGCAACAAGGCCACAGTGACAATCTTACCGCGATTGTGACTTGTTGTATGTACGCAATGACACGGAGGTCGTGCCGCAGGCGGGCTGCGCCTTATAATCAGCGTTTCAGCACGCCGCCGCTCCTTCATGCATACCGTTACCATCATCCTCATCCTCGTGTTGACCGTCGTCCTGTGCGGCTTTCTCGCCCGCTCGCGCTGGGTCAAGCTGCCGCTGCCCCTGATCCAGATCGCCGGCGGCACGGGATTGGCCGTGTTTGGCGTGCAAGTGCCGCTCGATCCCGACATTTTCTTCCTGCTCTTCATTCCGCCGCTGCTGTTTCTCGATGGCTGGCGCATTCCCAAGGGCGCCTTCTTTTCCGACGCGCGCTCGATCCTGATGCTGGCCATCGGCCTGGTGCTGTTTACCGTGCTGGGCATGGGTTTCTTCATCGACTGGCTGATCCCCAGCGTGCCGCTGGCCGTCGCCTTCGCGCTGGGCGCCATCCTCTCGCCCACGGACCCCGTGGCCGTCTCGGCCATCGCGGCAGGCAATCCCATCCCGCCGCGCCTGATGCACATCCTCGAAGGCGAATCCTTGCTGAACGACGCCTCGGGCCTCGTCTGCTTCACGTTTGCCGTGGGCGCCATGATGACGGGCGGCTTTTCCATCGGCGCCGCCTCGCTGAGTTTCCTGCAGGAAGCGGGCGGCGGCATCGTCATCGGCCTGGGCATCTCCTGGGGCGTGGGCCTGGCGAATAAATGGCTGGTGAGCAAGGTTGGCGAAGAGCCTGGCCTGCAAATCCTCATCAGCATCCTGATCCCGTTCGCCGCCTACCTGGGCGCCGAGCAAATCCACGGCTCCGGCATCCTGGCCGCTGCCACGGCGGGCGTGTCCATGCATTATGCCGACCTGATCGGCCGTCCGCTGGCCGCCACGCGCACCCAGCGCAAGGCCGTCTGGGATACCGTGCAACTGGTCTTGAATGGCGTGATCTTCGTCATGCTGGGCGCGCAACTGCCCGCCACAGTGGCCGGCTTGCCCGCCGCCTCCATGGAGGTAGGCGCCGGCAGCGCCTGGAAATTGCCGCTGTTCGTCATCGCCATCACGGCGGGGCTGACCTTCATGCGCTTCCTCTGGGTCTTCATCTCGATGAAACTGACCCTGTTCAAGCACCACAAGAAAGTGGCGGGCGAGCCGAAGGACGCGGCGCTGCTGGCGCGCCCCAGCCTGCGATTGCTGCTGGTGGCGTCGTTCGCGGGCGTGCGCGGCGCGCTGACCCTGGCCGGCATCCTGACCTTGCCGCTGTTCTTGCCCGACGGCAATCGTTTCCCCGCGCGCGACCTCGTCATCTTCCTGGCCATGGGCGTGATTTTGCTGTCGCTGCTGCTGGCCAGCGTCACCCTGCCCCTGCTGACCAAGGGCCTCGTGTTCGCGCCGCCCGCGCGCCGTTCGACGGAGGAGCGCAATGCCCGCGCCGCTGCCGCCGAAGCGGCCATCGCGCGGCTGGAAAAAGTGTGCGAAGGCATCGACAAGAATGACAAGCAGCAAGTCGTCACGGAGGCGGCCAACCGTCTGATCGAAGCCTACCGGCGCCGCCTGGCCTATGGCGAAAGCAGCAACGACGAGGCGATGCGGCTGCAGGAACTGGCCAAGGCCGAGCGCGCGCTACGCCTGGAAGCGCTCAATGCGGAGCGCGACGAGCTGTTCCGCCGCCGCATTTCGGGCGAACTGGACGACACCATCCACTTGCGCCTGCTGCGCGAAATCGACTTGCTGGAGGCGACATTGGAAGAATAGCAACACTCTGGCTTGCCAAAGCAGTGTTGGTAAGTAATTCTCATGGTAAAGAATGCAAGTTTTCCTATTCGTGTTTATAATGCAAGGTTGATGGCGTCATGCCGTGATTTACTTTCGACAGGGACTTCCGTAGAGTCTGGGTTGCTGAGTAACTATTTGAATAGCCCCCCGACCTGCATAAAGACACCGACGCCGTGCCCTCCTCCCCCCGCCACCGGCAGCGCTCCGCGCCGCCCGTCCTGCTCGCCGTCGTCCTTCTGGCCGCGCTGTTCGCCTGCAGCGCGCTGGCGCCATGCGCCTGGGCACAAGCGGGCGCGGCGGCCGACGCCAGGCGTCCCGCCGAAGTGGCCCAGGTCCTGTTTGGCATCATCAGCTATGTGCGCTGGCCCGTGGCGCGCCAGGAAGTGCGCGTCTGCATGCTCGGAACACCCCGCTACGGGGCGGCCATCGTCGACACGCCCGCCTCCAGCCTGGGACCGCGCATCCGCGTGAAAATTCCGCCGCCGGCAAGCGCAGCCAGCGAATGCGACGTCGCCTACCTGGGCAGCCTGCCCGAGAGCGAACGCGAGCATCTGCTGGCGCAGATCATCGGCAAACCCATCCTGTCGGTCGCCGAGCCCGGCACGTCGTGCGCCGTGGGCACCATGTTCTGCCTGCGCCTGAACGAGGCGCAGATCGGTTTTGACGTCAATCTCGACGCCATCGCCCGCAGCGGCCTGCGCGTGCATCCGAACGCCTTGCAAATTGCACGTCGCAAGGGACCACCGCCATGAGCGCCCGCATGCGCAATAAGCCAGCCCGCACGCCCCGCCCCACGCTCGACAGCGTGCTGCGGCGCGCCCACCTGAGCGTGTCGCTGATCGCCGTGCTGGCGGCCGGCCTGACCCTGACGGCCGTGGCGCTGCTCGCCCTGCGCGTGTATTCGGACCAGAACCTGCGCCTGGTGGCCCGTTCGATGAGCTATACGGTGGAAGGGGCCGTCGTCTTTGGCGACTCCTTCGCCGCCAGGGAAGCGCTGGCCCTGATCGGCGTCAATGAAGACATCGACCAGGCGCAGGTGAGCGACCAGGCCGGCAAGGTGCTGGCCCGCTGGGAACGGGGCCAGCACGGCACGCGCTACTACATCGAACGCGCGCTGACGGGCTGGATGCTGCCCGATTCGCTGTCGTTCCCCATCACGCGCAATGAACAGGTCATCGGCAGCATCAAGCTGGTGCCGCACAGCCGCAGCCTGCTACCCTTCCTGCTCAGCGGCCTGACCTGCCTGCTCGCTTGCCTGGTGCTGAGCCTGGTCGTCGCCGTGCGCCTGTCGCGCAGCATGGAAACGGAGATCACGTCGCCGCTGCGCCACCTGGCGGAAACGGCCCACCGCGTGCGGCGCGACCGCTCGTTCGAACTGCGCGTGCCGCCCGCCAATATTGCCGAGCTGAACCAGATCAATGACGACTTCAACGCCCTGCTCGACGAACTGGAAGCGTGGCAAAGCCACCTGCAAAAGGAACACGCTTCGCTGTCGCACCGCGCCAACCACGACAGCCTGACGGGCCTGTCGAACCGCGCCTTCATGGAAGCGGAACTGGAACGCGCCATCCTCGAAGCGCGGGTCGGCAATGGCAAGGTGGCCGTGCTGTTCCTCGACAGCGACCGGTTCAAGTACATCAACGACACCTTCGGCCATGCCTCGGGCGACCGCGTACTGGTGACGATCGCCGCGCGCATCAAGCAGCAATTGCGCGAGGGCGACCTGGTGGCGCGCCTGGGCGGCGACGAATTCGCCATCGTGCTCAAGCCGCTGCGCAACAGCAGCGACGCCATGCACATCGCCGACAACATCATCGCCGCCATGGCGCAAGCCATTGAACTGCCCACTGGCAACAGCATCGTCAGCTCGCTGACCATCGGCGTGGCCGTCTTCCCTGATCACGCCATCGACGCCGTCTCGCTGGTCGGCGCGGCCGACGAAGCCATGTACCGCGCGAAGCAGGCGCAGCGCGGCACGCGCCAGGTGGCGCGCCTGCCGCAACCCCATATTCACCCCTGAACCAAGGAGCAACACCATGCAATTCATCTACAAGCAATTACGCCGCGGCTTTCTCGGCCTGTTCATGCTGGGCCTGCTGGCCGCCTGCCAAAGCACGCCCGAGACCAAACCGCTGTTCAGCCCCGAGCAAGTCGCCACCCTGAAGGAGCAAGGCTTCAACCAGACCGACGAAGGCTGGGAACTGAGCTTTACCGACAAGCTGCTGTTCGAATTCGACGCCGCCAAGCTGACGCCGCCGAGCCGCATGGCCATCCAGAAAATCAGCGCCGCCCTGCTGAAAGTGGGCATCACGCACATGCGCGTGGAAGGCCATACGGACAACGAAGGCACGGAGGCGTACAACAACAAGCTGTCGCTGGCGCGCGCCAACGTGGTGGCCGACGCCATGAGCGCATCGGGCATTCCACGCGATAACATCAGCGTCAAGGGCCTGGGCATGAGCAAGCCGGTGGCCTCGAATGCCAGCAAGACGGGCAAGGCGGAAAACCGCCGCGTCACCGTCATCGTCTCGGCCCCTTGACCATGGGCGTGCCCGCCGTGCGCTGGGTCGTGATGGGTGTGTCCGGCTGCGGCAAGAGCGCCGTCGGCAGCCTGCTGGCCGAGGCCTTGCATGTGCCCTACGTGGAAGGCGACGACGTGCATTCCCCGGAAAACGTGGCCAAGATGGCCGCCGGCATCGCGCTCGACGATGCCGACCGGGCCGGCTGGCTGGCCGCCCTGCGCGACCGGATCGCCACGACCCGCGCGCAAGGCAGCGGCCTCGTCGTCTCCTGCTCGGCCCTGAAGCGCGCCTACCGCGACGTGCTGCGCGCAGGCGATCCGGCCCTGCGCTTTGCCCACCTGGACGGCCCGCGCGCCGTGCTGGAAAACCGCTTGCAGCGCCCCGGCCATTTCATGCCGGCCAGCCTGCTCGACAGCCAGCTGGCCACCCTGCAGCCGCTGCAAGCGGACGAAGCCGGCATGGTGCTCGACATCCGCCAGCCGCTGGCCGTGCTGGTCGCACAGATCCTGCAAGCGCCCTGACAGGCAGCCGCGCGGCTGGACAGCCCGCGCCCCCCTGTGTAGACTGGCGCGCACTTTCATGAGGGATTTCTATGAGCACACCAACGACAAAACCAGCACCGGGCCCGGAATTCTGGGAACGCGCCGACCAGGTCATCGCCCTGGCCAATGAACAATGCATGCACAGCGGCGGCAATGAAGTGGCCACCTCGCTGCTGTACGCGGCCGCCCGCTTCAACGCCTTCCTCGTCGCCAGCAAGAGCAACGACGTGGCCAAGATGCAGGAAGAGAAGGAAGGCGCCGTGGCCTTCTTCACGGAACAGTACAAGCGCATGCTGACCGACAACTTCAACGACTACATCACCAACTTCGACAAGTACACGCAACCGTCGTCGGCCCCCAAGGGCTGATGTCCGCAGCCAGCCTGGACGGCCACCGCGCCCGCGCCACCCATGCCGGCAGCGTCCTCGACGGCACGGTGCGTTACGCGCCGCTGCAATCGCTGTGGCTGCTAGCCATGCTGGCCGGCGCCGTGACGGGCGCCCTGCTCTTCTTCAGCTGGATGGGCCTGCTGCTGTTTGCGGCCGGCACGGCCGTCGTCCTGCTGTTCGGCCACTCGCTGGGCAGCCACCGCAAGCTGATCCACAACAGCTTTGCATGCCCGCCATGGCTGGAATATGTACTCGTCTACCTGGGCGTGCTGGTGGGCCTCAGCGGCCCGCTGGGCCTGCTGCGCCAGCACGAGCTGCGCGACTATGCGCAGCGCCTGCCCGCTTGCCATCCCTATCTGCGCCACGGCGCCGGCTTCTGGCGTGATGCCTGGTGGCAATTATTCTGCCGCCTGGAACTCGACCACCCGCCCCACATCGCCATCGAGCCGCGCATCGCGCTCGACCGCTTTTACCGTTTCCTGGAAAGAAGCTGGATGCTGCAGCAATTGCCATGGGCCGTGCTGTTCTATGCCTGGGGCGGCTGGGGCTTCGTCTGCTGGGGTGTCTGCGCGCGGGTCAGCGCCGGCGTGCTCGGCCATTGGCTGATCGGCTACTTCGCCCACAACCATGGGCACATGCACTTTCATGTCGACGGCGCCGCCGTACAAGGCAGGAATATCCGCCTGACGTCGCTGCTGACCATGGGCGAATGCTGGCACAACAACCATCATGCGTATCCGGGCTCAGCCAGGCTGGGCCTGCTGCCGGGCGAATGGGACCCGGGCTGGTGGATGCTGCTGCTCTTGCGGTGCCTGGGCCTCGCGTCAGGCCTGCGCCTGCCGCAAGACCTGGCGCCGCGGCCGGAACTGCGCCGCCTTGATGGCGCTGGCGGTCAGGCGTCGTCGCCGCCGGCCAGATAATTGTTCTTGACGCGCACATAATGCTCGGCCGAATAGCGCAGGTAGGCGATCTCCGCCTCGGTCAGTGCGCGCACCTTGACAGCGGGACGGCCCACGTACAGATGGCCGCTTTCCAGCACCTTGCCCGGCGATACCAGGCTGCCCGCGCCCAGCATCACGTGCTTTTCCACCACGACGTCATCCATGACGATGCTGCCCATGCCGATCAGGCATTCGTCGCCAATCGTGCAGCCGTGCAAGATCACGGAATGGCCGATGGTCACGTATTTGCCGATGGTCAACGGTGACCCGTCGGGCTTGGCCGCATTCCTGTGCGACACATGGCCCATGGAAAAGTCCTGGATATTGCTGCCCTCGCCGATGACGATGCGGTTGACGTCGCCGCGCAGCACGCTGTTGCACCAGATGGAACAGTCGTCGCCGATCTGCACATCGCCAATCACTTGCGCCGTGTCATGCAGGTAGACTCTTTCGCCCAGCACGGGACGGGTATTCAGGTAGGAACTGACAGGCATCGCTTTCTCGCTTTTCATTAATTAGTAGACATTCACACCCAGCCGGCCGCCAGCGCAAAAATCGCCAGGCCATGGGCCAGCGATGCGCCCAACAAGCCGGCACGGCAATATACCAGCCCCGCCACCACGCCTTCGATCACGGTGAACACGAGGATGGGCGCGCCCACCTGCGTGACGGTGGTGGCGAGAAAGGCGTGGCACAGGCCGAACAGCAGGCCCGACACCAGCGCCGCGCGCCAGGCGGGCAGCCAGGCGCGCAATTGCTGCTGCAGCAAGCCGCGGAACAGCAATTCCTCATAACAGTTGGCCGCCAGCGCAAAGCCCAGCAGCAAGGGCAGCGTGGATGGCGCGACGGGCGCCAGCGACGGCAAGCCGAACAGCGCTTTCAAGCCCGCCGCCAGCGCAACGATCACGCACGCGCCCGCCACGCCGAGCAGCACGGACAGGGCTGGCCGCATGCCCAGCCAGCGGATCTGGCGGCGCGCCTCGCTTTCCAGCCAACACGTGCTTGCCACCAGCCCCAGCGACATGGCGCCCAGCGCCAGCAAGACCGGTGGCGGCGCCGTGAAGCGCAAGCCGCCCGCCGCCACTTGCCAGTAGCCGTGCGCCGTCATCGCGTCGCGCGCCAGCACGAAAAACAGGATATGCACGAGCACGCGCAGCAGCGGTACCGTCCGGGGAATAGCCAGCAGCAAGGCGGCGCAGACGAGGAAGGCAGGCGTGATCGCCAGCAGATACTGCGCCAGGGAAGTCAGGTCGTCCATCGTTCACATCGGAGAAAGTACGGTGCCAACGGGCACGGGCGCAGCAATTGTATGCGCCGCCTGGCAACATGGGCAACCTGTCTTGCTATGCCGCCTTGCGCCAGCCATGCATCAGCCCATGCGCAGCCAGCCCCGCCGCCAGTCCCCACAGGGCGCCGCCCACGCCCAGCAGGGTCACGTTCGCGGCCGTGGCCAGGAAAGTAATCAGGGCCGTTTCGCGCATGCGCACGTCCGCCATCGCCTGCGCCAGGCTGTTGCCGATGGCGCCCAGCAGGGCCAGGCCCGCCAGCGCCGTGATGAAGGGGCGCGGCAGGACCATGAACAGGCTGGCCAGGGTCACGCCAAAGATGCCCACGAGGATGTACAGCACGCCACACGCCAGGCCCGCCACATAGCGCTTCGACGGGTCCGCATGGGCATCCTTGCCCGTGCAGATGGCGGCCGTGATGGCGGCCACATTGAAGGCGTGCGCGCCGAACGGCGCCATGAGCAGCGAACCGAGGCCCGTCACCGTCAAAATCGGATTGGCGCTGACGGCGTAGCCGTCATTGCGCAGCACCAGCATGCCGGGCATGTACTGGCCCGTCAGCGTAATCAGGAACAGCGGCAGCGCCACGCCCAGCAGCGACGCCACGGAAAAGCGCGGCATCTCGAACACGGGTGCGGCCAGGGCCAGTTCGATGCCTTGCGCATCGATGCGCCCCTGCGCCAGCAGCAGGGCCAGGCCGATCAGCATGATGCCCACCACGGCAAAACGTGCCGTGAAACGGCGCAGCACGGCGTACGACAGCAGCAATACGACGACCAGCACCGGGTCGGCGCTGGCGCCGCCAAATGCGTTGACGCCAAACTGCAGCAAGATGCCGGCCAGCAATCCGGCAGCGATACCGCCCGGTATCAGCCGCACCAGGCGCTCGAAGGCGCCGGACATGCCCAGCACAATGAAGGCGATGGCGGAAATGATATACGCGCCGATCACCTCGGCATACGGCGTATGCGGCATGACGGTGGCCAGGAAAGCCACGCCGGGCGTGGACCAGGCCGTGATGATGGGAGCGCGGTAGCGGTAGCTGAGCCAGATGCCCGTCACGCCCACGCCGATGCTCAGCGACCAGACCCAGGACGCCGTCTGCGCAGCGCTCAGCTGGGCCAGATGGGCGGCCTGGAACACCAGCACGAAGGTGCCGCCATAGTTGACGAGGACGGAGATGAAGGCCGCCATGGCGGGGGACGCCAGGTCGCGCCAGCGCGTCCGGTCGGCCATCGCGGTGGTGGTGGTGGTTGCTGTCATGTGTATGCCCCTGCCATTGAAAGGGAGCATCTTAATGGTCACATGGACTGCTCAGGCAGGCCAATTTCTTCACATACGGCAGACCACTTGCGCGCTCACCCCAGCGCTCACCCCAGCGCGCGGGCCAGGCGGACGATGCCGCTGTCGATCTCGTGCGGCGTGAGCGCCGCAAAGCCCAGCAGCCAGCCGCCGCGTTCCGGCGGCGTCGCGTACAAGCGGCTCAGGCCAGGCAGCACGATGCCCGCCTGCGCCGCCAGGCGCAGCGTGTCCAGCTCGTCCCTGCCCTCGTGCAACAGACATGGCATCTGCAAGCCGCCCGGCGGCAGCTGCGCCGTGACGACGTGCGGCAAATGCCGCTGCACGGCCTGCGCCATCGCATCGCGGCGCACGGCGTAGACCTTGCGCATGGCGCGCACATGGGCCGCGAAATGGCCATCGGCGATGAAACGGGCCAGTGTCAGCTGGTCCAGCTGCGGCGTATGACCATCGAGAATGCTGCGCGCATACGTCATCGGTTTCACCAGCGCGGGCGGCAGCACCATGTAGCCGATGCGCAGACCGGGATACAGCGACTTGGCGAAGGTGCCCAGGTAAATCGTGCGCTGCTGTGCGTCGAGCCCCTGCACGCAAGCCGTCGGCAAGCCCGCGTAGTGAAACTGGCTGTCGTAATCGTCTTCGATGATCCAGCCCTGGCGCTCGGCCGCCCAGGCAGTCAGCGCGAGGCGGCGCTCGAGCGCCAGGGTGGCGCCCGTCGGGTATTGATGCGACGGCGTGACATAAATCGTGTTGGCTCCGCTGCGGTCCGCGCGCAGGTGGTCGATGGACAGGCCATGCGCATCGACGGGCACGGGCACGATCTGCAATTGCGCCATCTCGAACGCCTTGCGCGCGCCGAAATAGCCGGGATCTTCCATCAGGATGGGGCCATGCGCGTCGGCCAGCACCTGCGCGCACAGGTACAGGGCCTGGCGCGTGCTGCTCAGCACCAGCACCTGGCCGGCCGTGGCCCGCGCGCCCCGCTCCAGGTTCACATAGTCGGCGATGGCCTGGCGCAGCGGCTCGGCCCCTTGCGGGTCGCCGTGCAGCAGCATGCCCGCATGGTGTTCGCCGGCCGCCTGGCGCCGCAAGCGCTCCCACACGTCGAGCGGAAAGGCCCGCGTTTCCGGCAAGCCCGTGGCAAACGCCTTCACGCTTTGCTGGTCGGCCACGCCGCCGCTGGCGAGTATCTGCGCGCCGCGCGCGCTGAGCGCCATCGGCTGCGCGGACAAGGGCGGCAGCGTCGTCGCAGGCTTGCCCAGCAAGCTCGCGCCTATCGTCGGCGAGACGAAACTGCCCGATCCCGCTTGGCGCCGCAGATAGCCATCGAGACGCAGCTGCGCATACGCCATTTCCACCGTGTCGCGCGACACGCCCAGCGATTGCGCCAGCGTGCGCGTGGCCGGCAGGCGCACGCCGGGCGCCAGCACGCCGTCGAGTATCAGCTGTCGCAGCGCGCGCTGCACGCGCACGCGCAGGTCGAGCGCCGCCAGTCCGGGAGCGGCGAGGCGGATTTTCAGGGTGTCGAGTTCGAACTGCTGCGTCATATGGCCTTGGCGCGCGCCGCATCCACGGCCGCCATGCTGCTGGCCAGCGAAAAGCCATGCTGCTGCAGCACCGCCACCAGCTGTTCGCCGGCGCAGCCCAGGCGCAGGTTTTCCGCCACCCAGTCCTGCCACTCGCGGCTGATGTCCGGCATCGGTTCATCGTCCAAGGTGAGACCGAGTATGCAGCTGGCCAGCAAGCCGTTGATGCGCTTCGTGTCGATCAGGTGCTGCACCACCGCGTGGCCCGAGTGGGGAAACGGATGCAGGGTGCAGCGGCCGAAGGCGGCCAGGCGCTGTGCGTGCATGGCGTCGAGGTTCACCGATTCGCTGGCGCTGGTGCCGGGATTGGCCACGTCAGGCCGCGTGCCGAACAGCAGGTGCATCCGCGTATATTCGGTGGCCCTGGCGCGGCACAGGGCCGCCAGGTCGTAATAACCCGAGGCCGGAGGATCCTGCGCCAGCGACTCCATCACGGGCAGCCAGCGCAGCTCGTGATACAAACGCGCCTGCTGCACGTCGAGAAAAGACAGCGGCCCGAAGGCGACGATTTGCTGCGCCTCGAGCAGCAAGCCATACATGACGGCCGCGTAACCGCCCATGGACTGGCCGAGGGTGGTAACCTGACTTGGCGCGATGCGGCGCACGAGCTCGCGCAAGGCTTGCGCCGTTTCGTCGACATGATTGCCCAGCCCCGCGATGCGTCGGTGGTACCAGGCGTTGCCCGAATCGCGCACGAGGATCTTGTTCAGATGCTGCCCGCTGGCCTGCTCGAGCTTTCTCAGGCGCCCGTAGAAATCAAAGGCGGGACGCGTCGTCCACGAGACGAAGCCGAAGGCGATGACCAGCGGCGCGCCGGGCACGATGCGGTCGATCAGCACGTCGTCGCCAGTGGTGGCGACCAGTCGGTTATCCAGCGCTTGCGCTTCCAGCATCGGCCCGGCTCCCCGATCAAGGTTAAAACAATGGAAGCATGAGTGTAATGCCAGGACTGGCAAAATGGAAACAATCGCCGCTGCGGTACGCCGGCCGGCGCGAAAAATCTGCTAGGCTGCAGGCATACCACCCATCACAGGAGCATCCCATGCTGCATCGCCTGACGCATCGTTTCAAATACCTGTGCCTCGCCACTGCCATCGCCATGGCTGGCGGCTGCGCCGCCACAGCCGACAGCGCCAAGCCGGACACGGGCCTGACGCCCACGTACAGCCTGACGAATACCTACTGGAAGCTGACGGAACTCGATGGCGCCCCCGTGACGATGGCGCCCGGGCAGGAGCGCGAAGTGCGCATCACCCTCACCGACGATGGCAAGGTCCATGGTTTTACGGGCTGCAACCGCGTCATGGGCGGCTATACCTTGACCGGCAATACCCTGCGCTTCACGCAGCTGGCCGGCACCCGCATGGCCTGCCCGCCGCCGTTGATGCAGCTGGAAAGCGCCGTGCTGGCCAATTTGAACAGCGTGACGGGCTACCGTTTCGAAGGCGAGTACCTGATCCTGCTCAAGGATGGCGCGCCCGTGGCCAGGTTTGAATCGGTCTACCTGTGAAATAAAAACCGGCTGCCGTTACAATGGCTTCCAACCCATCAATTGGAAGGAAGCCATGTCCGCACTGCCCTCGCCGTCGTCATCCCCAACACCATCGGCCGCCGGCCGCTACCGGGCTTTTCTTTTCGACATGGACGGCACCGTCATCAATTCCATCGCCGCCGCCGAACGCATTTGGGGCACCTGGGCGCAGCGCCAGGGCCTCGACGTGGCGACCTTTCTGCCCACCATCCATGGCGCGCGCTCGGTCGACACCATCGCCAAGCTGCGCTTGCCCGGCGTCGACGCGCAGCGCGAATCGCAGGGCATCACGGATGCGGAAATCATCGATGTGGAAGGGATTATTGAAATCGCGGGCGCGCTGCGTTTTTTAACGTCGCTGCCGCCCGCGCAATGGGCCATCGTCACCTCGGCGCCGCGCGCGCTGGCCACGGCGCGCCTGAAGGCGGCCGGCATGCCGATACCCGCCATCATGGTGACGGCGGAAGACGTCAAGGCGGGTAAACCAAAGCCCGATTGCTACCTGCTGGCGGCGGAAAAACTGGGCGTGGCGCCCATGGATTGCCTGGTGTTCGAGGATGCCTCTGTCGGCATCGAGGCGGGCGAGGCAGCCGGCGCGAAGGTCATCGTCGTCACTGCCACGCATGCGCACCCGCTGGCCACGCGCCACCCGGCCATCGCCAGCTACGAGGGCATCGTGGCGACCGTCGATGGCGACGGCTTTATTGTCCTGGCCGAGACGGCTGCAGCACCCGCGACAAGATAGCCTGCTCCAGCGCGGCGAAATCCGCATGGCCGCGCTGACGCGGGCGCGGCAAGTCCACCTGCACGTCCATGGTGATCTGGCCATCCTCGATCAGCAGCACGCGGTCGGCCAGCGCCACCGCTTCGGCCACGTCATGCGTCACCAGCACTGCCGTGAAACCGCGCGCCAGCCACAGCGACTCGATCAGCTGCTGCATCTCGATGCGCGTCAGGGCGTCGAGCGCGCCCAGGGGTTCGTCGAGCAGCAGCAGTTGCGGCTCGTGCACGAGCGCGCGCGCCAGCGCCACGCGCTGCTTCTGCCCGCCCGACAGGGCCGACGGCCAGTCGTCCGCCCGCTCGGCCAGGCCCACCGTCCACAGCGAGGCGGCCGCCGCGCCGACGGAACGGGGCAGGCCCAGGGCCACGTTGTCGAGCACCGTCTTCCATGGCAGCAGCCGCGATTCCTGGAACATGATGCGGATGTCGGGCGCCCCGACACCGCTGCCGATGGCGACGCTGCCTTCATCGATGCTTTCCAGCCCCGCGATCGAACGCAGCAAGGTGCTCTTGCCGCAGCCGCTGCGTCCCACGATGGCGACAAATTCTCCCGCCTCGAGCTGCAGGTCGACGTTTTTCAGCACGGGGCGGCTGGTGTAGGATTTGCTCAGCTTCGTCAGTTCCAGGGGCACGCCGCGCCGTTGCAAAGGGGTGGATGGCGCCGTCTTCGCCTGCGGCGGCGCGCTGGCCGGGTCGTATTGCACGAAGTGCGACAAAAAATCCGTTTCGATCTGGATGGGGGCGAGCAGCATGGTGTCCTCTTCAATCATTAGCGGTAGGCGGGATTCCAGCGCAGGCAGTGGCGTTCCAGCCGGCGCGAGAACAAATCGGCCAGCTTGCCCAGCAAGGCGTACAGCAAAATCCCCACCAGCACCACGTCCGTTTGCAAGAATTCGCGCGCATTCATGGTCATGTAGCCGATGCCGGCCTGCGCCGAGATGGTTTCGGCGACGATCAGCAGCACCCACACGAGCCCCAGCGAAAAGCGCACGCCAACCAGAATGGAGGGCATGGCGGCCGGCAGGATCACGTCGCGGTACAAAGGCCAGCCGGACAAGCCATAGCTTTTCGCCATTTCGATCAAGCCCTGGTCGGCCGAGCGGATGCCGTGGAAGGTGTTCAGGTAGACGGGAAAGAAGACGCCGACGGCCAGCAGGAAGAGTTTCGCCGTCTCGTCGATGCCGAACCACAGGATCACCAGCGGAATCAGGGCCAATGCCGGGATGTTGCGCACCATTTGCAAGGTCGTGTCGAGCAGGGTTTCCGCATGGCGGAAGCTGCCCGTCAATAGGCCCAGCAGCAAGCCCAGTCCCGCGCCCACGGCGAAACCGACGGTCGCGCGCCACAAGCTCGTCTTCAGGTGCAGCCACAATTCGCCCGACACGGCCAGATGCCAGAAGGCTTTCGCCACGGCCCACGGCTCGGGCAGGATGCGGCTCGACAGCCAGCCCCACTGCGACGCCAGCTGCCAGGCCAGCAGCAGCGCCACGGGCAAGGCCCATGGCGCCAATGCATTGCGCCACGGCGCGGCGCTTGTCCGTTTTGTGGTGCCGGCCGCCATCTCAGGCCGCCTTCTTCTGCGGCGCGACAGGCACGATATTGCTGGCCATGACTTCGCCGAAGGGGCCGCTCAAGGATTGCTCGCCCACGGCCTTGCCCTTGCCCAGCAGCGGGAACACCAGTTCGGCGAAGCGGTACGACTCTTCCAGGTGCGGATAACCGGAGAAAATGAAGGTGTCGATGCCCAGGTCCGCATATTCCTGCATGCGCGCCACCACGGTCGGACCGTCGCCCACGAGGGCCGTGCCCGCGCCGCCGCGCACCAGGCCCACGCCGGCCCACAGGTTGGGCGACACTTCGAGCTTGTCGCGCCGCCCGCCGTGCAGAGCCGCCATCCGTCGCTGGCCCACGGAATCCATCTTGCCGAACGCCGCCTGCGCCTTGGCGATGATGTCGTCGTCCAGGTGGCTGATCAGTTCATCGGCCGCGCGCCAGGCCGCTTCGTTGGTCTCGCGCACGATCACGTGCAATCGGATGCCAAAGCGTACCGTGCGGCCTTTTTTTGCGGCACGCGCGCGGATGTCGGCGATTTTCTCGGCAACGGCGGCGGGCGGCTCGCCCCACGTCAGGTACACGTCCATCTGCTCGGCCGCCAGTTCGTGCGCCGGCTCCGACGAGCCGCCGAAATACAGGGGCGGATACGGTTTCTGCACGGGCGGATACAGGGTTTTCGCGCCCTTCACCTGGATATGCTTGCCCTCGAAATCGTAGCCGGCCGCGCCGCCCTCGCCCGCCAAGGTGGCGCGCCACACCTTGATGAATTCATCGGAGATTTCATAGCGCTTGGCGTGGTCGGCAAACAGGCCGTCCGCTTCCAGCTCGCCCTGGTCGCCGCCCGTGACGACGTTGATCAGGAGACGCCCGTTCGACAGGCGGTCGAACGTGGACGCCATGCGCACGGCCAGGCCGGGCGTGGACAGGCCGGGGCGCACGGCCACCAGGAATTTGAGCTTTTGCGTCACGCTGATCAGCGACGATGCCACCACCCACGCGTCTTCGCAGGAGCGGCCCGTGGGCAGCAGCACGCCGTCGTAGCCCAGCGTGTCGGCGGCCACGGCCACCTGGCGCAAGTAATCGGCATCGACGGGGCGCGCGCCCTGCGACGTACCCAGGTAGCGGCTGTCGCCGTGGGTAGGAATAAACCAGAAGACATTCAATGACATGATATTTGTTCCTTATTTTGTGCTGGTGGCCAGCTGACGCGCCGGCAGCAGCGCATCCTTGACGACGATGGGTTTCGGAATCAGCTTCAGAGCGGAAAACGCGTCGGCCACCCTTTGCTGCGAGGCGATGACGTCGACGGAGACGGGTTTGACGCCATACGCATAGCGCGAGGCGGCCAGCGCCACGACATCCTTGCCCAGCCCCGTCTGCGCCGACAGGATCGTCGCCACCTCGTCCGGGTTGTTGCGGCCCCAGTCATCGACCTTGGCCACTTCATCGAGCACGATGCGCAGGATTTCGGGATTTTTTTCCGCATATGTACGCGAGGCGAGATAAAACTGGTAGTTCGCCACCAGGCCCTTGCCGTCGGCCAGCACGCGGGCGCCCAGCTGCTTTTCGGCGGCGGCCAGGAACGGGTCCCAGATGGCCCACGCATCGACGCTGCCCCGCTCGAAAGCGGCGCGCGCATCGGCCGGCGGCAGGAACACGGGCTGGATGTCGGCGTACGCGACGCCGGCCTTTTCCAATGCCTTCAACAACAGGTAATGCACGTTCGAGCCCTTGTTCAGGGCGATTTTCTTGCCCTTCAAGTCGGCCAGGGTGCGCAGGCCCGAAGCCTTGGGCACGACGATGGCTTCGCTGGCCGGGGACGC
Source organism: Janthinobacterium sp. BJB304 (assembly GCF_002735765.1). Classification (NCBI taxonomy): domain Bacteria; kingdom Pseudomonadati; phylum Pseudomonadota; class Betaproteobacteria; order Burkholderiales; family Oxalobacteraceae; genus Janthinobacterium; species Janthinobacterium sp. BJB304. Next base: position 175,016 of record NZ_PDZN01000003.1, read on the forward strand.
CGGCTCATTGCCGACATACACCAGGTTGGCGCCGGCCGCCTGGGCAAAGATCGGCGGCGCCTCGCCCACGGTGCCGAAATCGATGCTGCCCACGTTCAAGCCTTCCAGCAGCACGGGGCCGGCCGGGAACTCCGTCCATTTCACGCCCACGCCCTGCTCGGCCAGGCGTTTTTCCAGCGTGCCACGCCCCTTCAACAACGTCAGGGTGCCGTATTTCTGGTAGCCAATACGCACCTGCAGCTCCCCCTTGGCCTGCGCCTGCGCTGCGGCCGGCATGCCGGCCACCATCACGCCGGCAGCAGCGGCAAACAGCAAGCCCAGGGTGGTACGGCGCGAGAGGCGTTGTGCGTGGCGGTGTGTCATGGCGGTTCCTTGGTCGGTGAATGGTCAGGCGGCTTGAAATCGGGGTGCGTAAGGCTGGTCATGCAGCGAACGCACGGGAGGCGGGACTTCTGCCGGCGCGGGCGGACGCCGGTGCTGCAGCACGAACAGGCCGGCAGACAGCTCCTCGATGCCGGCCTGCACGCGCGCGGCAATCGGCGCGTCCAGGCTCAAGCCCCCCTCGTCGTGCCACGCCAGCTGCTGCGCATTCGCATAAATGCTGGTGAAGACCTGTTTGGCGCCCAGCGCATGGAGCACGGGGCGCAGCGCATAGTCGAGCGCCAGGGTGTGGGCATGGCCGCCGCCCGTGGCCAGCGGCAGCACCAGCTTGCCGGCCAGGCCATCCTGCGGCAGCAGGTCGAGGAAGGCTTTCAGCAAGCCCGTATAGGAGGCCTTGTAGATGGGCGTGGCGATCACGATGGCGTCGGCATCGGCCACGGCGCGCACGGCGCGGGCGATCGCCGCATCGTCGTAGTCGGCCAGCAGCAAGGCGCGCGCCGGCAGGTCGCGCACATGCAGCTGGGCGTAGCTGTGGCCCTGCAGCGCCAGCTGTTCGCCGATATGCAGCAGCAAACGGCTGGAACTCGATGGGAGTTGCGGGCTGCCGCCCAATAACAAGATGCTCATGTGATGCCCGTCCCTGTACGTGATGGTTTGATTTGGCTACTTGGATGCTTGCAGCCTATCGCCATCAGCGGCCCGACAAAACGAATGCTTTCGCGCTTCGATATGCGTTTTTTGTCTATCCGGGCCTGACGCCCCGCAAGCGAAGACGCTCCTCCCCACATGGCTTTTTTCGCATATCCATGCGCGGTTTTCTTCGTGTACGGCGCGCGCCCGGCGGTGCAATATCGGCCTCATCGTCTTTCTGGAATGTCACCCATGTCTAGCGTTTTTCTCCATGCCGCCCGTCCTCAGCCGCCTGTGCCGGAACCCCTGCAGGACGCCATCAGCATCGCCACGTCGCTGGCCGCGCGCCTGGCCGAAACGGCCAATGCCCGCGACCAGGCCGGCGGCCATGCGGCGCAGGAACGCGAATGGCTGCGCGAGTCAGGCTTGCTGACCCTGTCGATTCCCGTGGAATTCGGCGGCCAGGGCGCGTCGTGGCCCCTCGTGTACCAGGTGATCCGCATCCTGGCGCGGGCCGACAGCGCGCTGGCGCATGTCTTCGGCTTCCACCATCTGCAACTGGCGGGCCTGCAGCTGTATGGCAGCGCACAGCAGCAGCGCCGCCTGCTCACCTTGACCGTCGACGAGCGCCTGTTCTGGGGCAATGCCCTCAACCCGCTAGACAAGCGCGTCACGGCCAGCGACAGCGGCGACGGCTACGTCCTCGACGGCATCAAGAGCTTTTCTTCCGGTTCCGTCGGCTCCGACTGGCTGACCGTCTCCGCCTGGCACGCGCCCACGCAGACGGCGCTGATCGCCGCCCTGCCCACGCGCCAGGATGGCGTGACCGTGCAGGCAGACTGGGACGCCTTCGGCCAGCGCCAGACGGACAGCGGCAATGTCCGCTTTGAAGGAGTCGCCCTGCCGCGCGAACTGGTGCTGCAGGCACCCGCGCAGGCCGCCACGCCGCAAGCCACCGTGCGCTCGCAGATCGCGCAGCTGATCATGGCGAATTTATACCTGGGCATCGCCGAAGGCGCGTTCGAGGCGGCGCGCCGCTACACGGGCGAGCAGGCGAAAGCCTGGTTTGCCTCGGGCGTGGCGCAAGCGACGGATGACCCTTTGATACAGCACCGCTACGGCCAGCTGTGGCTCTTGCTGCGCCCCGCGCAAGTGCTGGCCGACGCGGCGGCGCAGGAACTGGAAAAGGTCTTCCGCAAGGGCGCGCTGGTGACGGCGCGCGAACGGGGCTTGCTGGCCGTGGCCGTGGCCGAGGCGAAGTGCCTGGCGCACAAGGCGGGACTGGAGATCAGCAGCCAGATGTTCGAACTGACGGGCGCGCGCTCCACCTCGGCCCAATACGGCTTCGACCGCTACTGGCGCAACGTGCGCGTGCATACCCTGCACGACCCCATCGACTACAAGCTGCGCGACCTGGGACGCTTTGCCTTGACCGGCACGGTACCCGAGCCGACGGCGTATTCATAATTCACACACCAAGGAGCCACCATGACCATCGCCCGCCGCAGCATCGTCCTCACCGCCCTGACCCTGGCCTTGACGGCCAGCTTCACCCACGCCAAGGACCCGAAAGACATCACCATCGGCACCAGCGCCGGGCCGTATGCGGACCAGATCAAGCTGGGCATCAAGCCCATCCTGGAAAAACAGGGCTACAAGGTCAAGCTGGTCGAGTTCAACGACTATATCCAGCCGAACTTCGCGCTGGCGGAAGGTTCACTCGACGCCAACGTGTTCCAGCACATCATCTACCTGAAGAAATTCGCGCTCGAGCACAAGCTGGCCCTGACGGACCTGATCACGATCCCCACGGCGCCGATCGCCATCTACAGCAAGAAGCACAAGACGCTGGACGACGTGAAGGAAGGCACGACCGTGGGTTTGCCGAACGATCCGACCAACCAGGCGCGCGCGCTGGTGCTGCTCGACCAACTGGGCTGGATCAAGCTGCGCGCCAGCTTCGACCCCGTGCGCGCGTCGGAAAAGGATATCGCCGTCAACACGAAGAAAATCAAGCTGCTGCCGCTGGAAGCGGCGCAACTGCCACGCTCGCTGGGCGACACCGATTACTCCTTCATCAATGGCAATTACGCGCTGGCGTCGGGGCTGAAACTGACGGACGCGCTGGTGGCCGAGAAGATCTCGCCCAACTACATCAACCTGGTGGCCATCCGCACGGCCGACAAGGACAAGCAGTTCGCGAAAGACCTGGCGGCCGCCTACCGCTCGCGCGAATTCCTCGACATCACGAATAAACACTTTGCCGGCTACTCGAAACCCGACTACCAGCAAGCCTTGCAGACGGCGGCCAAATAAGCCATGGCCAAGACGATACGCTTCAACGCCTTCCAGATGAATACCGTCGGCCACCAGTCGCCGGGACTGTGGACGCATGCGCGCGACCGCAGCCACCGCTATACCGATCCTGCACACTGGACGGAACTGGCGCGGCTGCTGGAAGCGGGCCTGTTCGACGCGGTTTTTCTCGCCGACGTGCTGGGCGTGTATGACGTGTACCGGGGCAGCCTCGATGCGGCCCTGGAACACGGCGTGCAGGTGCCGCTGAACGACCCGCTGGCGCTCGTGCCCATCATGGCGCAAGCCACCACGCACCTGGGTTTCGGCGTCACCTGCGCCCTCACCTATGAACATCCGTACACGTTCGCGCGGCGCATTTCCACCCTCGACCACCTGACCGGCGGGCGCATCGGCTGGAATATCGTCACTGGCTACCTCGACAGCGCGGCGCGCAACCTGGGCTTGCAACAGCAACTGGGTCACGACGAGCGCTACGACCTGGCCGACGAATACCTGGAAGTGGTCTACAAGCTGTGGGAAAAGAGCTGGGACGACGACGCCGTCGTCAACGACAAGGCGCGCGGCATCTACGCCGATCCAGCCAAGGTGCATCCGATCAACCATGCCGGGCGCCACTACCAGGTGCCCGGCATCCATTTGTGCGAGCCGTCGCCGCAGCGCACGCCGCTGCTGTACCAGGCGGGCACCTCGCCGCGCGGCACGCGCTTCGCGGCGCGCCATGCGGAAGCGACGTTTGTCAGCGGTCCCAGCAAGACGGTCGTCAAGCGCTACGCCGACGACTTGCGCGCCGCCGTGCGGCAAGGCGGGCGCGATGGCGAAGCGCTGCTGATCTACGCCCAGGCGCTGGTCATCACGGGCGCCACGGAGGCAGAAGCACGCGCCAAACACGCCGACTACTTGCGCCACATCAACATCGAGGCGGCGCTGGTGCTGCTGTCGGGCTGGACGGGCGTCGATTTCAGCCGCTATCCGCTCGACGCCACCATCGACTACATCGATTCCCCGGCCGGACGCTCGGCGCTGGCCTCGTTCAGCCAGGCCGACCCGGACCGCACGTGGACGGTGCGCGAGGCCGCCGAATACATCGGCCTGGGCGGGCGCGGCCCCGTGCTCGTGGGCGACGCGCGCCAGGTGGCCGACCAGCTGGAAAGCTGGCTGGACGAGACGGGCATCGACGGCTTCAATCTCGCCTTCGCCGTGGCGCACGACAGCATGGCCGACGTGGTGGAACACATCGTGCCGGAACTGCAGCGGCGCGGCCGCTACCGCACCCGCTACGAGGAAGGCAGCTTGCGCCACAAGGTCTTCGGCCAGGGCCCGCGCCTGCCCGCCAGTCACGCGGGCCGCCAGGTCAGCATCGCGCCTTTGGCCCCGCCCGGCGCCACGCTGGCCGCCGCCTGAGCGCCTGCTAGCCAGACGACGCCCTGGCCGGCATGACTGCCAGCGTTTGCATCGCGCCCCGTTCCGTGTCAGCATATGCCACCCTGGCAACACGGATAAGGATCGCAATGCCCCTCACACCACCACGCGCGCTGGTCCTGGCAATGCTGCTGGGCAGCCCCGCCACCCAGGCACAAACATCTGCGCCAGCCACGCCGCCGACGCCTGGCTGCGAAGTCTGCGCCGCCTGGAACGAGGACCAGACGCCGTTCCGCATCTTCGGCAATACCTATTATGTGGGCGTGAAAGGCCTCAGTTCCGTGCTCATCACCTCGCCGCAGGGCCATGTGCTGATCGACGGCGGCTTGCCGGAATCGGCGCCGAAGATCATCGCCAATATCGGCGCGCTGGGATTTCGCATCGAGGACGTCAAGCTGATCCTCAATTCGCACGGCCATATCGACCACGCGGGCGGCCTGGCCGAGCTGCAGCGGCGCAGCAATGCGCTGGTGGCCGCCAGCCCGTCGGCCGCGCTGGACCTGGCGTCGGGCGAAGTGGGGCCGGACGACCCGCAATACCACGCGCTGCCCAAGTATCCGCCCGTCAAGGACATGCGCTTGGCGCGCGACGGCGGCCAGTTCAATGTCGGCCCCATCAAACTGACGGCGCACGCCACGCCGGGCCACACGCCCGGAGGCCTGAGCTGGACGTGGCAATCGTGCGACGGCCCCCGCTGCCTGAACATGGTCTACGCGGACAGCCTCAACGCCGTCTCGCGCCCCGGCTTCAAGTTCAGCGCCAGCAGCGAGTATCCGAACGCGGTGGCGGACCTGCGCCACAGCTTCGAGACCCTGGAAAAGCTGCCTTGCGACGTGCTGATCTCGGCCCACCCGGAAGCGTCGCAGCTATGGGAACGCCTGGAAGCGAGCGCCACGGCCGGCAGCGAGGCCTTCGTCGACCCGCAGGCCTGCCGCGCCTACGTGGCGGCGGCGCGCACCTTGCTCGAGGCGCGGCTGGAGCAGGAGCGATAGGCTTGTCAACCGTGCACGCCGGCGCGGCGCGTATCTGCTAATCTGGCGTCATTCATTTGAAGAAGGAAATGCCATGTTCAAGATCGCCAGACTGATTCCCCTCGCCGCCATCGTCGCCATCACGGCCGGCTGCGCGCAAACGCCCGTGCGCAGCGATGCGGCCGCCGCCGCGCCAGGCGCCACCTCGCCCGCCAAGCCGGCGCCGAAGCTGACGGGCACGCAGTGGAAGCTGAAGGAATTGAAGGGCAAGCAAGTGGTGCGCAAGGCGCCTGAACAGCGCGAAGTGACCCTGCAGTTGGCCGAAGGCCGCGCCAGTGGCCACAGCGGCTGCAACCAGATGATGGGCGGCTACACCAGCGATGGCGTCAGCACCTTGAACTTTGGGCAGCTGGCCGGCACCATGATGATGTGCCAGCCGCAGGACATGGACCTCGAACGCGAGCTCCTGACCACCCTGGGCGAAGTCAATGGCTACCGCTACGCGGACCAGGAATTGCTGCTGCTGAAGGATGGCGTGCCCGTGGCCCGCTATGAAGCGCTGACGGTGAAGTAAGGTTTTTGCAAAGCCAGGCGCCACGCCCGGCTTGAAGAGTGCCCGAAAAACGTTCAGGGCAAGGCGCAGCGCCGCAGGCAGTACGCTAGTACGGCCAGGCGCTGTAACGCCGCCATGGACGTTTTCTCGGCCACTCTTCAATCGTTGCGCATCTGCGCCTGCGATACATTGCTATTCGCCGGCACGCTCTGCGTCAGCCACACATTCCCCCCGATAGTCGATCCCGCGCCGATGGTGATGCGCCCCAGCACGGTCGCGCCCGCGTAGATGACCACGTCGTCCTCGACGATGGGATGGCGCGGCGTTCCCTTGATCAGAGCGCCGGAAGCATCGGCGGGAAAGCGCTTGGCGCCCAGGGTGACGGCCTGGTACAGGCGCACGCGCTGGCCGATGATGGCCGTCTCGCCGATCACCACGCCCGTGCCATGGTCGATGAAGAACGATGCGCCGATGTGCGCGCCCGGGTGGATGTCGATGCCCGTCAGGGTGTGCGCGATGTCGGCGATCAGGCGCGCCAAGAAAGGCGCGCCGAGCGCGTGCAGCTGGTGGGCCAGGCGGTGGTACAGAATGGCGATGGTGCCCGGATAGCACAGCATGATCTCGGCCACCGAGGTGGCGGCCGGGTCGCCCGCATAGGCGGCCTGCACGTCCGACACCAGCAGGGCGCGGATGTCGGGCAGGCTGGCGGCGAAGGCGCGCGTGATGTCGCGCGCCTGCTGCGCCAGCGCCGCATCATCGCTGGCGCCGTTCTGTTCATCGCCAGCTGGTATGGAAAATAGCAAGCCGCGCCGCACCTGCTCGCTGAGTCGGTTCAGAGTCGTGTTCAGCGTGTCGCCGACAAAATAGTCGATGCTTTCATCGGTCAGATTCGGACGCCCGTAATGCGTGGGGAACAGGGCCGCCGACAGGCCGTTGACGATGGTGGTGAGCGCTTCGCGCGACGGCAGTTCACGCACCCTGCCGTTATGGCGGATCTTGTGCTTGTCTTCGCGCGAGCTGCGCAGGGCCTGGATCACGGGTCCCAGGTTCCACTGGGCCGTGTCGTCGGCGGGCGCCGCCGGATAAATACTGTGCATGGCGTATCACTTCCAAAAAGCGGCTAACAAGCCGGGTCGCCCCAGCTTAACGGTGACGGCAAGCGGTGCAAACGAAGAATTCCAAGGTTTCATATGCGAAAAACGCATATGGATGGCAAACCACCGCGGCGCCGGACCCGATTCCCGCCGCTAGCGTAAAATGACGGACTAACAAAAACACTCTTCCACATGACTAAATTATTAACCTGGATTTTGGCGGGCCTGGCGATGGTCGGACCGCTTGCAATTGACACCTATCTGCCGTCGTTCCCCGCCATCACGCAAGATTTCAATGCCAGCCCCCTGCTGGTGCAGCAGACCCTGAGCTTTTTCCTGTTCACGTTCGCCTTCATGATGCTGTTTTACGGCACCCTGTCCGATTCGTTCGGCCGCCGTCCCGTGATCCTCGTTTCGCTGGTGCTGTACGTGATCGCTTCCGTGGGCGCCGCGCTGGCGCCGTCGCTGGGCTGGCTGCTGGCCTGGCGCGTGCTGCAGGGCCTCTCGGCGGGCGCCGGTTCCGTGATCGGCCGCGCCATCGTGCAAGACCGCTATTCGGGCGCCGCCGCGCAGAAAATCCTCTCGCACATCATGATGGTGTTCGCACTGGCTCCGGCCATCGCGCCCGTGCTGGGCGGCTGGCTGCAGGTCAGCCTGGGCTGGCGCTGGATTTTCTGGTTCCTCACTGCTTTCGGCGTGCTGATGTTCGTCGTCGTCTGGCGCGCGCTGCCGGAAAGCCTGTCGAAGGAGCAGCGCCACGCCTTCCACCTGGGCGACATCGCCGTCAATTACTGGAAAGTGCTGTGCCACCGCCAGTTCCTGCTGCTGTCGACGGCCATCGGCGCCGCCTTTGGCGGCTTCGCCCTGTACATCGGTTCGGCCGCCTACTTCATCATCAACATCCTGCATTTGCCGGAAACGGCCTTCGCCTGGCTGTTCATTCCCCTGATCAGCGGCATGGTGTTCGGCTCGGCCCTGTCGGCGAAGATCGCCCACCGCTACAGCCAGCGCCAGATGATCTGGGCCGGCTTCATCTTGATGCTGGTCGCCGCGCTGGCCAACATCGGCTATAACTACTTCTTTGCCGCCGAAGTGCCGTGGGCCGTGCTGCCGCTGTTCTTCTACTCGTTCGCCCTGTCGATCGCCATGCCGCCGATGACCCTGATGGCCCTGAACCACTTCCCCAACAACAGCGGCTTGGCGTCATCGATGCAGTCGTTCATCCAGATGCTGCTGTTCGCGCTGGTCTCGGGACTGGTGGCGCCGCTGCTGTTCGACAGCGCGCTGAACCTGGCGTATGGCGTGATGGCGGGGCTGCTGGTGAGTTTGGTTTGCTGGGTGTTTGCGCAAGGGAAGGCAGAAGCGTAGGTCGGATTAGCGCGCAAGCGCGTAATCCGACTGCATCTGCCTACCATGTTGTCGGATTACGGCCCTTCGGTCCTAATCCGACCTACAACCAAGATAGAGGCACGATGACGGCCAAGGTTACGGCCACGGTGCCGGCGTCACATCCTGGTATTGCGCCCCGCCCTGCTCCGGTTCCGCTTCATTGTTCAGCGATGGCTGGTTCAAGGAACCGGCCGGCGAACGCAAACTCAATATCTCCTTGCGCGTCTCGACGAAGTCGGCGGAACTGAGGGGGTGTTGCTGGTCCGGCCAGTGGCTGACGGCCCATTCCTGCAACGCTTCGAAGCGCCGCCACAGTTCGGCGATGAATTCGCGGCGCGCCTCTTCCTCCTGCTGCGGCGTCTTTTCGGCGCCTTCCCCGATATGTACTTGCATGGCTGCTCCCTGGCTGATCAATCGTCCTGCCAGACTACGCAGGGACCAGCCAGGCGTCTGTTCGCGAACGAACACAGGATTTATTCAGGCATCTTGCGAAAGCCCACGGCCAGGCGGTTCCAGGTATTGATGGAGCCGATGGCCAGGGTCACGTTGACCATTTCCGCCGGCGTCAATTGTTCCGCCAGCGCCGCGTAGTCTTCGTCGGACGCATGATTCTGCGGCAGCAGGGTCAGCGCCTCCGTCCAGGCCAGCACGGCCCGCTCGCGCGGCGTGAAGAACGGCGTTTCGCGCCAGACGGAGACGGCATACAGACGGCGCTCCGTTTCGCCCGCCTTGCGCGCGTCGCTCGTGTGCATGTCCACGCAAAAGGCGCAGCCATTGATTTGCGACGCGCGCAGGCGGATCAGCTCGAGCAGCGAATGTTCCACGCCCAGTTTGGCGATGGCCGCTTCCAGCGCATACATGGCCTTGACGGCGTCGGGCGAGGCTTGCGTGAAATCGAGTCGTTGCTGTGTCATGATGCATTCCTTGATAATGAGAGATGCACCATTGTAGAAGCGCAGCAAGTACGCGCGGCAGGCCAATCCTCCCGAAAAACAGCAGACCACCAACAGATACTCCATGGAATTACACATCCTGATCGACGGCACGCGCGACCTGGGCGGCCAGCTGTACCGCCAGCTCAGCGAAGCGATTCGTTCGGGCCGGCTGACGGACGGGCAGCAATTGCCGCCCTCGCGCCTGCTGGCCAGCCAGCTGGGCCTGTCGCGCAAGACGGTGTCCGACGTATATGAAAAGCTCGGCTATGAAAAGCTGCTGGTCGGCAAAGTGGGCGTGGGCAGCTTCGTGCAGACGCCGCACGCCTCGCCGCAGCGCCGCCATGCGAGCGCGCCGCTGGCCAGCGCCCAGCGCATCGCCCGCTGGGAAGCGACGCCCACGCCCCTGCGCCGCGCCAGCCAGGAAACGCCGGCACGCTATGCATTCATCGGCGGACGTGCCACGCCCGCGCATTTCCCGCAGGATGAATGGCGCGCCTGCATGCTGCATGCGCTGCGCCAGGGCGGCCAGGCGCGCGGCCGCTATGGCCCCGCGGAAGGCTTGCCCGCCTTGCGGGCGGCGATTGCCGGCCATGCCGCCTTCAGCCGCGGCATCCATTGCACTGAGGAACAGGTGCTCGTCACCAGCGGCGCGCAGCAAGCCTTGCACCTGCTCGCGCTGACCCTGCTCGAGCCGGGCGACACGGTTGCCGTGGAAGAACCCGGCTACCCGGTGGCGCGCGCCGTGTTCGCCAGCCAGGGCGCGCGCGTGGTGGGCGTCGAAGTGGACGAGGATGGGATCATCGTCGCGCAAATCCCGGACGGCACGCGGCTGATCTATGTCACGCCCGCCCATCAATTTCCGCTCGGCATGCCGATGAGCATGGCGCGCCGCCATGCCCTGCTGGAACGGGCGCAGCAGCTGGGCGCCATCATCATTGAGGACGATTACGACAGCGCCTTCCGCTACGAGGGCCGGCCCGAGGATGCGCTGCAAAGCATGGACCGCTACGGCATCGTCGCGCACGTGGGCAGCTTTTCCAAGATCATGCTGCCGGAATTGCGCCTGGGCTATGTTGTGCTGCCGCAAGCCATCGTGGCCGCCATGCAGACGGTGAAATACCTGAGCGATTGCCATACGGCCAGCCTGGGCCAGCATGCGCTGGCCAAGTTCATCGGCGATGGCCATTTGCTGCGCCATATCCGCCGCTGCCACGACATCTATGCGGGGCGGCGCGAACGGCTGCAGCACTGGTTCAACGGTCCCTTGGCCCCATGGTTCCGCCTGGTGCCGGCCAGCGCCGGCTTCCACGTGGCGGCGCTGGCGCAGGCGCCGCTCGATATCGCCGAATTGCTGCGCCGCGCGCGCCTGGCCGACGTCAGCCTGTATGCGCTGGCCAGTTTTTACCATGGCCCCGCCCGCCATGAAGGCCTGTTTCTCGGCTATGGCGCCATTGACAAGCTCGATATCGATATGGCACTGGCCATCGTGCTGGCGATCCTGCAAGAGATGGCGCCCCTGCCTCTCAGCGGGGTTGCCAGCCGGGTTGCCAACGATAGTGCCCCGTGATCGGATAACTGAATAAAATATTTTCCTCGCGCGCGCCCTCGCCGATGTTGTGGATGATCAGCGGCACGCCGCCCCACGACTGCTTGTCGCTGACGATGCCGATGTGCGTGAGGTTGCGCGGCAGGCGCCAGGTGACGATGTCGCCCGCGCGGTAAGCGTTTGCTTCCTTGCTTGGCGGCAGGCTGGTGCCGTGGCGGGCAAAGTAGGTCCCCAGGTTCGGCACGCGCCGGTGGTCGATATTGCGGTCCGGCCCCTTCATCTGCCAGCGGCCCTGTTGCTGGTACACCTGCCACGCCTTGCGCATGTCTTCGTGCACGAGCACCTGCAAATCCTGCCCAAGTTTACGGTAGGCACGCACGACCACGTCCGTGCACACGCCGCGCTCGAGCGGCACGTCGCCGCCCGGATAGGCCAGGCGTTCGTAGCGCGGGTCGTACTGCAGGGTCACGCCCACCTGGCTGCGGGCGGCGGCGACGAGGGCTTGCGGGGTGGCAGGGGCTGCCGACGCCAGCAGGGGCGCCAGGGCAAGCATCAGGAGGGAGAACAGTTTGATTGGCATCAACGTCGGTGATCAGATGGAAATGCCAACTTTACCGCAGCGGCAAGGAAAACGCCGTACGCTTAGACGGCGGCCAGCTGCGCCAGGTGTGCGGGAAAATCCACGGCCGGGCCGGCCGCATTGATGGTGTCGAAATAATCATGCCAGCCCGTGGCGGCGATGCCGGCCAGCAAGGCGTCCAGTGCCGCCTCGTCCGGGAAGCGCCAGACGGCATAGAATTGCTGGGGTGCCGCATGCAGCTTGCCGCCGTCGATGGCGCCCATGGCCAGCGCTTCGGCGCCGCTGCCCGACAAGGCCGCCATGCCGGCGCCCACCGTGGCGAAATACGCCTGGCGCGCGGCGCCGTCGAGGGCCAGCCAGGCCGGTTTCGGGCTGTACTGTTCTAACAGGTAATGCATGTTTGTCCTCCAAAGAATCAAGTAAGCGAACGCTGCGCCCGCTTGCAAATGCGTGCCGTGGCGGCAGTGGGGCTGTCCAGCAGCCATTGCGCGCACAGGCTGCGCACCCAGTCCGGCTGGCTCTTGGCCGCATCGTTGAGCCAGTTGGCCACGGAATCCTGCACGTAGACGGCCGGGTCGGCGCGCAAGGCTTGCAGCAGGGGCAAGGCCAGCTGCGGCTCTTCCTTTAGCTGGGCGATATGCGCGCACCACACGCCGCGCGGGCGCAGCGCTTCGCAGGCAAAGCGGCGCACTCTTTCCGACGGGTCCGCCGTCCACGGCGCCAGCAGCGCGATGGCATCCAGCAAATGCGCGGCCAGCCGGGGCCGCAGCGCCAGCCAGGCCCATTCGCGCACGCCGAAATGGCCATCGTCGGCCAGCGGCCGCATGGCGGCCAGCTGTAGCGGCAAGGTCAAGCCCGCTTGGGCGGCGATGGCAAAGCAGGCCCAGCCCCGCACCGTGTCGGACGGGTGCACTTGCAGCATCGCCGGGTCGGTGCCGGCATCGAGCAGCAATTGCGCCGCCAGCGCCATGCGCCCGGTGATGCCGGCGGCGGCCTGCGCGCGCATCCGCTCCAGGCGGGCCACACCGATAGCGGGCACGGCTGCAGCCAGCAGCTGGGCAAAATCGATGGCCAGCCCTTCCGTCAGGGTGGCGCTGGCCACCGCTCCCTGGTTCAGCAGGGCCAGGCGCGCGGGGGCGATATCGGCGACGCCGCGGCTCATGCAGCACCCTGCATTTCACCCTTATCCGTCTTGCGCCAGGCTTTTTCCAGCAGCGCACTCAATAATTGCATTTCTTCCGGCGTGAAATCGGCAAACAGGCTGGCGATCCATTGCGCGTGCTCATCGACCAGGGTGGCGGCCGCCGCGTCTCCCTTGGCACTGAGGCGCACCAGAAGCTTGCGCCGGTCGACCTGGTCCGCGTGGCGCGCCAGGAAGCCGTCGCGCTCCAGGCCGTCGAGCAAGCCCGTGATGGTGCCGCGCGTCACGCCGGCCCGCTCGGCCAGTGTGTGCGGCGAGAGTCCATCGGGCACGTCGCGCAGCAGGGCCAGCAGCACGAACTTGCCTTCCGACAAGCCATGCCGGCCCAGGCGCGCGGCGCAATCGCCATCGATGGCCGATGCCAGGCCCAGCACTTCAAAGCACAGGCGCAAGCGTCCGACGGATGCCGGCATGTCGGGGCCGAGCGAGCGGCGCTGCACGTCACCGAGCAAGGCCGTGTATTTCTGTTCGAGCTTTATCATATGGTGCAATATAATATGGCACCATACCAAATGTCAAATGGAAAACCTGAACGGCTTTCCCTTGTGCTTAGAAACGCGCCTTGTCCCTCGCCCACGCAACGATGGCGTTGGCATCGATGGCACCGGGCTGGCGCGCCACTTCCACACCGCGCAAAAACAGAGCCAGGGTGGGAATGCTGCGGATATTGAAACGGCTGCCCAGGTCCGGCGACGCTTCCGTATTCACCTTGACGACGCGAAATGCCGGTTCCAAGGTCCTGGCGGCTTGCACATAGAATGGCGCCATGCTGCGGCACGGGCCGCACCATGGCGCCCAGAAATCGACCAGCACGGGAATGTCGCTGCGTTCGATATGCTTGAGGAAACGGGCGCTGGCCAGGTCCACTGGCTGGCCCGTGAATAGCTCCTTCTGACACTTGCCGCACGTGGGCTGTTCCGTGAGCCGGGCCGCCGGCAGGCGGTTGACGGCGTCGCAATGGGGGCACACGATGTGCAGGGAGTCTGGCGTGGTCGAGGTCATGGCATTCCTGGAAAGCGTAGCGTCAAGTTGACGGACATTTTACGGGGTATCGTGCAGCAGCGTCGGCTCGCTGGCGGCACATTTGCCAATACTCGCCTATAGTGCGCTGGAACGGCGCGCGTATTGCCCGGCCGGCCAAGGAGCAACATGCCTGATGTCGCAAACAACATGGAACTGAAGCACGCCGAACTCGCTGCCGCCCTGGCCTTGCAGCGCGCCGCCTGTCTGGCCCACCCCGCGCCGACCCTGGCCGAGCGCAAGCGCGACCTGCAAACCCTGCAGCGCTACCTGCGCGACCACAAACAAGCGCTGTGCGCGGCGATCAGCGCCGATTATGGCAACCGCTCCCACCACGAAACCTTGCTGGCGGAGATATTCCCCGCCATCGACGGCATCGACCACGTACTGAAAAAGTTGAAAAAGTGGATGACACCGCAGCGCCGCAGCGTGGACTGGCGCAATTTTCCGGGCGCCCGCAACCGCGTGCTGCCCCAGCCCTTGGGCGTGGTAGGCGTCATCGTGCCGTGGAATTTCCCCGTCAACCTGAGTCTGGTGCCTCTGACTTACATTTTTGCCGCCGGCAACCGCGCCATGGTCAAGATGAGCGAGAACTCGCGCCACCTGGCGCGGCTGCTGATGGAGACCATGCCCGCCTATTTCCCGCCGGAAAAGCTGCAGTTTGTTGACGAAACGGGCGGCGTGGGCATGGCGTTTTCGCAACTGCCGTTCGACCATCTGCTATTTACGGGTTCCGGCCAGACGGGCCGGGCCGTCATGGCGGCGGCCGCACGCAATCTGTGCCCCGTCACGCTGGAGTTGGGCGGCAAGGCGCCGGCCATCGTCTGCGCCGATTTCGACGTGCGCACGGCTGCCGAGCGCATCCTGTTCGTCAAGTACCTGAATGCGGGGCAAATCTGCACCAGCGTCGACCACGCCTGGCTGCCCGAGGCCGCCATCGCCGCCTTCGTCGAGCATGCGCGCCGGATCGTGCCCACGCGCTACCCGCGGCTGGACACGCCCGACTACACCTCCATCATCGACGAGGCCGCCTTTGAGCGCCTGCTGCAGGCCCTGGATGAAGCGCGGGAACGGGGCGCGCAAGTGATTTCGCTGCTGCCGGGGCCAGCGTATGACCGGGCCACGCGCAAGATCGCGCCGCACATCGTGCTCGACGCGCCCGAAGATTGCCTGCTGCTGACGCGGGAAATCTTCGGCCCCATCCTGCCCCTGCGCGGCTATGCGAAGCTGGAGACCGTAGTCGCCAGCATCAACGGGGGACCGCGCCCGCTGGCCATCTATCCGTTCAGCAACGACAAGCAGACTGTGCAGATGCTGATCGACACGGTGATGTCGGGCGGCGTGTCCGTCAACGACGCGCTGTTCCACGTGGGCCAGCATGATCTACCCTTCGGCGGCGTGGGCGAGTCCGGCATGGGCCACTACCACGGCGTCGAAGGTTTTCACACATTCAGCAAGCTGCGGCCCGTGTTCTACCAGGCGCGCTACAGCCCTTTGACGCTGCTGCGGCCGCCATACGGCAAGCTGGCCAGCCGCGTATTGAACTTCCTGACCCGCTGATTACAGGAACAGCGAGGCGGCGATGGCCCACATGACGAGGGCGATAATGCCGTCGAGCACGCGCCATGCCATGGGCTTGGCAAACACGGGCGCCAGGTAGCGGGCGCCAAAGCCCAGCAGGAAGAACCACAGGGCCGAGGCCATGATGGCGCCGCCGGCGAAGTAAAAGCGTCCCACGCCTTCATGCTGGCCGCCGATCGAGCCAAGCAAAATCACCGTATCGAGGAAGGCGTGCGGGTTCAGCAAGCTGAACGCCAGCGCCGCGCCGATCACGGCCCAATAGCCTTCGGGCGCCTTGGCGGCCGATACCGTCATGGCCGTCGGGCGCCAGGCCGATTTGGCCGCGCGCAAGCCGTAGGCGATCAGGAAGGTGGCGCCGCCCGCCTTGGCCCACAGCAGGAAATTGGGATTGTCGGCGATGAAGGTGCCCATGCCCGCCACGCCGGCCGTGATCAGGATGGCGTCGCACAACAAACATACAAGAATGCAGGTGAGCACGTAGTGACGCTTCAAGCCCTGCTTGAGCAAGAAGGCGTTTTGCGTGCCGATGGCCACGATCAGGCTCGCGCCGAGCCCCATGCCTTTCAAGAAAATTGCGCTGTCCATATCGATTCCTTTCCATTGCTTTCCATCACGCGCACGGCCGCCCACGCTCTGCCGGCAACGGCAAAGTCATCAGAGGTAGGTGGAGGGTGGTGCGGTACCAGGGGGACCGCGCGGGAGAGTGGAGTTGTTACCCTATTTCAACAGTGTAAAGAAAAAGTAAATATAAGTATAATGAATGATTCTAAACATATATAAGAGAAACTTATGCGCGTCGTCGATTACCGTGGATTGGCCGCCCTCGACGCCGTGATCGGCCTGGGCAGCTTTGAAAAGGCCGCGCAGGCGCTGGCGATCAGCCAGCCGGCCGTGTCGCAGCGCATCCGCACCCTGGAAAACCTGGAAGGCACGTTATTGATCATCCGCAGCCACCCGCCCCTGCCGACGGAAGCGGGCCAGCGCCTGATCGCCCATTACCGGCAAGTCAAGCTGCTCGAAGCGGCGCTCGACGCCCAGCCCGGCCCCACGACGCAATTGCCGGCACTGGCCATCGCCGTCAACGCCGACAGCGCCGCCACGTGGATCCCGGAAGCGCTGGGGCCGCTGCTGTCGCCGCCGTCCTGCCTGCTCGATATCCGCCTCGACGACCAGGACCATACCCTGAGCCAGCTGCGCGAAGGACGCGTGTTTGCCTGCGTCACCAGCGCCAACGACCTGGTGGCCGGCACCACGGCCACGCCGCTGGGCGGCATGCGCTACCTGTGCGTGGCGTCCCCCGCATTCGCGCAGCAGTGGTTTCCGCATGGATTTACGGTGGAAGCCGTCAGCCAGGCGCCCGCCATCACCTTTGGCAGCAAGGATGCGCTGCACGAGCGCTATCTGCAGCACCGCCTCGGCTACACGGGCCGCTATCCGCACCATGTGCTCGGTTCGGCGCGCGACTTCGTACGCTTCATCGAAGCGGGCTATGCTTATGGCATGGTGCCCTTGCTGCAGGCGGAAACGGCGCTGGCCGCCGGCAGGCTCGTCGACGTGGCGGCCGGACAGGCGCTCGACGTGCCCCTGACCTGGCATGCCTGGGATATCCAGACCCCCCTCACGCGCACCCTGTCGGACGCCGTCATCGCCACGGCGCGCAAATGGCTGTTACAGGATTGATAGACGCATGCGACAGTTATCTATGATAAAGAGCAACATCCCCATGTGCGCCCTGCCCAGCCTGGCCTACACTGCAAGCATCATCCACAAGAATCAGGAGCCCGCATGACGATCCTGCGCACCACCCTGCTCGGTTTGCTGGCGGCCATCCCGCTCGCTGCCGGCCTGGCTGCCTGCTCGCCCTTGACCGCCATCAATGCCTTGTCATCCGGCAGCACCTCGCAAGTGACGCGCGGCCTGGCCTACGGCCCCCTGCCACGGCAGAAACTCGATGTGTACGCGCCCAAGACCCGCACGGGACCCGTGCCCGTGGTGGTATTCTTTTATGGCGGCAACTGGACGACGGGCGAGCGCGCCGACTATGCCTTCGTCGGCCACGCGCTCGCGGCGCGCGGCTACCTGGCCGTGATCGCCGACTACCGGCTGTATCCGGACGTGCATTACCCCGAGATATTGCAGGATGCGGCCCGCGCCGTGGCCTGGGCCGCGATGGAATCGAGCCGCCATGGCGGCGACCCGACGCGTTTGTTTGTCATGGGCCATAGCGCCGGCGCCTACAATGCGGCCATGCTGGCGCTCGACGCCAGCCTGCTGGCGCGCCATGGCATGCGTCCGCACGACTTGCGGGGCTGGATAGGCCTGGCCGGCCCCTATGATTTCCTGCCGATCGAAAACACCATCACCCGGCCCGTGTTCTTTTACCCGGACACGCCCGCCGCTTCGCAGCCCATTCACCACGTGACGGCCGACGCCCCGCCCGCCCTGTTGATCGCTCCAAGGCCCGGCAAGGACAAGCTGGTCGATCCACAACGCAACACGGGCGGCCTGGCCAGCGCCTTGCGCGCGCTGCACCGGTCCGTGACGGAAACCTATTTCGACCATGTGGGCCACGCCACCCTGGTCGCCACGCTGGCCACCCCGTTGCGCAGGCTGGCGCCCACGCTGGACGCCGTCAGCGCCTTCATCGATGCGAACAGTGGCGCCGGCAACGCGGTCTCGTCAGCGGTCTTGCCCGCAGTCGTGTCAGATACCGGCTCGCCGGCAGGCCCAGCCTTGCCGCCCCGCTCACCTGGCTCAGGCACGTCAGCCCCGGAGCTGCACGCATACGACAAAACGCCCGCCCCGTGAAGGGCGGGCGCTCTGCCCAAACCAATACGCACAATGCCGCGTGCCGGCTGGCCGCATAGCAAGGCTCGGCCCTCGCGATGCGGCTCAGCTGCAAGCAGCTTCGTACTTACTCTTTACGGCTGGCGCTGCTGCTCTTGCTTTGAGCGGAGCCCGCTTGCGATGCGCTGCCGCTGGCCGAGCTTTCGCTGCCGGACGACTGCTGGCTGCCCTGGTGGCTGGCGCTTTGCAGGCTTTGACCGTCACGGCTTTGCGCACCACGCTGCTGGTCGCGGTTAGCGCCGTTTTGCTGATAGGCCTGGAACGGTTCGGCCATGCGCTGCATGGCTTCCTGCTGCTTGCGCACGTTTTTCTCCGTTTCTTCCGAAGCGGTGCGGGCCACTTCTTCAGCCAGGGCCTTGGCGGTACGGCTCGTTTCATTCACATGACGCTCTGCCACATTGGCCAGCTCGACCTGCGTATCGGCAGCCAGGCGCGACACCTGTTGCTGATACTTGCGCAGTTGCTCGGCGGCTGGCTGGCCCGAGGCGGCGGCCACCTGGAACATATCTTCGGCGCGCTCGACCGTCAACAGGTTCTGGCTGGTGACCGTGCTTTCTTCCAGCAAGCCTTGCGCCAGTTGCATGTTCAGGTCACTGAAATGCTGCATCGATTGAAACAGCGACTTCGACAGGCCATTGAAGAAAGCCAGCTGCGCTTCCAGGTGATTTTTGGCGGCGGGGGTAACACTACGGGAATATGGATACATGGAGTTCCTCATTAATAGCGGTTGGGTGGACATAAACAGATGGCGACACCACCGGCTGTCGAACGGTGAGACAGACAGCAGGGCTACGCCACGAAACGCGAAAAAACATATCCGATTGGTGGGAAGATGCTTTGCAACGCGAGTCCCAAGGCTACGTGAGCACCGCAGGTGAGGCATGATCTGGATCAAAGGTGCGCTAGGCTGCGCAAAAAGTCTGGGCTGGACGGCTTGCTCTTGGCAAACGTCAGTAACGGAAAGGAAAATCTGTGTCAGGCAAGCTCAGCCAGCGGCACCCGTGCCCGGCACGACGGGCCTGTAGCCATGGCTGCGCAGCGACGCTTCCAGCCAGCGGTTGCCGTACCAGCCGCGCGCCAGCAGATAACTGAGTTCCGCGCCGGCCATCAGCAGCATCATCGGGCCGATGCGCATTTCGGTGGCGAGATGGCTGCCAAACCACAGGCACGCATCCATCGCCAACATGAGCAGCACCAGCCACCAGCGGCGCTTGGCGACGGCCCAGAACGAGCCCAGGAACAGGGCCGGCCAGGAGAAACCCGCCTTGACGTAGGCATAGCGGCCGGCATCATCGGCAAACAGGGTGGCGCTGTGCTTCATGCTGCTCTCTTCAGGTAATGCCCGGCATCAAGGCTCGGGACGGTGGCAGACGGCTTCGACATTGTGGCCATCGGGCCCCAGCACGAAAGCGCCATAGTAATTCGGGTGATAGATGGCGCGGATGCCGGGCGCGCCATTGTCTTTGCCGCCCGCTTCCAGCGCGGCCTTGTAGAACGCGTCCACCTGGGCGCGGTTGTCCGCCGCGAAGGCGAGATGCATGCCGGCATGCGCCGCACCGCCCACGCCGAACCAGAAATCGGGCTTGCCATCTTTACCCATGCCAATCCAGCCCTGCTCTTCCATCACCACCGAGACGCCCAGGGGCGCCAGGGCGGCGGAAAAGAAAGCCTTGCTGGCCTGTGCATCGCTGACAGTCAAACCGATGTGATCAAGAATCATGATGGCGCTCCTTGCAGGTAGTGGGAAAGGAAGCGCAGTATGCGCCAGCATTGCCTTTTAAGCAAGCAAAGCTACAGATCCTGCGCGTAGCGGGCAAGCATCTGCTCCTGTGTTTCCAGCGGGCCAATACTTCCCGTCTGGTCCCCGATCATCCGGCCCATCGTCGGCAAGACGGAGCGTTCGACCTGGGCCGTGCTATCCCACAGGCGCGCACGCATCAAGGCCTTGGCGCAGTGCAAATAAGCTTCGGCCACGCGCAGGCGCATGAGCAGGCGCGGCGGGTTGCGCTCGCCGGCAAAATACGCCAGCAGCGCCGCATCGTCGCTGAGGCTGGCCTCGCCATTCACGCGCAAGGTTTCATCGACGCCGGGAATCATGAACAGCAGTCCCGCCTTGCCCGTCTCGGCAATATTGCTGAAACTGTCCAGGCGGTTATTGCCCTTGGCATCGGGCAGCAGCAGAGTATGGGCATCGAGCACGTGCACGAAACCGGGCGCACCGCCGCGCGGCGAGGCGTCGAGCTGGCCGCCAGCCCCGCCCGTGGCCAGCACGACGAACGGCGACAGCCCGATGAAGGCGATGCAATGCGGATCGAGGTGGTCGAGCTGCTTGCTCAGCGCCCGCCCCTGCGCGGGCGGATAATGCGCGCGCAGTTGCTCCAGCGAATCGATTTCCATGCGTTCCACGCTTAGCGCAGATTGCCCGTATGACCCAGCGAATAGCGGCCCGGCTGCGGCCAGACGGTCAGGCCGTGCGGTTCCTGGCCGACTTTCACTTTGGACACGTCGCCGCTGTTCGTATCGATGCGGTACACCACGTCGTCGAAACGGCCGGACAGCCACAGATACTTGCCGTCGGCGCTCACGTTGCCCATGTCGGGGCTGCCGCCGCCGGGAATCGGCCAGTTCGACACGACTTTTTCCGTGGCGAAATCGATCACGCTGACGCTGCCCTTGCCCTTCGGCTTGCCGTGGATGCGGTGCGTGCCGCGGTTGGCCACGTATAACTTTTTACCGTCACGGCTCGGGTACAGGCCGTGCGCGCCCACGCCCGTCTGGATGAAGCCGATTTCCTTCAGGGTGGCGCCATCGACGATGTGCACGCCATCGGCGTCCATGTCGGCGATAAAGAATTTCTTGCCGTCCGGCGAGATGCGTATGTCTTGCGGCATGCCCTTCTTGACGCTGCAGATTTCATTCGCCGGGCCGCCCACGGGGCCGGACTCGGCAAAGCGCTTGGCCGGCATCTGCAATTTCAAGTAACCGTCGACCTTGCGGCCCACCAGGTCGATCTTGGCGATGGTGCCGTCGAATTCGCAGGTGAACATGGCGTAGCGGCCATCGTTCGAGAAATCCGCATGGTTGATGCCGCCGCACTGGGGCGTATCGATCGAATACTGCACCGCCATGGTTTTCGGATCGCGGAAATCGAGACGGTGGCGCGCTTCGGCCACGACGATAGCCGACTTGCCGTCCGGCGTGAAATACATATTGTAGGGATCATCGACGGGCACTTCCTTGCCCGGCTTGCCCGTCAAGGGGTCGACCGGCGTCAGGCTGCCCTTGTCCGTGCGCTCGGCATTGTTCGCCACCCACAGGGTGCGCAAGTCCCACGACGGCACGACGTGCTGCGGGCCGCTGCCGACCTTGAACTTGTCGACCACTTTCAGGCTGTCCTGGTCGATCACGTAAACGTCGTTCGAGCGCAAATTGGGCACGTAGACCCGGCGCAGGTGATCCTTGACGACGGGACTCATATTGCTGCTGGCGATGCTGCCATACACGTTTTTCGGGTCCACCAGCGGCGGCATGCCCGGCAGCGGCGAATAGGTTGCCGCCGGCGCCGCAGCGACAGCGGCCGGGGCCGGCGTGCTGGCGCCGATGACCTGGCTGGCCACGCCCAGGCCGGCCAGTGCGGCAGCCAGGGCGGACAAGGTGACGATGGTGCGTCGTTGAGATTTTTTCATGTTTTTTCGCGTCGTTTCGTTGCAAAAGCCGGAAGTTCAGCACTCCCAGCGGAAGATTTACTTATTTCGTTGCAGCAATTGCTTGATGGCGGCCACCGAGGTGTCCACCTGCAGCTTGATACCGATCTGGCCCAGCTCCTTTGTTGCCCGCGTCGCGTCGCCGCGCACGCCGTCCGCCACACCCGGCTTCGCTCCGTGGGCCATGGCCTCGCTGCGCACGAGCGACGGGTCCGTCGCCAGCATCAAGGCCGCGTCCGCCAATCCCGCATGCAGGCCAATCTCGGCGCTGCTGTGGCCGCGCTTCTGCAATTCGGCAATATAGGCCGATTGCGTGATGTCATAGTAATCGAGCAAGGCGTAGGCGCGCGCGTCCTTGCCCGCAGGTGTCTTGCCCCAGGCGCGGTTGAGTTTATTCGCCACGTTCTGCTCGTTCTTCTGGTAGCCACCGTGATCGCCAAGGAAAATGATGTCGCGGAAGCCATGCTGACGCAGGCTGGCGGCGGCCCCTTCCAGAAGGGCTTCGAAGGCGGCCGGCGGTATCGAAATCGTGCCGGCAAAGCGCATATGGCCGGCCGGCGGCGAAATCGCGCCTTCCGGCACGTAGGAAACGACGGGGGCGACGATGGTGTTACCCAGCTGCTGTGCGATCTGGCGCGCCAGCAAGCCGGCGCGCACATTGTGCTTGCCCAGCGCGATATACGGCCCGCTCTGCTCGACGCCGCCGATCGGCACGAGCACGGTGGTGGCGCCGTGGTCGATACGGCTGCGCAACTCCGTGCTGGTCAGCTCTTCCAGCATGACGCTGCTACCGGCAGGAGCGGCAGCCATGACGGGTGCCGTGACCAGCAGAGCCGAAAACGTCAGGACGAACAGGGAAACGAGGGGCTTGCGTGAAATACGGAGCGTGGATGGCGCGCAAGGCGCCGGTCGCTGGGGGAACTGCAGAGTCATAAGCCAACATCTTTCCGAGGTCAAAGGCGCCGTGCCCGGCCTTGCCAGGCAAGCTGGCCGCCACGCAGGAATTGTATTCCATCATGACGGGAAGGGCACGTTAATTTGACGCGGTGCTTTGCAAGGAATTGACCAAGAGAAACTATCTGTCAGGCAGTGGTCGCCTTCGCCCTGCCCGCCTCGCCATCATGGAGGGTTTCGTTGCGTTTCTCGGCATAGGCCTTGAGCGAGCGCATCGTTTTGGGTAGCCCTTGCCGGACTTGCCTGGCAACGCCTGGCCCGAACAGAAAGGCAAGCGCACCAGTGAACCACACGCGGTGAACGACTTCCGATCCGCCATTGACGGCGGCAACCGTGTGCTCGAAGTGGATGCGGAACAGGGGGATGTGGCCCTCGACGGTGAACGAGCGGCCGGCCGTGCGCTCCGTGACCAGCAGCGGAATGCCCATCCCCTTGCTGGGAACGATCCTGCCATGCGTGCCCACCGCGAACGGCCCATTGAGCCGGGCTTGCTTTGTATCCGGATCCCACAGGTGCCATCGGTCGACTTCGCTCCAGATTTGATCGATGACCATGGGCGGGACGGCTATGTGGATGCTCTCTTCGATTTGCATCAATGGGGATTCTCCCTATTCATATCAATATCATTGCAATATCATTGAATTCTGGCGGTACTTGCCACAGGCAGAGCCGGGCCATGACGAGCCAGGCTGAACCGGCATGCCATTGAGCAGGCGCGCACCTGATAAAAAAATGACAATGCATGCATTTACACCTGGGCACGATGCTATCCTAAAAACGCTGACCGTGAGCACCTTGAATATTGAGAAATGATGAAAGCAACACACTGGAGGGTTGAAGAGCTAAAGCATCACGTAGCGGATATCATTTGGCTTGATGCCGAGGGGGCTCGCCGTGCCTATGATGTAGTGCGCCTTCATGATTCGAAGACGCATCCCGGCCTGGACGTTAACACCGTTGGCTCCATCGAACGGTTCGCATTCGGCGATGATGTGGCCAGCGCGACCAGATGGTTACGTGCCCGTATGCAGGGAAGTCAGCAGGTCGTAGTTGTGTTTGGAGAAGACGAATGCTTCGTATGCAGCAGTGTGTTCCTGGTCGATAATTGGTCGGATATTTTTGTCCCTTCGCGTGACGACGCGATGGTCTATTCGAACGACACGCCGTGCATCCTGTTTCATTGCCATGAGAATGCATTCGAGGTGGGGCAGCGACTTGTCTTTGATTAAGAAGCGGGTCCGGCCAGGAGCCAACAACCAGGACGATGTCCGGTCCCGAATTGCACCGCCAAGATGAGCCTGCTATCATCGCCTGCATGCAACGCAACTATGATCGGAGTTCACAGTGACGGCATACATCCCCGCTTTGATCTGGCTGCTTTCAGCAGTGGCTTGCCACCTGATTGCCACACGACGCCTTCTGAAAAGAACTGCGGTCAGGGACATGATAGTCGCTCTGACAGGCCCGTTTGCCATCCCCTGGCGTCTCATCGCAAAGCCCGAAAAAACCTAAGCACGCGAGCACCCGCAGGTCCGGGCTGAACGTCGGCAGTGGGGCGAAAACTGCTGGCGACGGCAGCCGGCCAGGCGCAGCGGTCGCGCTTTTAACTCTTCCTTCAGCCGAGCTTAGCTGCGCCGCTGATCATTTATATTAGGCTGCTCGTGAGAACAAATTTTCATTGCGCCTCGATCGAAGATTATGGCAACGGCCAGTTAGCAATTGTTCGAGGCTCATTATCGTCAGGAACTGTTTCCCCAGGGATGTCGCTTCAGATTGGATTGAGCGGCACATTCGGCATGACGGTTCCAATCACCGACATACTCGATTCCGGCGAGCTGTTGATTGACTGCGACGATCAGGAGGGCGTGGAGATGCTCCTTGCATTTGATGTGGCGAACGAAGATCTCGACCTTGGGTAGAATTCAATATCGTCAAGCCTGCGTTCAGATGTCCGTTTTGGGGCTGAACCTGCCGACGACTGCAACCGGCCACAAGCGGTCATTCGCGGCAGCGTGACAATTTGTGAGTTTTTCTGCTTAGCAATCCACTATGCTCTGGTGCCGCTACCGGCCACATGCGGACCTTGCCGCCCCTTACTCATAGAACCTTACTTTAAAATCGCACTACCAGATTCATCGTTGAGGAAGAATGGCCACGAACGATATAAATCGCCTGATAGCAAATGCTGCAAAGTCTACGCTCAGGCCGTTGGGCTGCAAACAAAAGGGCACATCGCGAACATGGCTCGATTGTCATCCGCTATGGGTTGGCGTAATAGAGTTCCAACCCCACTCATGGTCCAATGGAAGTTTTCTGAATGCAGGTGCTTGTTGGCTCTGGTATGAAAAGGACTATTTTTCGTTCGACGAGGGTTATCGCGTTGAAGCATTCAAGCGATTTGAAAATGATGAGCAGTTTACCGAGGCGGCGGTCGCTCTCGCAATGCGTGCCCATGATGAGGTCCTGAAGCTGCGTGCGCGATTTTCCTCACTGGAGCGAATTGCGGCGCATTTGAAGACGAAGGATTTCTCCGATATATGGTGTAACTATCATGCCGCCATAGCGGCGACGCTTACCAACGATTTTGCACATGCAACTAAACGCTTCGTAGCGGTAGCTGAATCGCCCGAGGCGTACCCGTGGGCCATAGAGCTGAAGGACCGCTCATCAAAGTTACAGGCACTTGCGGCCAATCCAGCTCAATTTCTTGACGCGATAAGCCGGATTGTCGAGTCCTCAAGGACGCGATTGAGGCTATCATAGAGCGATTGTTGACCGCGTTCGGCCACAAGCGGACCTTTAAATGCAGCCAGCACCTAGCGCGAAATGACTCTCAACTAATGATCAAGCTTACGGATTTACAAAGTTTTCGCGCAGTTGTTGACGACCTTGCACAGGCCTATGATTTCGACATCGACCGCGCTTCCCGGGACTATTCGTGGATAAGAATCACTCCGGAACACAGGTTTCTTGTGATCGCAGGCGAAAGCACGGGCGGCGCATTTCTCGCGTACGGCGACGGCGACTTCGACCAAATGCCAATACTTTATGTAACGTCCGAAGGCCAGGCGGGTAAGGTCGCTTCCAACCTCAGTGAATGGCTCGCCATCGTTGTAGCAGTACCTTACTGGCAAGACTTGCTCCATTTTTCGGGCGGTGGCGACCTAGCAGAGATGCGAAGAACAGCTGAACTTGTAAACGGAAGATATGCAGAAGAAGAAGTCGCCAACAGTGCGAGGACGCATTTGATGAAGGTCCTGACTATGCAAGAGATTTCGGATCCCATCGCGGTTTTTCATCGCAACGTTGCTGCCACCGATTGCACCGTTGTTGCTGCGGATGGCTGGCGGTACGAGTCACTTTTCAATAAGTTCAGATCGGACGACTTGCGTAGCTGAAATCAGTTGGGCAGCAGTGATCGTCCGGTTTGGGGCGTAAGCGGACTCACGCGCCCGAAAATGAGACAGGCACCCGGACTGGCGCAGAGCCGGGTGCCCCCCCTCCTTCCGCCCTGCCCGCCCGAGCAACTTGACGACCCTCGCCACAGGCGCAGCACGTCAACGCTCGCGTACCGGACGGTTGCGCCGCAAAAAAAACCCGGCGTACCGGGGCAGTCACAAAGTTTAGGCGCGGGCACTGCGGCCCGGCAGCGCCAGGCGCCGGCTGGCGGCGCTTGAAGCCGGGGCCGGCAAGCCGCCCGCCACCTTCAATGATTTTTCCTTGGCATCGCCGCGCAGGCGGAATACGGCCACCACATCGACCAGTTCGACGGCGCGGTCCTGCAGCGAGGATGCGGCGGCCGCCGCCTCTTCCACCAGGGCCGCGTTTTGCTGGGTGACCTGGTCCATTTGCGAAATAGCCTGGTTCACTTGCTCGATGCCGGCGCTTTGCTCGTGGCTGGCGTTGGCGATGTCGCCCATGATGTCCGTCACGCGGCGGATGCTGGCGACGATTTCTTCCATCGTCGCGCCCGCCTGGTCGACCAGCGCGCTGCCCGTGTTGACTTTATCCACCGAGTCCTCGATCAAGCCCTTGATTTCCTTGGCAGCCGCTGCCGAACGCTGCGCCAGGTTGCGCACTTCCGTTGCCACCACGGCGAAGCCGCGGCCCTGCTCGCCCGCGCGGGCCGCTTCGACGGCCGCATTCAGCGCCAAAATGTTGGTTTGGAAGGCAATGCCGTCGATCACGCCGATAATGTCGGCGATCTTCTTCGCCGATTCATTGATCGAGCCCATCGTACCTACCACTTGCGCCACCACGGCGCCGCCCTTGCGCGCCACGTCCGAGGCGGACACGGCCAGCGAGTTCGCCTGACGCGCATTGTCCGTATTCTGGCGCACGGCCGAGGTCAGCTCTTCCAGACTGGAGGCCGTTTCTTCCAGCGACGACGCCTGCTGCTCCGTGCGCACGGACAAGTCCGCGTTGCCGGCGGAAATCTGCGCGGCCGCCACGCTGACCGTATCGGCCGAGGTGCGCACGGTGGCGATCACGCCGACTATGCGCTCCAGAAACTTGTTGAAGGCGGTGGCCGTGCGGCCCACTTCATCCATGCGCTCGACGGGCATGGCCGCGGACAGGTCCAGCGAAGCGCTGACCCGCTCCAGCGTATGTTCGATATTGCCCAGGCCGCCGCTGATGGTGCGGTAGATATGCCAGGCCAGCGCGCCCGTCAGCAGCACGGCCACGCCCAGCACGGCCAGCATGGTGTTGAATGCCGTGTCGTAGGCGGCCAGGCTTTCCGCTTTGACATCGTCGACCAGCTTGTTGTTGTAGGCGATATGGTCATCCATGCTCTTTTTCGCGGCGGCGGCCGTGATGGCCAGCGGCGTGCCGGCCAGCAAGGTGGCGCGCACGCCATCCATGTCGCCCGCGTAGGCGGCGGCAAAGAATGGCACCAGCGCGCGGCGGTACGCTTCCATGGCGGCCTGGTCGGCGTCGAGCATCTTGCTGTCCGTCGCGTCGTACAGGCGCTCGGCGCGGTAGGTGGCAATCACTTTGTCGAAATTCGTGTTGGCGTCGGCCACGGCCTTGTCCAGCGCCGTCTTGTCGGCCAGATTCGAGAACACGGACAGGCGATAGCCGGCCAGGCGCGAATCGGCCAGGAAACCCTTGGCCGCATTCAAGCCCTGGATGCTGGGAATGATGCGGTTTTGCACAGTGTCAAAGCGCTCCTGGGCGCGCTGCAGCTGGATGGCGCCGCCGGCGCCCAGCAATAGCAGGGCCAGCAAGGCGATGGTGAGGGTCAGGATTAATTGCTTGGTGATATTCATGGTGTTTCACAGTAAAAAGGTGGCCTGGCAAGGCCAGGCGGGATGAGTAGCTGCCGATCAGGTGGCCAGGACCGGTTGCAGGCGGCGCGGGCTTAGGCCGCCAGCGGAGCTGCGTCAGGCGTGCGGCGCAGCAAGTCGCCGTGCTGGCGGCAAAACGCCAGGCCCGCCTTGTGGCCCACGTCGAACAGCAGCTGCATGTTCGAGCTGGACCAGTCCAGGGTGTCGGGCCAGTGCTGCTCCGGGATGCCGCCCATCAGATCGAGTTTCAGCAGACGCCGCTTGGGCTGGCCCGTGCGCGCATCCGTGTTGTGCTCGAGCTCAAACAGGCGCAGTTCGCTCTTGGAAATTTTCACCAGCGGCGTGATGATGGAGCGCACCCAGGCGTCGTACAGGTTGCGCGGCTTGCGCAACAGGCGCTCGTCGCCGAGGATGTCGAGGATGACCAGGGTGTCGGCGTCATGGTGCTCGCCCTTGCCTTCGATAAACGGGTCGAAATTGAGCGTGTCGAGGGCCGCGCCTTCGATGTAGTCGTCGCCGTCGATGGTCGTCGGCGCATATAGGAAGGGAAACGACAGGGCCGCGCGCACGTGGATGGGCTCGATCTCGTGCTTACCCCAGATTTGCATGCGGTGCTCGCTGAGGTTGTAGGCATTGATGTAGAAATCGGGGCGCATGCGCGTCACGCCCGAGAAGTCGACGGCTTTTTCCAGGAAGGGCAAATGCGCGCACAGGCCCAGGCTTTTCGCGGACAGGTCCGATGGCGACAGCGACGACACCATCAGCTTGCCCCAGTCCGACCAGGCCGTGGGCACGCCCGCAAACGTTTGCTGGAATGCCTGAAAAAAAGGATTGTTGGCCGGCGGCTGGAAAGCGTCGCGGAAGGTGCTCGCGTGCATGCCCGGCTTCTGGAATACCTTGTAGTTGATCGGGATCATCTTGTAGATGCTGTCGGCCACGCCCGTGTCGGCCCAGCTTTGCAGGGCCTGGCGCGGCGTGGCCTCGTGCGGCGTCGTGTAAAGCAAACCCATCAGCACTCCCGCGCCGGACGCGGAAATGACGTCGAACTCGATGCCCTCATCGAGGAAAGCGGCCAGCGCGCCAGCGATCAGGGTGGAATTTGGTGCGCCGCCACCCAGCAGCAAACCCGTTTTGCGGGCCGGTTTCGCGGTCGCGGCTGGTGCCGGATCCGGCGGCGTCGTCATCACTGTCTTCATGCACACTCCCTGAACGGAACGGGGCAGTCACCCCTTAATTGTTGGTTACTACACGCTTATGGCGCCTAATCCTGCACATGTCCCGGCAACCGCCGAAGCGATTCAATGTTGCAGAAACAGATATGAAATTAACATAAATAAATTCCTTATGGCAATTTCAATAACGTATGACTGGTATTCAGGAAGGGCATAAGCTGATGCTGTGCGGCATTGCTTGATGCGGCGCAGCAAATATAAATTTAGCGGATTAGGATTAATCGCTTTGGGGTAGGAATATTCCCCAACCCGCCGCCAGCACGGGGGCCAGAGGTATCAAGCGATGGATGCAGGGTCGGGAGGGGACGCGGAAAAATGCAGGTGGGTACACAGATGGTCAACAAAGACGCGAATTTTGGGCGACAGGTGGCGGCTCGACGGCCACAGCACCCAGAACTTGCTCGAGTACAGCAAGCTGTCTGCCAGCACGGCTTGCAGTTCACCGCGCGCGATGGCGTCGCGCACGATAAAGTCAGGTAAATAGGCGAGGCCCACGCCCTGCGTGGCGGCACCGATCAAGGCTTCGATATTGTTGCAAGTCAATGCGGTCGGCAAGCGCAACTCGCCGCCGCTGTCGCCCTCGGCGCGCTGCAGCGCCCATTCCTGCAACTTGCCCGTGGTGGGGAATTTATAGCGCACGCAGGCGTGCCCTTCCAGCGCGCGCGGCGAGGCCGGCACGCCATGGCGGGCGAAGTACGCGGGAGAACCGACGATGGCAAAGGCAAACGGCCCCAGTTCGCGCGCCATCAGCCGCGAATCCGTGAGCGTTCCGCTGCGCACGGCCACGTCGACGCCTTCGGCCACCACGTCGACCAGGCGGTCGTTGAAATCGAGGTCGAGCTCGATCTCCGGGTACTGGCGCGTAAAATCGGCCAGCAGGGGCAGGATGATGCGGTAGCCGATCACGGGCAGGCTGACGCGCAGCTTGCCGCGCGGCGCCTCGGCCAGGTGCGACAGTTCCGCCTCGGCATCGCCCAGGTCGGCCAGGATGCGCTGGCAGCGCTCGTAAAACAGCGCGCCCTCGTTGCTCAGGCTGATGCGCCGCGTGCTACGGTTGAGCAGGCGCACGCCCAGCTTTTCTTCCAGCCGCGCCACGCTCTTGCCCACGGCCGAAGCCGACACGCCGAGTAGCCGCCCGGCCGCCACATAACTGGAAGTTTCCGCCGCGCGCACGAAGGCGGCAATGCCGTTCAAATTATCCATGCGACCTCAATTAGGGAATATTTGTCCGTTATGAGTGGATTTTCAGCCACTTTTTCATGGATTGCATCCATATTATCATCGGATTCCCTCTTTCTGGAATCATTCCCATGGATACGAATCACCGTGTGCAGCCTGCCTCCGCGTCCCGGCGCGCCTTCGTGCTGGCCGCCGTCTGCCTCGCTGCGCTGTGCATGCCGCTCAGTTTTACGGGGCCGGCTATCGCCATTCCCGCCATCGCCGCCGAGCTGCGCGGCACGCCGCTGGCGCTGGCCTGGATCACGAATGCCTTCATGCTCAGCTTTGGCGGCTGCCTGATGGTGGCCGGCGCGCTGGCCGACCGTTATGGCCGCAAGCGCGTGTTCTTGCTGGGCATGGCTGTGTTTTCCGCCGCCGCGCTGGCCTTGGCGGCCGCGCCCGCCATCCTGTGGCTTGACGTGCTGCGCGCCGTCCAAGGCCTGGGCTGCGCCATGGCCCTGTCGAGCGGACTGGCGGCCCTGGCACAGGAATTCGACGGCCCGGCCCGCGCGCGCGCCTTCAGCCTGATCGGCACGGCCTTCGGCGCGGGCCTGGCCTTCGGCCCCTTCCTGGCCGGCACCTTGATCACGCACACGGACTGGCGCGCCATCTTCATCGTCACGGCCGTGGCCGGCCTGGCCGCCCTGCTGGCCGCCGCGCGCGCCATGCGCGAATCGCGCGACCCGCAGGCGCAAGGCGTCGATTGGCCCGGCGCCCTGACGTTTACGGGTGCGCTCTCCCTGTTTACCTATGGCTTGCTGCAGGCGCCGCACAAAGGCTGGGCCAGCGCCGCCAGCCTGGGGCTGTTCGGTGGCGCGGCCTTGCTGCTGGCCGCGTTCATCCGCGTGGAGCGGCGCGCCGCGCGGCCCATGCTGGACTTGACCCTGTTCCGCCTGCCCGCCTTTGCAGGCGTGCAATTGCTGGCGGCCGCGCCCGCGTTTTCCTTCGTCGTGCTGCTCGTATTGCTGCCGGCCCGCTTCATCGGCATCGAAGGCTACAGCCCGCTGGAGGCGGGACGCATGATGATCGCCCTGTCCGCGCCCATGCTGGTGCTGCCGGTCCTGGCCGGCCTGGCGGCGCAACGCCTTGCCGCCGCGCACATCTGCGCCAGCGGCCTGCTGCTGGCGGCGGGCGGCTTGCTGTGGCTGTCGACCTGCGCGCCAGGCCAGTCGCCCACCAGCTTGCTGGGGCCACTGCTGCTGATCGGCTGCGGCATCAGCCTGCCCTGGGGCTTGATGGATGGCCTGGCCATCAGCGTCGTGCCCGTCGAGCGGGCCGGCATGGCGGCCGGCATCTTTAACACGACGAGGGTCGCGGGCGAAGGCCTGGCGCTGGCCATCGTCAGCGCGCTGCTGGGCACGTTTACTGTCGCGGCGCTGGGCCACGCCGACCTTGCCGGCATCGGCGCGGAACAGGCGGCGCACGCGGGCTCCTTCCTGGCGCTGGGCGAACTGCGCCATGCGGCCACCCTGCTGCCGCAGGCTGGCGCCGCCGAACTGGCGCAAGCGTACGGCACGGCCTTTCGCCACTTGCTGTATGTGCTGGCCAGCATTACCACGGCGTCTGCCCTGCTGATTCTGGTGTTCCTGCGGCATCCTGCCCTTGCCGCAACGGACCCGACCACCCTGCCCGCCTGCGACACTCCCTCCTGATCTCTTCCTGCCATACACGGCGGCGCCCACGCGCCGTCGCCCGCCTTTGATGTTTCTCCGCAACACCCACAAAGTTTCCGAACGACGCCAAGAACAAAACGAGTTTACTTATCAAAGCGCTTTGAACTATACTCAAAGCGCTTTGAGGCATAGTTAAAGCGCTTTGGTTGTGCAAAGTGATGCGCACCGATCCCACACCTATAAAAACACTGGAGACACAATGAACAAATTTTTCTTGAAAGCGTTGCCAGCGGCAGTGCTCATGGCCTTGAGCGCGTCGGCCCAGGCGGCCCTGCCGATCGACTTCGGCGGTTACATCCGCTCGGGCATCGGCACCAGCAGCGAAGGCGGCAAGGAAGCGTGTTTC
Organism: Janthinobacterium sp. BJB304; assembly: GCF_002735765.1. Taxonomy (NCBI): domain Bacteria; kingdom Pseudomonadati; phylum Pseudomonadota; class Betaproteobacteria; order Burkholderiales; family Oxalobacteraceae; genus Janthinobacterium; species Janthinobacterium sp. BJB304. Next base: position 207,897 of record NZ_PDZN01000003.1, read on the forward strand.
GGCCTGGCCGGCGCCTCGTCCAAATATCGTCTGGGCAATGAGTGCGAAACCTACGGCGAGCTGAAATTCGGCGGCGAGGCCTTCAAGGCAGCGAACGGCACCACCTTCCGCATCAATACCCTGGTGGCGTTCTCCGTGAACCAGAACCAGGACTGGGAACAATCGGACCCGTCGTGGCGCGAAATGAACGTGGCGGCCGACAAGATCGGCACGGGCGCCTTCGCCGAAGCGCGCGCCTGGGTCGGCAAGCGCTACTACGACCGCCAGGACGTGCACATCACCGATTACTACTTCTGGAATAACAGCGGCCCTGGCGCCGGCCTGGAAAACATCGACCTGGGCGCGGCCAAGCTGGCCTACGCCATCGTGCGCACGGCCGACGACGGCGACAGCAAGCGCATGGGCCTGTCCCACGACTTGCGCTTTTCCGGCATCAAGGTCAACCCGGACGGCGAACTGACCTTGGGCCTGCAATTCAACCAGAAACGCAACGCGCAAGGCGCGGCCCCCATCGCCAGCGGCCACTTGCTGACCATCATGCATACGCAAGGCAATCTGCTGGGCGGATTCAACAAGGTGGCACTGCAGTACGGCAAAGGCAGCGCCGCCAACACGGGCGGCTTCAGCCTGGGCGCCAGCAAGGATGACAAGGTCGTGCGCCTGACGGAACAAATCATGATCCAGCCCAAAGGTTCCTGGTCGGGCATGGGTACCTTCGTCTACGAAGACAAGGAAACGGCAGGCGTGAGCAGCAAGTGGACGTCGATCGGCGCGCGCCCCGTCTACCACTTCACGGACAACTACAGCCTGGCCGTGGAACTGGGCCACGACATCGTCAAGCCGGAAGGCGGCGAAAGCCGCAACCTGACCAAGCTGACCTTCGCGCCGCAACTGTCGGCCGGCAACAGCTTCTGGTCGCGCCCCGTGCTGCGCGCCTTCTACACCTACGCCAAATGGAACAAGGCAGCCCAGTCGGCCGCCGCGGCGGAATCGGCGCTGTCGTCGACGGGCGTGTTCGGTGGCAAGACCAATGGTAGCTCGATGGGCTTCCAGGTGGAAAGCTGGTGGTAATCGCCGGCATCTAGAACGTCGGCAAGCGTCCCCGGACGCTTGCCGGTGGCAGCAACACCGCCCGCATTTCGGGGCAGGCAGTAACCGGACCCACCATTTCGCCGCTGCACGCGATGGCCGGCAGCTTCAATGTAGTGATTCAGCAGTATCCTCTTTTAGCGCGGGCGCCCCTGGGTTTGCCCGCGTATTTTTTTGGGCGCCGCCGCCGCAGGTCATACCCCTGATCATTCCGGCATTTATCAGATAAACTACCCTTCATCGCACCGCATCGCTCCCGACCCACCCCATACGCAGCATTCATGAACCTCAAAAATCTCGCCAGAACGCTAGGAATATCCGAAACCACCGTCAGCCGCGCCTTGAATGGCTATCCGGAAGTGAGCGAACGCACGCGCGAGCGGGTGCTGGCCGCCGCACAGGCGGCCGGCTACCGCCCCAATCCCATGGCGCGCAGCCTGGCCGTGGGACGCACGAACATCGTCGGCATCATCTACCCGCTGATGCCGAACGACCTGGCCGACCCCATGTTCATCGACATCGTGGGCGGCATGTCCGAAGCGCTGGAAGCGCAGCAGATGGACATGATGATCGCGCCCGCCTCGGCCACCAACGAATTCCACACGTATGAACGCATGGTCAAGGGCCGCCGCATCGATGGCTTGATCGTCGGACGCACGAAACCGTTCGACGAGCGCATCGCCTACCTGGCGCAGCAGGGCATGCCGTTCGTCGCGCATGGCCGCACGCAGCTGAACCAGCCGCATGCGTGGTTCGACTACGACAACGAAGCGGGCATGCGCCTGGCCGTCGAGCGCCTGGCGCAGCTGGGCCACCAGCGCATCGGCCTGATCAGCGCCACGCCGGACCTGAACTTCGTGCGCCAGCGCGTCGAGAGTTTCCAGCACGCCATGCAGGCGGGCGGCCTGGCCGTCGATCCCGACAACCTGGTCGACAATGCGCACGATCGCCGCGCCGGCTACCAGGCCATGCAGCGCCTGCTGGCCCGCTCGCCCCGCCCCACCGCCGTCATCGTCGATAACCACATGTCGGGCGTGGGCGCCGTGCGCGCCCTGCTCGACGCGGGCATCGCCATCGGCCGCGAAATGTCGCTGATCGTCTGGGGCGTGATGGAAGATTCCCTGGCTGGCCACAACGTCACCACCGTCGTCCAGCCCGACCCGCGCGGCGCCGGCGCGAAGATGATCCACATGCTGCTGGCCCTGATGGACGGCACGCCCGTCACCGACCTGCAGGAACTGTGGCCGTGCGAACTGTTGCCGGGCGAGTCGGCGGGACCAGTAATCCACGCCTGATTTCCCCTCGCACCGCGCAATCCGCGAAATACCGGGGTCAGTCACTGCGTGATCGGAATGCGCCCCACCGGGACGCATTCCCCCGGCGGGTCTGACCCCGGCTCTCCCGTCTTGTTGTCCTGAATCACCCTCATAAAAAAATCGTATGTCTGGCGCGTGTATCGCTTTACTTTTCAAAGCGCTTTGAACTATACTCATTTCATACCCAAAGCGCTTTGAATTTTAAAATAAGACGTTCGCCTACCAACCAGCAGCGCCGCCCTGATAGCCACGGCTACAGGCACTTTTAAGAAATCATTCATGCCGACCATCCAGAACAATCTCGCCCACCTGCCCGCCGACTGGTGGCGCAGCGCCGTCATCTACCAGGTCTATCCACGCAGCTTCCTCGACAGCAATGGCGACGGCATCGGCGACTTGCCCGGCATTACCTCCAAGCTCGATTACATCGCCGCCCTGGGCGCCGACATCGTCTGGATCTCGCCCTTCTTCACGTCGCCGATGAAAGACTTCGGCTACGACGTGGCCGACTTCTGCGACGTCGACCCCATGTTCGGCACCCTGGCCGATTTCGATCGCCTGGTGGCGCGCGCCCATGAACTGGGCCTGAAAGTGATGATCGACCAGGTGCTGTCGCACTCGTCCGACGTCCACCCGTGGTTCGTGGAAAGCCGCTCCAGCCGCGACAATCCCAAGGCCGACTGGTATGTGTGGGCCGACCAGAAACCGGACGGCACGCCGCCGAACAACTGGCTGTCCGTGTTCGGCGGTTCCGCCTGGCAATGGGAGCCGCGCCGCGGCCAGTACTACCTGCACGATTTTCTCGTCAGCCAGCCCGACCTGAACTTCCACAACCCGGCCGTGCAGCAGGCGCAGCTGGACAACCTGCGTTTCTGGCTCGAGCGCGGCGTCGACGGTTTCCGCTTCGATTCCTGCAATTTCCCCTACCACGACCAGTTGCTGCGCGACAATCCGCCCGCCGCACAGCGCGATGCGAGCAGCGTGTCGGCCATCAACCCGTACGGCATGCAGGCGCACATGTACGACAAGACGCAGCCGGAAAACATCGCCTACCTGCAGCGCGTGCGCGCCATCCTTGATGAATACCAGGCCATTTCCATCGGCGAAGTGGGCGACGACAATGCGCTGGCCACGATGGCCGCCTACACGGGCGCCGACAAGCTGCACATGGCTTACAGTTTCAACCTGCTGACGGCCGAGTTTTCCGCCGCGCATATCCGCAAGCAGGTGGAAGAATTCGAGGCGCAAGTGGCCGACGGCTGGGCTTCCTGGTCCGTGGGCAACCACGACAGCGTGCGCGTCATGACGCGCTGGGGTGGCCAGAACCCGTCGCCGTCGCTGGCCAAGGTGGTGCTGGCCGTGCAGGCGGCCTTGAAAGGCACGCCCTGCCTGTACCAGGGCGACGAGCTGGCCCTGACGGAAGCGGACATTCCTTTCGAAGCGCTGCAAGACCCGTACGGCATCCCGTTCTGGCCCCAGTTCAAGGGCCGCGATGGCTGCCGCACGCCGATGCCATGGGTGGCCGATGCGCCGCATGGCGGCTTCAGTTCGGCAAAACCCTGGCTGCCCGTGCCGCCCGAACACCTGGCGCGCGCCGTCGATGTGGAAGAAAACGATGCCGGCTCGCCGCTGCGCTTTGCGCAAAATATCCTCGCCTGGCGCCGTACCTTGCCGCAGTTGCTGCGCGGCGACATCGTCTTCTTCGATGCGCCGGAACCCGTGCTGGCCCTGCGCCGCGACTTGCCGGGACAGCCGTCCGTGCTGGCCGCCTTCAACCTGGGCACGGAGGCGGTCACCTTCACTTGGCCTGACGCGGCGCCAGCAGCCGGCCTGGCCGGTCACGGCTTGCCAGGCAGTAAAGATGGCCAGCAGATCAGCCTGCCCCCGCATGGCGGCTGGTTCGGTACCCTGGCGTAAATCGCAGGCATTGGCGGCCATGCCGCCAATTACAATAACGAGCCCCGCGCATCAGCGGGGCCAAATTGAGAGAACGAGGACGACATGGCTGGACTGAAGTTAACAGGCCTGAAGAAGGCATATGGCGACGTGCAAACCCTGCACGGCATCGACCTGGAGATCGCCGATGGCGAATTCATGGTCTTCGTGGGTCCGTCGGGTTGCGGCAAATCGACCTTGCTGCGCAGCATCTGCGGCCTGGAAGAAATCAGCGGCGGCGACTTATTCATCGGCAAGACGCGCATGAACGACGTGCCGCCCGCCAAGCGCGGCATCGCCATGGTGTTCCAGAGCTACGCCCTGTACCCGCACATGAGCGTGGCACAGAACATGGCCTTCGGCCTGAAACTGGCCGGCATGAGTAAAGTACAGATCGCCGACGCCGTGCAGCGCGCCGCGCAAATCCTGCGCATCGAACCTTTGCTCGAACGCAAACCGAAAGATTTATCGGGCGGCCAGCGCCAGCGCGTGGCCATCGGCCGCGCCATCGTGCGCAAACCCGACGTCTTCCTGTTCGACGAACCGCTGTCCAACCTGGACGCCTCCTTGCGCGTGCAGATGCGCATCGAACTGGCGAATCTGCACCGCGAATTGCGCTCGACCATGATTTACGTCACGCATGACCAGGTCGAGGCGATGACCCTGGCCGACCGCATCGTCGTGCTCAACGCGGGCCGCATCGAGCAGGTGGGTGCACCGCTGGAGTTGTACCACCATCCCGCCAACCTGTTCGTGGCCGGCTTCCTCGGTTCGCCCCGCATGAACTTCCTCAAAGGCAAGATCCACAGCTACATCGACGGCGTGGCCACCATCGCCACGAATGCGGGCGGCATGCTGCAGGCGGCGTTGACGCAGCCGCTGGCCAGCGGTATGCCCGTCACCGTCGGCGCGCGCCCCGAGCACGTGCAGGCATGCGCGCCCGGCGCCGCTGCCGCCATCACGGCCACCGTGCAAGCGGTGGAAAAACTGGGCGACATCAGCTATCTGTATGTGCACGTCCCGGGCGGCGACGAGCCGCTGGTGGTGCGTGCCGATGCGGATACGGACTGGGCGATTGGCCAGTCCGTGGCGCTGCAGGTGGCGCCCGCCCGCGTCCACGTGTTCGACGAGCACGGCCAGACCCGCACCTGATCTATCCGCTTTAGGGGCCAGGCGCTACAGGCGCCGCCTGGCCTGGTTGCATCGTTTCAGCCTTGATACTCAACATAAACTTAGCATAAAAAAAGATACTGGAGATTGACATGTCCTTCACGCACCCGAAACGCAGCTTCATCAAAACCACCCTGATCGCCGCCGCCCTGGCCGGCATCGGCAACCTGGCCGCCGTCAGCATGGCGAACGCGGCCGAAGCAGGCACCCTGTTGATCTGGATCAATGGCGACAAAGGCTACAAGGGCCTGGCCAAGGTCGGCGAAGAATTCACCAAGAAGACGGGCGTCAAGGTCGTCGTCGAACACCCGGAAGATGCGCCGAACAAATTCCAGCAAGCGGCCGCCGCCGGCAAGGGCCCGGACATCTGGATCTGGCCGCATGACCGCATCGGCGGCTGGATCGACGCAGGCTTGCTGCAACCAGTAACGCCAAGCAAGGAAGCGCGTGCCGCCATCCTGCCGCTGGCCTGGAACGCATTTACCGTGGGCGGCAAGACCTGGGGCTACCCGATCTCGATCGAAGCCGTCGCCCTCGTCTACAACAAGGACCTGGTGCCGACCCCGCCAAAAACCTTCGAGGAAATCGCCGCGCTGGACAAGAAACTCTCCGCGCAAGGCAAGAAAGCCATCCTGTGGGATTACACGAATACCTATTTCACGTGGCCGCTGCTGGGCGCGGGCGGCGGCTTCCCGTTTGAAGTCAAGTCCGACGGCCGCTACGATGCAGCGAAAACGGGCGTGAACAATGCCGGTTCGCAAGCCGGCGTGAATGCGCTGATGAGCCTGATCAACAGCGGCGCCATGCCGAAGGGCGCGGGCTACGCGGAAATGGAAGCGGGCTTCAACCAGGGCAAGATCGCCATGATGATCAACGGTCCATGGTCGTGGGACAATGCGCGCAAATCGAAGATCAATTACGGCGTGGCAACGATTCCTACCGTGGCAGGCAAGACGGCCACCCCATTCGTGGGCGTGCTGGGTGCGATGATTTCGAAAGCCAGTCCGAACAAGGACCTGGCGACGGAATTTCTGGAAAACCAGATGCTGCAGCTCAATGGCCTGAAAACCATCAACGCCGACGTCCCGCTGGGCACGCCAGCTAATAAAGTGCTGTTCGCGGAATTGAAAGCCAATCCGAACATCCAGGCGACGATGGAAAGCGCCCAGGCGGGCCGCCCGATGCCGAACAACCCGGAAATGGGCCGCTTCTGGTCGTCGATGCAATCGGCGCTGGAAAACATCACCCAGGGCCGCCAGACGACCAAGGATGGCCTGGATGCGGCGGCGAAGCGGATTACGACCGCCAATTAATTAGCTTTAGGTAGGTCGGATTAGGCCCGAAGGGCCGTAATCCGACAACATTGTTGGCGGCTGATGTCGGATTACGCGGCGCAGCCGCTAATCCGACCTACGCCACCACGCTTGACATCCAGCATCCATCTTCACAGGTATCCCATCGTGCGCAAGTTTATCGGCCCTACGGTATTGACCATCAGCATGGCGCTGGGTCTGTATCTGCTCTTCATGTTGTACATTTCCGGCCAGACCATGCTGGCCGCCGTTTTCCTCGGCTTGCTGACCCTGACGACGTTTGTCTTCACGTCGCCGCGCGCCTATGCCTACCGTTACCTGTTCCCCGGCATCACGGCGGTAATCGTCTTCGTGCTGCTGCCGATGGTGTACACGGTGTCGATCGGCTTTACCAATTTCAGTTCGCGCAACCTGCTCACCTACGACCGGGCCACGCAATACCTGCTCGACGAGACGCAGCGCGTGGAAAGCGCCGGCTATGCCATGACCGTGCATGCCGACAACAAGGAATACCGCTTGCGCCTGGAAAGCCCGGACACGGGCGAAGTGCTGCTGACGCCGCCGCTAGCCCTGAAGCGCGCCGTCCCGCTGAAGGTGGACGTGGCGCCGGCTGACCCCGTGCAGGCGCCCGTGCTGGCCCCTGCCCTGCCCATCAAGGACATCATCGCCCTGCAAAAGGACTTGAAGCTGCTCACCCTGGTCCTGCCGAACAGGATCGAGCTGCGCATGGTGGGCTTGCGCGAATTCGGTCCCGTCGCGCATGTCTACAAGCAATTGCCGGACAAGACCCTCAAAAAAGTCGCCACGGGCGAACTCGTGACGCCGAACTTCAAGACGGGCTTTTATGAAATGCCGGACGGCACCAAACTGGAACCGGGCTTCAAGGTCAATGTGGGCTTTGCCAACTTCGTGAAAATCTTCTCCGATGAAGCGTTCCGCGGCCCCTTCCTGCGTATTTTCGTCTGGACCATCGTCTTCGCCCTGATCAGCGTGGCCACCACGACGGGCCTGGGCATGGTGCTGGCCGTGCTGCTGAACTGGGATGCGCTGCGCTTCCGCGGCCTGTACCGTACCCTGCTGTTCCTGCCATACGCCGTGCCCGGTTTTATCTCCATCCTGGTCTTCAAGGGGCTGTTCAATAACAACTTCGGCGAAATCAACCTCGTGCTCGATGCCTTGTTCGGCATCAAGCCCGCCTGGTTCTCGGACACCACCCTGGCCAAGGCCATGATCCTGATCGTCAACACCTGGCTCGGCTACCCCTACATGATGGTCGTGTGCATGGGCCTGATCAAGGCGATCCCGTCGGACCTGTACGAAGCCTCGGCCCTGGCCGGCGCGGGACCGCTGACGAATTTCTTCAAGATCACCCTGCCGTTGATCATCAAGCCGCTGACACCGCTGATGGTGGCCAGCCTGGGGTTCAATTTCAATAATTTCGTGCTGATCAGCTTGCTGACGGGCGGACGTCCCGATTTCCTCGATACAACGTTACCGGCCGGCACGACGGACTTGCTCGTGTCCTACACCTACCGCATCGCGTTCGAGGATTCCGGCCAGAACTTTGGCCTGGCCGCCGCCATCTCGACCCTGATCTTCTTCCTCGTGGCCGCGATTTCGCTGGTCAACATGCGCCTGACGCGCATGAACAAAGCATAAAGGACAGCATATGGCTATCGTTGTCGACCGTTCCAACCGCTGGCGCATCCTGGCGGCCCACGTCGCCGTGATCGCCCTGATCGCGCTGGTGATGTTCCCCTTCCTGATGATCCTGTCGATTTCATTACGCCCAGGCAACTTCGCCTCGGGCAGTTTGATCCCGCCCGAGATCAGCTTCGAGCACTGGCGATTGGCGCTGGGCATGTCCTACCAGGCGCCCAACGGCGCCCTGGTCGAACCGGACTTCCCCGTGCTGCTGTGGCTGTGGAACTCCATCAAGGTGGCCAGCATGAGCGCCACCGTCACCGTGCTGCTGTCGACCACCTGCGCGTATGCGTTCGCGCGCATGCAGTTCCGCTTCAAGTCGCAGACGCTGTCCGCGCTGATGCTGCTGCAGATGTTCCCCGCCGTGCTGGCCCTGGTGGCCATCTACGCCATCTTCGACGTGCTGGGCAGCTACGTGCCGTGGCTGGGCATCGACCACCACGGCAGCCTGGTGCTGGCCTACACGGGCGGCATCGCCCTGCATATCTGGACCATCAAAGGCTATTATCAAACCATCCCCGTCGAGATCGAGGAAGCGGCCAAGGTCGACGGCGCCACGCAGTGGCAGGCCTTCGTCTACGTGCTGCTGCCGATGACGGTGCCCATCCTGATGGTGGTGTTTTTGTTGTCCTTCATCGGCGCCATCATCGAATACCCGATCGCGTCCGTGCTGCTGCATGAGCAGAACAACCTGACCCTGGCCGTCGGCTCGAAACTGTTCCTGTACGAGCAAAAATACCTGTGGGGCGACTTCGCCGCGGCGGCCATTTTGTCCGGCCTGCCCATCACGGCCGTATTCCTGCTGGCGCAAAAATGGATGATTTCCGGCCTGACGGCCGGCGGCGTGAAGGGCTGACCATGCGACGCTCCCTGACCACGCTGGCCGCCCTGTTACTCAGCGCTTCGGCGCAGGCAGGCAGCTTCAGCTTCGCTGACAACCCCATCGTCTACTTTGCCGTCACGGACCGTTTCGCCAACGGCAATCCCGGCAACGACCACAGTTACGGCCGCGCCGCCGACCCGCAAGGCGGCGACGTGGGCAGCTTTCACGGCGGCGACATCGCCGGCATCACGCAGCGGCTCAAAGCCGGCTATTTCAAGGAACTGGGCGTCAACGCGCTGTGGATCACGGCGCCGTACGAGCAGATCCACGGCTGGGTGGTGGGCGGCAAGCAGCAATTCCAGCACTATGCTTACCACGGCTACTGGGCGCTCGACTACACCACGATGGACGCCAACATGGGTACGCGCGACGAGCTGCGCGAGATGATCGCCACGGCGCACGCGCAAGGCATCCGCGTGCTGTTCGACGTAGTGCTGAACCATCCCGGCTATGCGGACTTGCGCACCCTGGCCGAATACAAGGTGCCCGTGCTGTGGCCCGGCCATGACAAGGCCGCGCTGCGCGATTATCACAGCTTCATCGACTACAACAACTTCGAATTCAAGCAATGGTGGGGGCCGGACTGGGTACGTGCGGGCCTGCCCGGCTATTCCGATGGCGGCAAGGACGACTACACGATGCAGCTGGCCTACCTGCCCGACTTCCGCACGGAGAGCGGCAAGGCCGTGGGCTTGCCGCCGATTTTGCAGCGCAAGACGGACACGCGTGCCGTCGCCCTGCCCGGCACCACGGTGCGCGGTTATCTGGTGCACTGGCTGGCCGACTGGGTGCGCGAATTCGGCGTCGACGGTTTCAGGGCCGACACCGTCAAGCACGTGGAGCCGGCCAGCTGGCTAGCCCTGCGCGCGGCGGCCACGGAGGCATTACAAGACTGGAAAACGCGCCATCCAGAACAAAAGATCGACGACGCACCGTTCTGGATGACGGGCGAAGCGTGGGGCCATGGGCCCGAGCGCAGCAGCTGGTTTGATGCCGGCTTCGACTCGATGATCAATTTCGACTTTCAACACCGCGCGGGCGGCGACTGGAAAAGCATCGACGGCGTGTACCGCCAGTACGCGGGGCTGCTGGCCAAGCGCATTGGCAATGAGCCCCATTACGACATCCTGTCGTACATCTCCTCGCACGACACCAGCCTGTTCCCGCGCGATCAATTGAAGCACGGCTTGTCCGCCCTGCTGCTGGCGCCGGGCGGCGTGCAGCTGTTCTATGGCGATGAAAGCGCGCGCCAGCCTGGCACGGCGCCCATCGGCGACGAACAGCAGGCCACGCGGTCAAGCATGAACTGGGGCTCGCTCGATGCCGCCACCCTCGCGCATGCGCGCAAGCTGGGCCAGTTCCGCCTGCGCCACCCTGCCCTGGCGCGCGGTGAACACCGGTTCATCAACGACAAGCCGTACGCCTTCGCCCGCGTGATGGATGGTGACGCCGTCATCGCCGTGCCCGAGGCGCAAGGCGCGCTCTCACTGAAGGTGCACGGCGTGTTCGCCGATGGCACCCTGCTGCGCGACGCCTACACCAATCAAACCTACATCGTCAAAGATGGCACCGTCGCGGTGAACGCGGCCGGCACCGCCCTGTTAGAAAAGGCTGCACCATGAGTACCTATGACATTTTAGTAGTTGGCGGCGCCGGCATCGACACGATCGTGCGCGTCCCCGACCTGCAATTGCCCGTGGCCGATTCGCTGCACGTGCCCCCCATCCGCGACTACGTGGCGCACACGGGCAATGGCGTGGCGCTCGGTTGCCACGCGCTGGGCCTGCGCTGCAAGTTCATCGACTTCATCGGCGACGATGCGCAAGGCGCGGCCATTCTGCAGCGCTATAAAGAGACCAAACTCGATTTTTCACACCTAGTCGAACCCTCGGGCACGCGGCGCAGCGTCAACCTGGTCGACCCGCAAGGGCGCCGGCTGTCGCTGTACGACGGCCGCCACCCGGAAGACGTGCGCATGCCGGCCGCTTTTTATCTTCCCTACCTGGGACCGGCGCGCCACGCGCACTTTTCCATCATGGGCTGGGTGGCCGCACTGTTTGACGACGCCCAAGCGTGCGGCACGACGGTGTCGACCGATTTGCACGACTGGGATGGCGTCAACCCGCATCACAAGGTATTCGCGCTGCGCGCCGACCTGGTGTTTCTCAGCACGGCGGCGCTGGGCGAGCGTACGGAGTCCGTCATGCGCGAAATTATTTCGCAAGGCTGCGCGCAGGCCGTGATCGCCATGGCCGGCGCGCACGGCGCCTACCTGCTGGAACGGGGCAGCGCGTCCGTGCGCCACACTCCGACAGCGGGATTGAAGCTGCCCGTGGTGGACACGAATGGCGCGGGCGACTCGTTCGTGGCCGCGTTTTTGCACGCCTGGCTGGCAGGATTGCCGCTCGACGAAGCCATGCGCCACGGCGCCATCGGCGGCGCGTTTGCCTGCGCCCAGCATGGCACGCATGAACGGTTTATCAGCCAGACGGAGCTGCATGACTTATATCAAGACCGCACTAGCTTATGACTTAATATTCTATCAAGCGTAGCAACGAGCTAACGGGCGCATGGCACAATGGCTGCGGATTTGACCACCGCAGCCCATTCGAACCGGAGACCACATGAGAATCGAAACCCTGGCCGTGCACGCCGGCTACACCCCCGACCCGACCACCAAGGCCGCCGCCGTCCCCATCTACCAGACGGTGGCCTACGCCTTCGACAATGCCCAGCATGGCGCCGACCTGTTCGACCTCAAGGTCGCCGGGAACATCTACACGCGCATCATGAACCCCACGCAGGACGTGCTGGAAAAGCGGGTCGCGGCGCTGGAGGGCGGCGTGGCCGCGCTGGCCGTCGCTTCCGGCATGGCGGCCATCACTTACGCGATCCAGACGATCGCCGAAGCGGGCGACAATTTCATCTCCGCCAGCCAGCTGTACGGCGGCACCTACAACCTGTTTGCCCACACCCTGCCGCAGATCGGCATCGAAGTGCGCTTCGCAGACGCGCGCCAGCCCGAGACCTTCGCCGCCCTGATCGACGCGCGCACCAAGGCCATCTTCTGCGAATCGATCGGCAACCCGCTGGGCAATGTGACGGACGTGGCCAAGCTGGCCGAAATCGCGCATGCGCACGGCATCCCGCTGATCGTCGATAACACTGTGCCGAGCCCCTATCTGTTCCGCCCCATCGAGTATGGCGCCGACATCGTCGTCCATTCGCTGACCAAATACCTGGGCGGCCACGGCACCACCGTGGGCGGCGCCATCGTCGACAGCGGCAAATTTCCGTGGGCCGAACACAAGGAGCGTTTCAAGCGCCTGAACGAACCGGACGTGTCCTACCACGGCGTCGTCTACACGGAAGCGTTCGGCCCCGCCGCCTTCATCGGCCGCGCGCGCGTCGTCCCGCTGCGCAATATGGGCGCGGCCATTTCGCCCCTCTCCGCCTTCCAGCTGATCCAGGGCATCGAGACGCTGGCCCTGCGCATGGACCGCATCTGCGACAATACGCTGGCCCTGGCCAAGCACCTGAAGCAGCATCCGAAAGTCGCGTGGGTCAATTACGCGGGCCTGGAAGACCACCCGGACCACGCGCTGGTGAAAAAATACATGCACGGCCGCGCCTCGGGCATCCTGTCCTTCGGCCTGAAACTGGCCGCCGGAGAAGATCCGCGCGCTGCCGGCGCCCGCGTGCTCGACGCCCTGCAGCTGTTTACGCGCCTGGTCAACATCGGCGACGCCAAGTCGCTGGCCACCCACCCGGCGTCCACCACGCACCGCCAGCTCAATCCCGAGGAACTGGCCAAGGCGGGCGTGTCCGAAGACATGCTGCGCCTGTCCGTCGGCATCGAGCATATCGACGACTTGCGCGAAGACCTGGAACAGGCCTTGAACGCAGCCTGAGGCACACGCCACCCGGAGGGGAGTTCATGCCATAATCGGCGGCATGTCTTCCCCTCCTATTCCCCCTGAACAGCGGGCGTCCGGGCTGTTCCGCGCCGAATATGCGCGCCGCATGAACGCCGTGCTCGACCATATCGACCGCCACCTGGACACGCCGCTGGACCTGGCCCAACTGGCCGACGTCGCGCACTTTTCGCGTTTTCACTTTCACCGCGTATTCGCCGCCTGGATGGGCGAAACCTTGGGCGATTATGCGCGCCGCCGGCGCCTGGAATCGGCCGCCTTGCGGCTGGCCTGCCGTCCCGGCGAGTCGATACTAGACATCGCGCTGGCGACGGGCTTCGGTTCCGGCGAAGCTTTTGCGCGCGCCTTCAAGCTGAAATTCGGCTGCACACCGACAGCCTGGCGCGCCGGCATTGCCGCGAAAAACGCCGCCATGCTCGCGTCCATGCGCCTGCGCCGGCAAGATAGCAATCCGGATCAGGCCATGCGCAATACCGATCAGGAATACGGACCGAACTTCCAGCACCATGGGCACTCCAATCCACTTGATAGAGAGAGTCCCATGCAAGTCACCATCCTCGACCTGCCGCCCGCCACCGTCGCGTGCCAGCGCCATATCGGCCCCTACGGCCCCGCCATCAGCGCCTTCTGGCGCGACACCGTATCACCGTGGATGCAGTCGCACGGCCTGGGCGACGCCACCTGCTACGGCATCGGCCTTGACGATCCCGCCATCACGCCGCCGGAAAAATGCCGCTACGACGCCTGCGTCGCCGTGCCCGACGGCTTCCAGTCAGCCGGACGCGCCAGCCTCGCCACCCTGCCCGGCGGGCGATATGCGGTGGCGCAATTCAAGGGACCGTCCAGCGCCATCGCCGACGCGTGGACGCGCATGACGCGCGAATGGCTGCCGTCCAGCGGCCTGCAGTGGGACGAGCGCCCCTGCTTCGAGCGATTTTCCGCCGCCACGGCGATGGACCCGGCCACCGGCGAATTCTCTTGCGAGATCTGCATCCCCGTGCGGCCGCTGTAGCTGCCGCACGCGGGCCTGTCAGCCCTTGATGCCATAGCGCGATGCCGGCGCGGCGCGCATCGCGCCCGCGAACAGCGCCAGGCGCGCCGCGTCAAACTGCTCCCACAAGGCCTGCTCTTCGACAGAGGGCAAAGTCACCAGTTCGCCCTGGTCCAGGCCCGCCAGCGCCGCATCGACGCAGTCTTCCGCGCGCATGATGGTGGCCTGGTCCAGCTGCGACAGCGGCACGCCGCTCAACTCCCAGATTTCCGTCGCCGTCGACGCAGGCAGCACCAGCTGCACCACGATGCCCGTGCCGGCCAGCTCCTGCTGCAAGCCCCGCGTGAAATTCATCACATAACCCTTGGTGGCGCTATAGATCGTGCTCACAGGCAGGATGTGGAAGGACAGCACGGAACCGATGTTGATGATGGTGCCCCCGTTGCGCTGCTTGAATTGCGGTAGCACGGCGTAGGTCAGCTCGGCCAACGCCGTCACATTGACCTTGTCCATGGTGGCGATGCCCGCCCTGGCCGTATCGACGACGGGCGCCAGGGTCGAGGCGCCCGCATTATTCACCAGCATGGTGATGGCCGGATTGCTGGCCAGTTCATCGGCCACACGCTGCAGGTCGGCCGGCGCGGACAAGTCGGCCGCCATGGCGCGCACTGCCACGCCATACTTGTCCGCCAGCGACTTGGCCAGCACGCCCAGGCGCTCGACCCGGCGTGCCACCAGGATCAAATCAAATCCGCGCGCGGCCAGGCGGTCCGCATACACGGCGCCAAGGCCGGAAGAGGCGCCGGTGACGAGGGCCGTGCCTTGGGTAGTAACTGCATTCATGATGATTCCTTCTTCAAGATAGGGGGTGGATTGTGTCATCAAGCATGATGATTATCATGCTTATATGCATTAAATATGACGATCATCATGTTTAATAGGTTGAAGCATGACGAACATCATGTATGATGTCAACCATTATTTTTGAACCGCGATCAGGAGCCTGCCATGCGTTATCCCGCCGAAGAAACCGCCGAAAAGCACCAGCGCATCCTCACGGAAGCGGCGCGGCTGTTCCGCGAACAGGGCTTTGACGGCGTCAGCGTGGGACAGATCATGAAGGCGACAGGGCTGACGCATGGTCCCTTCTACAATCATTTCGCCTCGAAGGAAGCGCTGATGGCCGAAAGCACCCGGCACGGCTCGGAGCACTCGCGCGTGGCGCTCGATGCGGCCACGGCCAGTCCGGAAAGCATGCGCCAATACGTGCGCGATTATGTGAGCGCGGCCCACCGCGATGCGCCGGGCCATGGCTGCCTGCTGGCGGCGCTGGCAGGCGACGCGCGCAAGCAGCCTGCCGTGCGCCCCGCCTTCACATTCCACCTGAAATCCATCATCGGCAAGCTGGCGACGCATTTTCCGTGGCAGAGAAAACGCAACCCCCGGCAGGAAGCCATCGTCATGCTGTCGGCCATGGTGGGTGCCGTGGCGCTGGCGCGCGCAATTGACGATGAAGCTTTTTCCGATGAAATCCTGGCGGCAGTCAGCGCAGCGTTTGCGCCGCCAACACTTGCGCCACCTGCCTGACTCTCTCGTCCACCGAACCTGATACATTGACAAAGGTAATCCCCCGCCGCGCCAGCTCGGCCTGATACCACGCATGCTGGCGCGCGCGGAAATCCTCGTCGCGGCGGGTGCCGTCCTGGATGAAGGGGAAATCAGGGGCGCACAGCAGCATAAGGTCATAGCGGTGTTCGGCCAGCTGGGCCAATTCCTGCTCGGCCCTGCCGAACATCTCGACGCAGTAAAAATACGTGGTCATGGGCGAGGTATCGCAAAACAGCCAGCGCCGCGCAACCAGGAGCGCCTGCGCTTCGCGGCGCAGCTGTTCCCGGCCGATCTTCAGCAGATCGTCATAGTGCAATACGCCATCCTGGCGCTCCCATAACTCTCGGCCATATTCGGCCACCCAGGCCGTCTCGAAATACCGCGCCAGCGCTTGCGTCAAAGTCGTCTTGCCGCTCGACTCGCCGCCGAGCACGCACACGCGCGTGACGAAATCGGCGCGCACAACGGGCGACAGGAAGGCGCTGTGCGCATGCGGGTCTTGCCGCACGAGGGTGCCGGACACGGGTACCAGGGTTCTTGCCTGGTCCACGCTCACGTGCGCCACCGCGCCAGCTGCATAATGCCGTTCCAGCACCTGCGCAAAGCCGGGGCCATACTCTTCGCTGGTAAACACGGCATCGACGGGCAAGTCCAGCACCGTCCAGCACAGCCAGCCCATGAAGTGGCGATGGTCGTCGCCATCGGCGTCGTTGTGCGGCAGCGCGCGCGCCGGCACGCCGCGCGCCGCGCACAGGGCGGCCAGGCGCGCATCGTCGAGCACCACGATGTGCGCTTGCGGGAATTGCGCGCGCAGCCACCGTTCCCGGCGCGCCGGTTCCAGGCCGGGAAATTCGGGCTTGGTGTAGCTGACCACCAGCAGCTCTTCGCAGGCGTCTTGCGCACGGTTGATCAACAGTTCATGGCCCTGATGCAGCGGGCAAAATTTGCCGACCACAAGGCCGCGTTTATGGAGCTTCATGCTGCCGCTTCCCGCAAATCCGAGGTGTATTGAATGATCTTGTCTTCCGCCAGCAAGATCTCGACCGTGATGGCGCCGAAAAAAGGCGCGAGCAAGGCGCGAGCACGGTCAGCCTGCGGCATGGCGTTCGGTGCCAGGCGCAGCGCGACGGCGCCGTCGCCATGCTGATGCACGCCGAACAGGGCGATGGCCAACGGTTTCAGGGCATGCGTGATGTCGATATTGTTGATCCACTCGCCATTGACCGTCCTGTAGCGCAAAGGGCTGCGGCCAGCCAGGCCCACCAGCACAGGGCCATGCGGGCCATGCAGCAGCGACGCGTAATCGCCCGTGCGGTAGCGCACGAGGGGCAGGCAAAAGTTAAAACCGCCCGTCACCGTGATTTCGCCGCGCGCGCCATCGGGCACGGGCTGTCCCGCAGCATCGAGGATTTCCACGTACAAGCGGTGCTGCAGCAACACATGGCCGCCCGCCCGCTCGTCGTAGACGGCGACGGGCCCCACCTCGTTGAGCGAATAGATGTCGAGCACGGGGCAAGCAAAAGCCGCTTCCAGCCGCGCGCGCATGCCGGGCAACAGCATCATGGAGACGGACAGCAGCGCGGCAGGCTTGTGCGTCATGGACAAGGTCAGCAGCTCGGCAAACGAGATGGGGTCGCCCGCGATCAGCTCGGGCGCCATGGCATCGAGGTAGCGCGCGCGGTCTTCAGGCTGGCGCCAGTCGTCCACGTGCAGGTTGATCTTCGCCAGGCCCGATTCGTTCATCGTCGGCGTGACGGAGACATAGGTGAAGCAGCGGCGCTGGTGCCCCAGCAGCATCACGCCCACCTGGCCCGCGCCATGGCGCAGGGTCACGCCGAAGCGGCGCAGCGCGCGCTTGTGGAAGGCCAGGTAGCGCCCCGCCACCAGCGGATGCGAGGCGATCAGCAGCGGATGGCCCGTGGTGCCCGTCGTCTGGAAATTGATCATGCGCGCCAGGTCCGCATCGTCGGGCACGAAGGCGGCGATGTCGTGGGCCAGTTCGGCGCGGCTGACAGGCGCCACGTCCGCAAGGCGCGCGGGGGGCGAGCCGCAGGCGCGGTAATACGGCACCGTGGAGTAGGTCGTCCTGAGATAATCCGCCAGCCAGGACGGCGGCGCATCGACGCTCCAGCCGATCGCGGCATCCATGACGTCCTGTTCATAGGCGCGCAGCGCTTCGACTTCCGCCGCCTGCAGCTTGTTGCCGCTGCGGTTGCGGTACCGGGGCGCGCAAGGATGGCTGCGCAGTTTGTCCAGCATGCGCGCGCCCGCCGGCGTCAGGGTGGGACAATAGTCGCGGTCCGATTCCCAGGCGCCGCCCGGCAGGTTGACGTCAGGTTTGCCAGCGAGCGTCATTCGCGCGACCACTTGTCGGCCGACTCCTCGGCCGCCTTTTTCGCCAGCGCCTCGCGGATCTCGCGCGAACGCTGCTCGGCCAGGCGGCTCGCTTCGAGCAGGCGGCGGCGCTCCGTGCCGCTGATGGCAGACAAGCGGTCCGTGGCCTGCGCCACGCTTTCGTCGCGGGGCCGAAAACCCAGGCGCGCCAGCACGATGCGCGCCAGTTCCTCGCGCCGCTCCGGGTCTTGCGTGAACTGGTGCGCGGGCGTGGCGGCGGCCAGTTCGCGCGCCGCCTCGCCCAGCACCTGCAGCAGGTCATGCTGCGGCAACCGCTGTGCGATGAACCACTCGTCGGCCAGCAGCCAGCACAGGATCATGGCCAGCGCCAGCCGGTTGCGGTCCGCCTTCACCTGGGTGCCGATAAAACCCTGCAGTGACGCGGCCGGCGCACGCGCGCCATGCAGCAGCACAATGTCGTTGACCAGCGCGGCCACCGCCACCGCCTGCGCATTGGCAACACCGGCGATACGGGGCTCGGCGAGGAATTCGACTGGCGTGTCGGCCAGGCGGTGGGTTAATATTTCGAGGTGGGGACCGATTTGCATCATGATGTCATTACCTCAACCCAACGGCAAATGCTGGGGTCAGTTCCTTCGGAATCGCAATACGGTCCATTGGACCGTATTGCCCCGCCGGGTCTGACCCCGGAATTTTGCTGCGCATATTCATCTTATTTAACTCTTCACATAATGCCTGCGGCTGAACGCCCGCGCAAAGTCCAGCAAGTCCTCGTAGCGCTCGACGGCGTGGATATCCCAGTCCTGCTCGCGGCGCGCGCGTTTCAGGTCGTCATAGGTTTGCTGCAGCCACTTGCTGGCCGCTGCGCCATCCCAGTCGCGCGCCAGGTTCAGGGCCATGGTGCCGCCCGCGCCGCCCTGGGCCAGCGCCTTGGCGGAAATATCCCAGCCGCTGTTGCCCAGTTCATCCTTGTCGAACATGGTGGTGATGCCATCGTCGGAAATCATCAGGATGTGCGCGGGCCGTTCGCGCTTGCCCGCATAGGTCTTGCGCAGACAGTGGATAGGGAAACAGGTGCCGCCGCCAAAAAACTCCGTCAGCACGCCCAGGATCAGGTCTTCATCGCGCACGAAGCCGGGCGTCTGCATCACCTCGTTCTTGCCGCTCCACAGGGTCACCTGCACTTTCGCGCCGGCGCGCAGGGCGGACAGGGCGATGACGGCGCCGGCCAGGGTCAGGAACGAGGTGTGCGCCTGCGGATTCGGCATGGAACCGGAACTGTCCACGTACATGTCCAGGTCGACGGGCACGGCGTCGATGGCGCGCGCCGGTTCGCGGCCATACACGCGGCGCACGGTCGTCACGCCGGGCACGGGGCGCGGCGACTGCATCACGGATTGCAGCCAGTCGATTTCCTCGAGCGGATCGCCGATTTCCCACGCTTCCAGCCCTTCCATCTGCGGCTCCTGCGACTCGGGCGCGGGGCGGCTGGGAAACGCTACCAGGTGCGGCAAGGCCCGCTCGCGGTAGTAGCGGATGGCGATTTCATGGTCGCTCAGGTCGATGCCCGAGGCCTTCAGAATGTCGCCCAGCTCGAACGGTTCGCGCAGCTGGCCGCCGCCCGGCCTGGCCGGCGCCTCGCCCTGCGGTTCCTCGCCATCGAGGCCCGAGATGCGCTTGTCGTGCACGGGGTGGATGGCGCCGCCCTCCTCGTCATCCTCGATCTGCTGCGCGCCATACGTCTGGCAGCCACGGGCCGCGTCGCGCGTGTCCTGCAGATAGCGGCTCGGGCCCAGGGCGTCCGTATCGTCGACCAGGTAGGGCAGCAGCAAGGTGGCGAAACGGCCCGCCGCCAGCATCCAGTCGTTCGCATACACGCGTATCAGGCGCGCGCCCAGCCAGGCGTCCGTGTCCAGGCGTTCGTCCGCCTCGTTCTCAGCCCCTGCTCCGCCCAGCTCTCCCTTTTCCAGCTGCCACAGGTTTTCATAGATGCGCATGTACAAGGTCCACACGCCGCCGCTGCCCTTGGCGCGCGCTTCCACCGTGCGCCCCTGCTGCAGCTTGCGGTAGATGTCGGCCATGCGCAGATTCGCCTGGCGCTGCAAGCGGTCATTGATGAACAGGTCCGTGTACAGATTGGCCACCATGGGCGCGTGCTGCTCCAGGGTGGGCAAGGCGCGGCGCATGCGCGCCAGCAAACGGAACTGGTCGCCGGCGCTGCCCGGCGCGAGGATATGGTGGCCGATTTCATGGGCGAGGATTTCCAGCGCATAGTCGTCCAGCCCCAGTTCCGTCACCAGCGGCAAGTCCACCACCACGCTCTGGTCCAGCAAACGGATCATGGCGAAGCTGCCGGACAGGCCCTGCTTGCTGGCCTCGACGCGGCTGGCGCACAGGCTGGGGTCACGCAAGCGTGTAAATTTGCTCCACACGGCCAGGGCCTCGGGCCAGGCGGCGCGCCAGGCCTCGATCAGCGCGGTGTCGGCATCGTTCTTCATGCGAGCGGCAGCAGGCGGATCGCGTGCGTCCATGGCGACGTGATGGCGAGCGTATGCGCATTGGCGGCGATGGCGATGTCGCCGGCCGGCACATCGAGTTCGATGCGGCGCGCGCCGATATGCAGGATCGCCCCATCGAGCCGCACGGCCGATGGCGTGCCCGTTTGCGCCTGATCAAACTCCGGCGCCGTGGCGCTGTGCAGCACGGCGCCATAGGCGTCGGCCACCAGCAGGTAATGGCGCTCGCCGCTGCGCACGATAAAACCATCCGCCGCAGCGCGCACCTGCGGCGGCGTGCCGAAGTCGCCACCGAGGCCTGTGAAGCTGCCGAACTCCCTGCCGTCAGCATTGCCGCGCCACGGGTACTCCATCAGCTGCGCATGCACCTGCGGCCATGGCGCACCGGGCTCGCCAAAGGCGGCCAGCGCCAGCGCGGGCGGCAAGGTATCGGCGGCGGCCAGCGCGCCCTGGCGGAAATGCGCGACGCCGGCGCGCCAGGCCAGCACCTGGCCCACTGCGCGCAGCTGCGCCAGCGTGGCGATCTGCGGCGCCAGGGCGGCCAGCTCGCGCTGCCATTGCGCGGGACGCGCCCCCGCCACGGAGGCGATGTGGACGGCGGCGTTGCTGAGCATGCCCAGCACGTCGATGGGCGCCGTCGCCAGCAGCGTTGAAAGCTGCGGTGCCAGCTCGCGCCAGACGGTATTCAAGAACGGGTTTTTCGCCGCCGGACCGGCCAGGCCATGGCCCACCAATTCCAGGGCCATGTCGTAGGCAGCGAGGGTCGCGCCGCCCGCCCGCTCGGGCGCGGCGGCGACCACGGCGACTATCAGCGGATCGACGCCGTCGAGCAAGAAGGCGCCGAAGGCGGCCATGTCGAGCGAGGGAAAGCGCCGACGCGCTTCCGCTGCGCGCGCATTGAACTGGGCGCGGCCCCCGGCAAGTAGCGAGGCAAAGGCAGGAGAGATCATCGCGGCCCCTCAGTCGCTGTGCGAAAAGTGCAGCAGATAGCGTTCATTCCCCAGTTCGAACGCGATCTCGTCCCAGTGGATCGCGTACCAGAAACCGGAGGGCGGCGTCATCGTCACGGCATACGTGGAAAAACCGCCCAGCGCCTCGTCGAGCGATGCGAGGAAGGCGGCCACCAGCTGCGCGCGGAAGCGTCCCGGTGGCGCCGCCTGCATGTGCCGCGACGAGAAAAACCAGCGCTGGCACACCTGCTCCAGATGCGCACGCGCGCACGGCGCCAGCTTGATGTGCCACAAGGGCGCAGGCAAGTGGCGTGCCGGTTCGATGACGTTCAAGGCATAATCTTCGACGCGCAAGCCCAGCGCCGTGGCAAGATCGGGCGCGTCGGGCAGACGTGATAATTCGTAGCTCGCGCACAGGTCGCTCGCCTCGCCATTGAGCATGGCCAGCGCTTCCAGGAAGCCTTGACAGTGCGGCACGCTCATTGCGAACGCAGCCAGCTGCGGTAGTTGGTATAGCGCTGATGCAGGTATTTGAGCTTCAGCAGGTCGTCGTACAGGGGGCCGTACAGCTTGCGCCCCTTCGTGCGTTCGCCGATCAGCTTTTCGATGCGGTTCAGGCGCGCCAGGGTTTCGCGCTCGCTGACGCCATCGAGGCCCAGGTCGAATTCGGCCGACAGCACGCCGACGGGATCGTCGCGGTCCAGGTCCAGGCGGTTGAATTCATCGTTGGACAAGTCGAACAGGCGGCGCAGCCAGCCTAATCTGTCGCTGCGGTAGGCGGCGTTTTCCGGCAGCGCGAAAAACGGCGCGTCCGGGTCCGGCTGCAGCTTGTTATGCAAGACGAAGGGCAGCACCTGGCGCAAGTCTTCCAGCGCCACCTCGCCATTGCCGCGGAAATACGCCATGGCCTTGGCGTAGATCATGAGCGCCATCAGGGTGCGCACGGAGATGCCGTTCAAAGTCTGGCAACCGAGGTCCTTCAGGCGGTCGCGCCCATTGTCGGCAGCCTGCGCGGCGCCCCGGTCGGCGCCCGCCAAACGGGCCGTATCCTTGGTCATGTATTCGAACTGGCCGCCGGCCGTCTCGAACAGCTCGAACTGGCTGGCAAAAAATTCCAGGCGGCGGCGCACGGCGTCGGGTATGCCCACCTGGCGGATCGCCTCGCCGATCTGGTCGACCTCCCCTTCCGTGAAGATGATATCGGGCGGCACCAGCTCTTCGGGACGCACGTTTTCTTCCACGCGCAGCAGCAATTCGTTCAGGAAGCGCGGGTTGAAGGCCAGCGCCTGCACCGTCACGTCGACCCGGTCGCGCAGCGCCTCGATCACCTGGTACGTGCCGCCGCCCTGGTCGTCGTTGGCCGTCAGGTACCAGGCCGCTTCCGGGCACTCGTAAATATGGTTCAGCACTTCCGCGTAATTGTCGCCCATCACGGTGAGCAGCGCGCTTTGCGTGCGCGTGGGGATGCGGTTGTATTCATCGACGATCTTCACGCGCATGCCCAGCCAGGCGCGCCAGGCGATGCGGATATCGTCCATGCTTTGCGCATTCACCAGGTCGGCCGGTAAGGGATTGCCGAGCAAATCGGCCACCGTCATCTGCGGGTGGCCATGCTGCATCGCGCGTTTCACCTCCTTGACGGTGGAACCGGCCAGCACGCCCATCAGCAGGGCGCTGGCCGTCTTGCCCCGCCCCGGCCCGCCCACAAACAGGCATTTGCGGCGCGTGGCGAACGTCAGCAGGGGCAGCAAAATAAAACTCGAATAGCTTTGCGCCGACGGCAAATTCAATGTACGGCGGCTGTCGCCCACGGAATACGTCTGCGACGGGCCGTCGTTGTACTCGATGTCGTAGTGGGGGCTGATGATGGCATGGTTGACGATCCAGAAATACGCCTGGCGCAGCTTTTCATCGAAAGGCCGCGCTTGCGCCTCGCCTTCCGCTCCCAGCGCGATGGGGCCCTGGTACAGGTCCGCCACATCGAACTGCCGCACGGCGGGCGCGGCCTTGGGCTTGGTGGGGGCCTGGGACAGGCGCTGGAACAGGTTAAAAGACGGCATGGCAATACTCTTCCATTAAGGAAATGAAATTATTGCACAAGCCACCTGCAAGCACCGGTTCGGATGAAAAGCAGCTCAGCCCGCCATCGGCGTGGCCAAAAATACCGGCTGCTGCTCGGCCAGCGCCGTCAAAGCGGCCACGGCCGGATAATCGCTGGCAGCCATCACGTCAGGCACCATCTGCTGAGCAAAACTCCAGGCCACCGCAATGGTGATGCCGGCAATACTCAAGCAGTCTGGCGCCTCTTCGCGCAATGACGCTTCCAGCTGCGCCCAAGCCCCATGCAACTGCAGCTGGATGCGGTCCAGCCAGGGCTGGTGCTGCTTTTCCTGCGGGCGCAAGCGCCGTTCATAGACGATCTGCACGGCTTTGTCACAGGCTGCCAAAGCATAGCTGGTTTGGCACAGCGCGCGCAGGCGTGCCGGACCCGGCTCCGGCTCCGGCCTGATGCGGGGAGCATGCGCGGCCAGTTCCTCCAGATACGCCAGGATCAAGGTCGACTCCATCAGCACCCGGCCGTCGTCCGTGACCAAGGTCGGCACTTTGACGGCCGGGTTGATGCTCCGTACCTGGTTGAAATCGGAAAACACCGACAGGGGCCGGTGTTCGTGCTCCAGGCTCAGCACTTTCATACCGATGGCAACGCGCCTGACGTAGGGCGAATCGAGCATTCCGATCAATATCATGGTCTTCTCCTCTCCATCTGATGAAGAAACGTGATGACTTGCGCCGCGACGGGCAATGGCGCGTCTTCCATCAGGAAGTGCCCGGCCTCGTCAAACAGGTGCAAGGTGGCGCCGGGAATATCGCGCTGCAGGCGATGGCCGTAAGCCACCGGCTGCCACTCGTCCTGCTGGCCCCATAATACCTGTACCGGCACTGTCAACTGCGGCAGTCTTTCGGCAAAGTCCATCGTATAGCAGGCGTTATAGTGCGCCACCTGGTGCTGGTAGAACGAGGGCTGGCCCAGCACGCCGCACAGCGGCTCCAGGTAGCACCGCAGAAGCTCGCCCTGCATCCTGTCCTTGTGAAAAACGGCCATGCCCAGCTGGCGCGCCATCGTGCCGCGATGCTCGCTGGCCGGCGTCAAGGCACGCCGGGCGAAATCATCGCGCAGATGCTTCCAGGTGGGCGACGGCCACGAATCGTAGCTGGGCGCGTCGGCGATGCTCAAGCTGCGCAGGCGCGACGCGTGGTCGAACGCCAGGCGCAGCGCAATGGCGCCGCCGATATCGTGGCCGAACAAATGGGTGGCCGGCAGTTGCCAGTGGTCGAGCAAGGCTGCCAGCAAGGTCACCTGCGCCGCTACCGAGGTATCGGCCTCGACGGGCCGCTCCGACCGTCCAAAGCCCAGCAAGTCATACAGGTGCACTTGGAAACCGGCATCGACGAACAGCGGTACCAGTTCGCGCCAGATAATGCTGTGCGCCGGCGTGCCATGCACCAGCACCAGCGGCGTGCCTGCGCCATGGATACCGGTGGCGATACGGTGGCCGTGGATCAGGGCGTGGCCATTCAACAGCAGTTCTTGACTCGTCATCAGATGTCCTTTTGTTTGCAGAACCTGCAGGTTAAGGCTTGACTGGACATGACGCCAGTGACATTCTTTTGCTCTTCAATACAACTTTTGTCATAACTCATGAATTTGCGCCTATCCGTCGATGCCCTGCGTGTGTTCAGGGCAGTGGTACAAACCGGCAGCATGAGCCAGGCCGCCAGCATGCTGCATCTGAGCCAGTCGGCCGTCAGCTGGAAAATCAAGCGACTGGAGCAGCAGCTCGATTGCCAGCTGCTGGCGCGCAGCGGCGGGCTGTTTGGCACGACCGACCAGGGAGCCGTGCTGCTGCGGCACGCCGTCAACATACTCGATGCCCACGATGATGCCGTCGCCCATTTTTCGCCATCGGCGATGCATGGCCGGCTGCGCATCGGCGTGACGGAGCAGATTTCATTGACGGACGTGTGCGCGGTGCTGTCGCAGTTCTCGCATCACCACCCCAAGGTGGACGTGCAACTGGTGGTGGAGCAAAGCCAGGTATTGCGCGAACGCTTTGCCGACGGCGTGTTCGATGTGATTTTGCATCAGGATTTTGCCGGCATGGCGGCGCCGGCCGACACACTGTTATGGACGGAAACGCTGCATTGGTGCGCTGCCACGGCAGAGCAGACTTTGCCGGGCGAGACCGTCAAGCTGATCACCTACGGGCCGCACTGCTTTTACCGCCGGCTGGCCGAGGAAAAGCTGGGTCAGGCCGGCATGGCCTGGAGCGTGGGCCTGGAATGCCCGTCGGTGGCGGGCGTGCTGACCGCGATTGCCGCCGGCCTGGGCATGGCGGTGGTCAATGAACGCAACCTGGGCCAGGGCGTGCACCGGCATGCGGCACTGGAACGGCTGGTGCCGCTACCCCGTGTCGCCAGCCTGCTGCGGGCCAATGACAACCTGCCCGACCCCGTGCGCGACGGTTTTTGCCAGCTGCTGCTGGCAGCATTGCAGAACAAGAGGCATGATGGATCCCGTCTCTAGCGATGCGGCCAGAGCAGGTCAACCTTCTTGTCGTCGGTCAACCACCAGCGCTTTCCGTCCTTGCTCTTGTGCACACCGAATATTTTCTGGTAGTTGTAGGTCTTGCAGTGCAGCTTCAGCCAGGCGTGGTAGTAGTCATCAAGAAAAGCGCTGAATATCTGCTGGAAGCGTGGTTCGTTGGCGTCTTTTTCGGGCAACTCGAAGCGACCTATCCTGGCAACGATGTGCGCGATGTCCGTCCTGCTGACACCGTCGAATTTCACGGGATCGGGCAAGGCGATCCTGAACGCCAGCACTTCCGCGCCCTCCTCTTCCCACCACTCGCGCAAATTGAAGCGGGAAATATCTTTTCCGCTTAGTGCCTGCAATTGATCCGCGAGTCTGTCGTATTCGGCGTTGTCGTCGTCGCCATGTGCGTCACAGAACTGCGCATAAGCCTGTATCGATGCCAAAATCGTGGCATATCTTTCTTCCGCCACAGCCAGTGGGGGCTCCAGCGCTTTCTCTGGTTTCATGCTCATCCTTGTTTGATGGCGGGTGCTGGCGCCTCGGCGCGCCAGCGCCACCAGCCCAGCGCCACGCTGGCCAGCAGCAGGGCCAGCAAGCCCGCCACTTCATGGCGGATTTCATACAGCGACGCGCCCATCTGGTTGAGCGCGACAAAGCCCTGGATGCCGGCCGTGGACGGCAGCAGCCAGCGCAGCCATTGCAGCACGACGGGCATGGACGACACGGGCCAGGTCAGGCCCGCGAGGAACAGCACCGGCATCGAGGTGGCGATCATCAGCTGCGTGCCCCGTTCGCGCGTGCGGAACAGCATGCCCAGCAGCATGCCGAACGCCGCTTCCGCCAGCGAGAACAGCACCAGCAGCAACAGCATGCCGCCGAAGTTACCGCCACGGGGGTAATCCTGGAACCAGAAGACGAAGCCGAAGAAATAGCAGCAATTGAGGAAAGCGACGCAGGCAAACGCCAGCAGCATGCCCGCATAGCCGCCCGCCGTGCGCCGGCCGGCCACAGGGAAGCTCTTGCGTTGGTACCAGGTGCCGAACAGCAAGGTCATGCCGATCAGCAAGGTCTGCTGCACGATCAAGGTCGCCACGCCCGGCACGACATACGCGCCATAGCCTTCCTTGACGTTAAACAGGGGCACGGCATCGAAGGCAATGGGCGAGCGCTGCTGGTTGGCCTGCACGGTCGATGGCGTGCCCGCCCCCAAGCGCTTGAGCTCAATGCCGGCCGACACCGTGCCCACCACTTCCGCCAGGCCGTTCAAGGCCACCTTGTTCAGCATCAAATACAAGCCATTGCCCGCCACCTGCGCATGGGCGGCGCGGCCGGCCAGCACGTCCGTCTGCAAACCGTCGGGAATGATCAGCACGCCCATGACCTGGTCGCGCCACAATAAATCCTGCGCGACGGGCAAGTCCGGCGTGACGGCCACGACTTGCAATGAGGGATGGGCCATGGCGAAGCGCGTGAGCTGGCGCGACATGGCGCTGCGGTCCTGGTCGACGACGGCCACGGGCACGCGCTGGACGATTTCCGTCGAGTATGGCAAGGGATAGAAGAAGGAATAGATGATGCCGCCGATATACAGCAAGGTCAGCGCGCCCTTGTCCGTCAGCATGGCGCGCCAGGTGGCGATAAAAGCCGGCCAGATCATGCGCGCCCCCAGGCCGCAGGCATATTCGCGCGGCGCGCCAGCAGGAATACGCCCACGACGCCGCAGCCGACGGCAAAGCCGGCTAAAATCAGCATTTCCTGCACGCCATAACGCCACGGTGCGCCGGCCAGCCAGTATTTCGTTTGCAATTGCAGATAGTGCGTGAGCGGCAAGGCTTCCGCCCAGGCGCGCGCCGGTGCCGGCATGGCCATCAGGGGAAAGGCCTGGCCCGCGAACGCGAAGGCCGGTGCGGTAATAAATGCCGCGCCCGACAGGGCCAGGCGCAGGGACAGGGTGGCGCCGATCAGCAAGGTGGCCAGGCCGCAATACGCGAGCACCAGCAGCAGCATGCTCAGCAACAGGGCCGGCAAGCTGCCCGCCACGGCCCAGCCTCGCGCCAGGCTGAAGAACAGCAAGTACAGCAGCGCCAGCGCGCAGTAGGCGATCACGGGAAACAGCAGCTTGGCGCCGATGGCACGCAGCCAGCTGCCGTTGGCCGAGGCCAGCCATTGCGGCACCGTGCCGTCGCGCAACTCGCGTCCGATGGACGTGACGACGGCGACGACGATGAAAATCTGCAGCATGGCCGGCATCAGGGCCAGGGTCAGAAACGCTTCATAGCTGGTGTTTTCATTGTATAGGCTGTTCAGTGTCGTGCGGATCGGTTCGAACTGGGCCGCCGCCTGCACGCCCGACATGCCTTTTTTTGCGCGCGCCGTCATTTCGATGCCGGCCGACAAGGTCGTGCTGACCGTGCGCACGTCGCGCAGCAAGGCGCCCGCGTGCGAGGAAAACTGCGCGTTGTACAGCCATTGCACGGTGGCTTGCCGGCCGCCCAGCAGTTTCTGTTCGAAATCGTTGGGGATCAGCAGGTAGCCGAACGCCGTACGCTCGCGCAGCCGGTGCAGGGCTTCGTCGCTGGACGCCACCTTGGCCGCCACCGCGATGCCGGGCGAAGCGTCGAGCCAGCGCGTGAGCTGGCGCGACAAGGTCGAGTTGTCGTTATCGATGACGACGATGGGCAAGTCGCGCGCGATGCCGGCGGAAAACACCAGCCACAGCATGCCGCACAGCGCGACGGGAATCCAGCTGAGCATGCCGAAGTCCCAGAAGTCGCCGCGCAGCCGCGCCCACTCGCGCGCCAGCGCAGAAACCGGCCCCTTATCCGCTTCGTTCATCGCGTATCAGAGCGGTGGAAACACGACCGACATGCCCGGACGCAAGCCCTCGACCTTGATGGCCGGGCGCAGCCGGATTTCAAAGGTGCGCAAGTCCGTACCGCCCGGGCGGGCCGCGCGCCACGTGGCGAAATCGGGCAGCACGGCCACGGAACTGACCTTGAAGCTCACTTGCTGTTTCAAGGCCGGCACATTGGCCGTATGCGTGCTGCCCATGGCAAACGCGGCCATTTCATCTTCGCGCACCTGCAGCACGGCCCAGGCGTCATCGAGGTTCACCAGGGTGATCACGGGGAAGCCTTGCGGCGCCAGTTCACCGGGCTGTATCTGGATCTTGCTGACTTGCCCGGCCACCGGGGCGGCGATCTTCGTCTCCGCCAGGGCGACCTGCGCTTCCGTCAGCACGGCGCCCACCTGGCGCGCCTGGGCGGCGGCGGCCGTCTTGTCTTCCGGACGGGCGCCTTTTTGCGCCATGTCATATTGCGCGCGGGCCGCTTGCGCCAGCTGGTCGGCGGCGCGCCATTGCGCTTGCGCCTCGTCACGTTTCTGCTGCGCGATCACGCCTTGCTCGTACATATTGTTGACGCGGGTGTACGTGGTCCTGGCGATGGTGGCGCCCGTTTGCGCCCGCTCCCAGTTGGCTTTCGCGGCGGCGATTTCTTCAGGACGCGCACCCGCTTGCGCCTTTTGCGCCACGGCATCGGCTGCCTGCGTGGCGGCCGTCGCTTGCGCGACCTTGGCATCCACTTCAGGACTCGTCAGCTGGAACAGCAGCTCGCCTTTCGGCACCGTCTGGCCCAGCTTGACGTAAAGCTGGCCCACCCTGCCTGGCACTTTCGACGAGACATTGACTTCCTGCGCATCCATCTGTCCCTGCAAAGGCAGGCGCTGCGGCTGGAACGCCTGGTACAAGCCCCAGCCCACGAAGCCGAGGACGATGATGGCGGCGACTATGGCCAATGGTTTTTTGGAAGTGCTCATTATTATTTGTCCACAGGTAATTGGATATCGGCCGCGGCGGCCAGGCTGCCCAGGCGCTGCGTCTCGCCCGTCGCTTCCAGCAATTGCGCCAGCCCCATCACATAGTTATAGGCCGTCTGTGCGCGCTGGGTCTCGACCTTGGCCAGGTTCAGGCGCGCGTCGACCACTTCCAGCGACGTCACTTGCCCTTGCTGGAAGGCGACCGTTTGCAAACGGATATTTTCGCGCGCCAGCTCCACCGACGAGGCCGTGGACAGGTACTGGATGCGCGCGTTTTCCAGCGCGCGCCAGTTCTTTTCGATCAGGGTGGGAATGTCGCGCTCGGCCTGGCGCGCCACCACTTCCACGCGCTCCTGGTCCGGCTTGGCGGCGGCGATCATCTTGCCTGTGTTGATGCGGTGCACCAGCGGCACGGCCACGACGAGGCCGATGGCCCAGTTCGAGCGCACGAGTTTTTCGTTGCCGCGATTCAGGTTGTAATTACCGATGGCAAACACGGTGGGCGCATATTCCTTGCCGTGCAGCTTCAAGGCTTGCTCGGCCTGCACGCGCTTGCTGTCGATCTTTTTCCAGTTCGCATTTTCGCGCATGCCCGTGCTGATGAACGATTGCAAGGTACCCACCGGCAGGCTGTTGACGAACAGGGGCGTGCTGGGCCGCACTTGCGTATTGACGGCGAGCAAACGGTCGAGTGCCACCTGGGCGATTTCCTCATCGCTGCGCGCCTGCGCCTCGTCGCTGCGGGCGCTGTCGAGGGCCACGTCGGCACGCAGGCGTTCCGCGCGCGAAATCAGGCCGCCCTTTTCCAGCCTGGCCGCGTCGCGCTGGTGCTGCGTCACGCCGGCCGTCACTTCGGCCCGCACGGCCACCACCCGCTTCGCCAGCAGCAACTGGAAATAGCGCTGCGCCACCAGGGTCGCCAGCTGTTCTTCCGCTTCCGTGCGCTCCGCCTGCGCGGCCAGGGTCAGGCTCGACGCGAGGCCCTTGACGGCGTCCAGGCGCCCGCCCGTGTAGATGGGCCACATGCCCAGCAAGCCGAACGAGGTCAGGTCCGTCACCACTTCGCGGTTCAGGGAGTTGGGAATGTGCGGCGTGGGCAAGCCGGGAATCGGCGGCAGCACCGATTCGATGCCGCCCACCACGCCGGACAAGCCGCTCGTATCGATGTTCAAGTCCGTCGACAGGCGGCCGCGAAACGCCGTCAAGTCCACGGAAGGACCGTCGATATTCGACAGCGCCTCCGCCTTGAGGGTCTTCGCGCGCACGTCGAGCGCGGCGCCCTGCACGGCGCCCGAAGCGGCTGCCGCTTGCTGCAGCGCTTCGCTGAATGTCAGAGGTTCCGCCAGGGCCGGCATGGCCGCGCCCAGCGCGCTCGCCAGCAATAATGATAAATGTCCTTGCAATCTGCCCATGTAGCGTCCAGTCAATGAATGAGGGGAAAGCACGGGGTTGCCATGTTTATACTTTCACAATAGCAATTATATCCATGGATGTCCATTCCAGCCTGCACTATTGGTTACGCAAGCTGACAGACAAAAACGGGCGCCTCATGCGGGGCGCCCGTTTTTGTCAGCCTAAGCTTCTAGCGGCTTACTTCTTCGCCTTCTTGCCGCCCTTTTCCTTTTCAAACACGGCAAAGAACTCGGACGCCATGCTGCGGATGGCGCGGCCGATATTCGCATAGTCGTATTCGTTCAGGTTGGCCAGCGAGACGCGGCCGGACGGATGCGTGGTGCCGAAGCCGCGGCCCGGCAGCAGGATGACGCCCGTTTCCTCGGCCAGGCGGAACAGCGCTTCGTTCGGTTTGAGTTTTTTCAGCAGCCACTGCGAAAACTCCACGCCATGCATCTGCGCGGCCAGCGATTCCATGTCCAGCAGATGGTAGTAGCGCACGGAATTGGCGTCGTGCACCATCGGCAAGCCCAGTTCGCGATACAGCGCTTCCTTGCGGCGCAGCACGATGCGTTTCATCGACTGCTTGTACTTTTGCTCTTCATCCATCAGCGAGAACAAGGAGAACAAGGTCATCTGCGCCTGCACGGGCGTCGACAGGCCAGCCGTGTGGTTCAGCGCCACCGTGCGGCTGTCGGCCACCAGGCGGTCGATGAATTTCAGTTCGCGCGGCTCCGTCGTGATCGAGTGATAGCGCGCATCGAGCTGCTTCTTGATGGTTTCCGGCAACTTGGCAATCTTGTCGTCGAGCACATTGTTCTCATGCGTGGCCACCACGCCCATGCGCCAGCCCGTCGCGCCGAAGTATTTCGAGAACGAATATACGAGGATGGTGTTGAACGGGCAGATAGCGAACAGCGAGACAAAATTGTCGGCAAACGTGCCATACACGTCATCGGTCAAGATGATCAGGTCCGGGCGCTTCTTGATGATCTTGGCGATGTATTCCAGGGTCTCGTCATCGATCTTGACGGAAGGCGGATTGCTGGGGTTGACGAGGAAGAAAGCTTTCACTTTCGGGTCCAGCAGCTTGTCCAGCTCCTTCTTGGTGAATTGCCAGTTGTTCGATTGCGGCGCATCGATGTGCACGGTGTTCAGCTTGTAATCGTTCAGCTGAGGAATCTCGATGTAGGGCGTGAAGATCGGCATGCCCAGGGCGATCGTGTCGCCTTCCTGGATGATGTGGTTCGATTTCAGGCTGGCGAACAGATAGGTCATGGCCGCCGTGCCGCCCTCGACCGCGTACATGTCGAAGTTGCCGACGAATGGATGGTCGCCGATCATTTCGCGGTGGATATACTGGCCGACAATTTTTTCGGACAGGCGCAGCATGCGGTCCGGCACGGGATAGTTGCAGCCGAGGATGGCTTCGCACATCTCATAGATGAAGTCGCCCGCGCTCAGGCCCAGCTGGTCGCGCACATACGACACGGCCGCCTCGATGAAATGCGCGCCCGGGTTGCCCTCATGTTTGCGCACGAAGATTTCAAAGCGCGCCTCGATGCCCTCGCGCGTGGGAAAGCCGCCCACGTCGTCCATGTACACATACGAGCGCTCCGCTTCCGTCATGGCGAACTGGCCGAACTGGAAGAAACCGTGACGCGGCGTGGTAGCCAGGAAATTCGGGTTGCCGCGACCCGCATTGAGCATCAGGCGGTTGCTTTGCTTGGCCGTCTGGATCAGCGCATCCTTCAATTCGAAGGGGCTCAACAGGGCGAGTTTGCTTGGGTTACTGAAATCCATTTTTGCTACTCCTTATCAGACTGATAATTTTGAGGGTTCTTGCAAAGGTGCTTGCACATACATGCAGACTCAGACGAAGGCCACAATCAGCGGCCCCAGCAAGGTCAGGAAAACGTTGGCCAGGGCATATGTGATGGCAAACGGTACGGTGGGAATCGAGTTTTGTGCCGCGTTCAGCACTTCGCCGAACGCGGGATTGGCGCTGCGCGAGCCGGACAAGGCGCCCGCAAACACGGCCACGTTGTCATAGCGCAAGACGTAACGGCCGATCAGCATGGTCAGAATCATCGGCAGGATGGTCACCACGACGCCCACGCCGAACAGGGTCAGGCCGTGTTCGCGCACGGTTTGCACGGCTTGCAGGCCGGACGTGAGGCCGACGACGGCAACGAAGCCGGCCAGGCCCAGATCCTTGAGGATTTGCACGGCGCCGCTGGGCATGTAACCGAAGGTCTGGCGCTTGGCGCGGAACCAGCCGAACACGAGACCCGACAGCAGCACGCCGCCGCCGCTGCCCAGTGTCAGCGGAATCGAACCGATGCGCGCCACCAGCAAGCCGACCAGCAGGCCGACGACGAGGCCGGCGCCCATGTAGACGAAATCCGTCTTGGCGCTCGGCACGATCATGTAGCCCACTTCGGCCGCCACGCGCTTGACGTCCTGCTCGGCGCCATAGATGGTCACCACGTCGCCCGTCTGCACCACGGTTTCCGGCTGCATGGGCAGGATCTTGCCCATGCGGCTCAGCTGCACGACAAAGATGCCGTGACGCACGCCCGGCGCCGTCGCGCTGCGGATTTCGCCCACCGTCTTGTTGTGGTAAGCCTTGTTGGTCAGCACCATGTCGCGGCGCTGCATCACCAGTTCCATGCCTTCGACGGCCAGCAATTCCTTGCCCAGCTGGGAAGACACGCTGAGCATGGCTTCGCGGCGGCCCACCAGCAGCACGATATCGTCGGCGGCCAGCACCAGGTCCGGACTGACGTCGATGATCTGGCCATTGCGTTTCACGCGCTCGATGGTGATGGCCGTGTTCGGATGAGCGCTTTCGATCTCTTCCACGGTGCGGCCGGCACCCGGACCCACGTCATAGATGCGGCCGATCAAGTCTGGCGCGGCCGGCGTCTGGCCAGGTCCCAGCACCTGCACGCCCGCCTGCAGCGCCGTTTCCGCCTTGATCGCATCTTCGCGGATGGTGCGACCCATGAGTTTCGGCAAGATATTGACGCAAACGATGATGGCGCCAAACGAGCCGAACACATAGGTGACGGCATAGCCGACGGCCACGTTGCCCTGCAGGCGCGCCACCTCGTCGGCCGCCAGGCCCAGCTTGGTGATCGCATCGCCGGCCGTGCCGATGATGGCCGACTGCGTCAAGCCGCCCGCCGCCACGCCGGCCGCCAGGCCCTTGTCCAGGCCGAACACCTTGGCCATGATGACCACCGTCAGCAGCGCCGTCACGGCCAGCACGACGGCCAGGATGATTTCGCGCACGGACTGGCGCCCCAGCGAATTGAAGAATTGCGGTCCGCTTTCATAGCCGACCGCGTAAATAAACAGGGCAAACAGCACCGACTTGACGCCGGGATCGATGGCCACGCCTACCTGGCTGACGAGGACCGCCACCAGCAGTGAACCGGCGACCCCGCCCAGCTGAAACGAGCCGAACTTGATCTTGCCGATGTAGTAGCCCACTGCCAGGGAGAGAAACAAGGCAATTTCGGGCGACTTCTTGAATAACTCATGCAACCATTCCATGCGGACCGCCTTTCGTGTTGAAGGAATTCTTTACTGCCTGTGCTCTTGCAAGCTGCTCATGCATGGACGGACCCGGCCAGGGCCACGATGAGCGGCCCCAGCAGAGGCAGCACCACGTTCGAGATGGCATAGGTAATCGTGTAGCCCAGCAAGGGCGTGGAATTGCCGGCCGCGTTCTGCACGGCCGACAAGGCTGGGGTGCTGCACTGCTGGCCGGCGATGGCGCCCAAGAGCACGGGCGCTTCCAGCTTGAGGAAAAAATGGCCCACCAGCAACGACAGCGAGGCGGGGATGACGGCGATCAAGACGCCCATCACGGGCAGCGACAAGCCGTACTGGCGCACCAGCTCGATTGCCTGCGGTCCCGACGCCAGGCCGACGCAGGCGATGAAGGTGGCCAGGCCGATATCCTTCATCATGTCGAGCGCGCTGGAGTGGATGCCCGGCATGCCAGGTTTTCTCGCCTGGTACCAGCCGAACACGAGCCCCGTCAGCAAGGCCCCGCCGCCCGTGCCCAGCGAAAACGGAATGCCGCCCAGCTTGGCGGTAAAGCCGCCGATATACACACCGAGCACGATGCCGATGCTGGCGTAGACGATATTGCTGCGGTCGCCAGTGGGCACGCGCTTGCCGATGGCCGACAGCGCCGTGTTCAGTTCGCGTCCTTCCGTCGTGCCGTACAGGCGCAGCACGTCGTCGCGCTGCAGGGCCAGGTCGGGCAAGGGCGGCATGCTGTGCTCGCCGCGGATGACGGCCGCCACATGCACGCCGGTGGGCAAGGCCAGCTGGCGCAGGGGCTGGCCGACCAGCGCGGCTTGCTGCAGCACCACTTCGACGGCGGCGACGGCCATGTTCAAGCCCGTCGTGTCGGCAAATTCCTCGCCCAGGATGGCTTCGGCCGCCACCAGCGCGGGACGGTGGCCGATCACCAGCACTTCGTCGTTATTGCGCAGGCGCAGTGCCGGCTCCAACGGCAAGACCTTGCCATGCCGGCGCACGCGCGTGATGCTGGCGCGGCCCGCAAAAATATGCTGCAAGGCATCGAGGCGGCGTCCCGCGCCCCGGCTGATGCGGTAAGCGCGGCCGACCATTTCCGGCGTCGCCTGCAAATCGTCGGCGCCCGCCTGCGCGCCGCCCATTTTTTCCCATAATTTGTCCGCTTCCTCGCGCAGATTGACGCGCAACAACAGCGGAAAAATCTGGCTGGTGACGATGACGATGGCGATCAGGCCGAAGATATACGTGATGGAATACGCGGTGACCACATTGGCTTGCAGCTCGGCGATGCGGGCCGCCGGCAGCGCCAGCTTCGAGATCGCGTCCGTGGCCGTGCCGACGACGGCCGATTCCGTCGCCGCGCCCGCCATCATGCCGGCCGCCGTGCCCTGGTCCAGGCCCAGGAAACGCGTGGCCAGCAGCACCAGCGCCAGCACCACCACCACTTCGATCAGGCACAGCAGACCCAGGCGCAAGCCCTTGGCATTGAGGTTGGCAAAGAACTGGGGACCGCCCGCGTAGCCGAGGGCAAAGATGAACAGCATGAAGAAAACGTTCTTGACGCTGGCATCCAGCGTGATGCCCAACTGGCCGATCAGCAGCGCGGCGATCAGGGTGCCGCACACGCCGCCGAGCTGGATCGGGCCGAAGCGTATCTGCCCTACCGCGTAGCCCAGCGCCAGCGCCAGGAACAGGGCCAATTCCGGCACTTGGTGCAATACCGACGCGATCGAATCGAGCATGAGCGAACCTTCGAAAAGAGACGGTTGGTTACCCGTTCCCTGGCTGGCAAGCGCTGGCGATTGAACGGGCGTACAGGATCCCGCGCAGCACATGCCATGGAGGTTTGCACTGGGGAAAAGTTGTTACGAGGAATCATGTTCGGTGAAAATTTTACAAGTGTCAACAGGTGTTCTGTTGAACTCGCTTTGCGTTTTATCAAACATCCTGCGCACGATTGAAGCAGTCGTTTGACATAGCTCAACTAAACCATTAGTAATGATTTGGACGATACCAAAGTGCCTTGCGCGCCAGCGGCGTCTCTTCCGGCAGGTCCGGATTGACCAACTCCAGCACGTAACGCCGGGACAGATTCAGGCCCTGCGCGAGACGGCCGAAATGGCGTTGGAACAGCTGCGCAAAGCTGCCATCGGCCAGCATGGTTTCCAGTCCCAGTTCAATGTGGCGCGCCAGTTCCGGCCGGTGCTTGCCGACAAAAAAGTACAGTGCGGCCGGGTAGCGGATGACCAGATGGGTGTCTAGCGCCAGCGGCAATTGCGCGTGGCTGGCCAGCTCGCTTTGGGCCTCGATCACGGAGCGGGGAAAGTAGTCGATGCGCCCCGCCGCCAGCTGCTGGAACAGGCCTTCGTAGGTGCTCGATGTATCGAGGCGCAAGCCGTTCGCCTGCAGGATGGCGCAGTCGGGCCAGTCGCGCATCTGGCCGGCAGACAGCCGCGCCAGGGCGGCGACGCTGCGCACGCCGCGCAGCAGCTGCGTCTGGCGGGCATGGATCAGGGCCACGCGCCAGCCGATCAGGCCGCGGTCGATCGGTATGCGCACCGGCAGCAATTGCGTTTCGCGCGCCCGGCTCGTCATGGCCCAGACGACATCGACGCTGCCCGACGCCATGGCGATTTCCTGCATGGCGCGCGTCTGCACCATGCGCAGTGCGGAGCGGCGCAAGGCATATGCCTGGCCCGACCGCGACAGCGCCTGTTGCAGCAAGGCCGTCACATAACCTTGCTGCGGATCATCGAGCGCCTGATGGCGCGGATACACGAGCGGCAGCGGCGGCGACGTGCCGGCGGCGGCAGCGCCCAACGGCCACAGGCCGGCAAGCATGAGCAGGGGGCGGCGCTGCATGGCCCCTCCTTTCCAGCGCTTTCATCAGCGTTCTTATCAGAATGACAGTATCGCGCAGCAGGGCACGCTTGTCGACTGGATTATGGAAACTGTGTACAAAACAACAGCAATTCAGGCGGAAGTGGAGCGGTGCGAATTAATCCAGATCAATAAAACCGCAAATAGAAAATAAATCTTGCGTGCTGCTCTGGACGGCATGCGCGCCCCTCGCCTACGCTGTTTTTTTTATCTGAAAAACAAGAGGACCACATGCAGACAGCGCGCTTGAATATTATTGGAATGGATCACGAAGGCTGCGCCGACAGATTGACGGGCGCACTTGAGGCCGTCACGGGCGTGGCCACCGTCTGCGTCTCGCTGGCGCGCCACGGCGCCACGGTGCAATTTGACGAACGCCTGGCCACGCAGGAACGCCTGCTGGCCGCCGTCAACGACGCCGGCTTCATGGGCGAGGCGTCCGATGAAGAACAATTGCCATCGTGCAGCGGCGCCTGCGGCCACTGCCGCCACTGAGCGCCCGCCTCCCCCATTTCCGCTCAGCCTCCCCGCGCGCCCCGGTCGCGCAAATGCGCCAGCACGCGGCGCGGTCCCAGCGACTGCAGGTCGAACGGCGGCAATTCGATGGCATCGAGCGTATTCTTGAACAGCAAGCCCAGCTCCGTATCGCCTTCCAGGCTCAAACGGCGGCTGAAGAACAGGGTGTCCGGATCTTCCTGGCGCCGCGCCAGCAGCATCAAGTCATGCACGCTGGCGGCGATGCACAGGTCCGGCACGTCGACATAGCGCTCGGCTACAAACACCGTGCCCTGCCACTCGAAATCGAAGGCGATACCGGCGTCCAGCAAGCGCAAGCGCAGGCTGCGCCCTTCCAGGCTGCAGCGCACGTCGTCGGGCAATTGCGGCGCCAGCAGGCGGTTCAAGCCTTGCACGAACAGCCAGGAGGCGGGATACGGCGGCAGCTTGGACAGCAATTCTGCCAGCGGTTCGGGCAGCCGGTACGACACGGCGGGCTTGCTCATGGCAGGCTTGGCCGGGACCGGGACGGGTAATCTTTCCAGTTGATCTTGCATAGTCTTCCTTTCGATGCGTTCAATGGGCGGCGTGCTGTTCCATGCCGGGCTGGCCGTGCCAATAGCCGTCGCAGGCGCCGGCCGGCTGGCAGGCCGCCAGCTGGGCCTGGGCGCCGATGCCGCTGACCTGCCCCCGGCGGGCGCGGTCGAAGATGGCGATCACCTGTTCCGTGTGCATGGCTTGCGGACTGATGCGCGCCACCGACACGCCCATGTCGCGCATGGCGTCGAGTTCGCGCACCAGGTTATAGACGAGCGCCGACTGCGTCTGCGTGCCATTCAGTACGAGGAAGGGCACTTCGTCGCGCGTGCGCAGCAGCAGCCCGTCCGGCTCTTCCAGGCAGCTGTAGCCGCAGTCGTCCTTCGGCAGGTTGCGGTTGCGCGCCGTGAAGCAGCGCGCGGAAAACGCCAGCGGCATGCGGCCGTAGGCAAACACTTCCGTCTCCAGCCCTTCCGGTTTCTGGCGCTGCATCTCGGCCAGCGCCGTCTGCCCCATTTCCAGCGGCATCACCCAGCGCCGCGCCCCCATGCGCGCCATCAGTTGCAGGCTGGGGCCATTGAACAGGTTCAAATGGGGACCGGCGACGAAGGACGCGCCCTTTTCCATGCAATGCACGGCGCCCATGTCGTTGGCCTCGACGCCGTAGCGCCCATTGCCCGTGATGCGGCGCAGGGTGGCCAGTTCGGCGCCCGCCTCGATCAGCGCCTGCGTCGACAGCACCACTTCCTTGCCGGCGGCGGCCAGCATGTCGGCGATATCGAGCCAGTCGGCCAGGCGCAGCTCATGCCGGCGCGAGCAGACGGTTTCGCCCAGGTACACGATATCGACGGCGGTGCCGGCGATCTGCTGGTAAAACTCGAAGACGGTGGCGCGCGGCCAGTAGTACAG
This sequence comes from Janthinobacterium sp. BJB304, assembly GCF_002735765.1. Taxonomy (NCBI): domain Bacteria; kingdom Pseudomonadati; phylum Pseudomonadota; class Betaproteobacteria; order Burkholderiales; family Oxalobacteraceae; genus Janthinobacterium; species Janthinobacterium sp. BJB304. The sequence goes on from NZ_PDZN01000003.1 coordinate 247,843, forward strand.
CAAGGGACCCAAAGATAGTTTTAACATGTTCATCCTCTATTTCCAGGAGCGGTGATACGCGCCCAAGGTGTGCTGCTGGCCTTCGGCCAGCTTGTCCATGGCCGCCATCCAGCCCGGCTTGACGGCGTAGCGCGTATTGCCTTCGCGGCAGGCGTCGATCGCTTCGCGCCACACGCGCGTCACCTGCGCCACATACGCGGGGCTGCGCTGGCGCCCTTCGATCTTCACGGCGCGCACGCCCATGGCGATCAGCTGCGGCAGCAGCGCCAGCGTGTTCAGGCTGGCCGGCTCCTCGATGGCGTAATACTCTTCGTCGTTAACTTCGAAACGCCCCTTGCACAGGGTCGGATAGCTGGCGTTTTCGCCCGGTGCGTAGCGGTCGATCAGCACGCCGTTCAGGCGCGATTCGAGGCCGTTCGGCGTTTCCAGCCAGCGCACGGATTTCGCCGGCGAGCACACGCCGTGCGTGTTCGGCGCCTCGCCCGTCGCATACGACGACAGCGCGCAGCGCCCTTCGACCATCACGCACAGGCTGCCGAAGCCGAAGACCTCGATCTCGACGTCCGTCTTGGCGATCAGTTGCTCGACCTGCGCCATCGACAGCACGCGCGGCAGCACGGCGCGGGCGATGCCGAAGTGTTCCTGGTAAAAATTGATCGCTTCGTAGTTGGTGGCCGAGCCTTGCACGGACAGGTGCAGGCGCAGCTGCGGGTGATGCTCGCTTGCATACGCCATCAAGCCCGGATCGGCCACGATCATGGCGTCGATGCCGGCTTGCGCGGCGCGGTCGATGGCGCTGCGCCACACGGCCCAGTTGTGCGGCTGCGGATAGGTATTCAGCGCCAGCAGCACCTTGCGTCCATATTGGTGGGCGTAGCGCACGCCCTCGGCGATGGCCTTTTCGTCGAAATTGAGGCCGGCGAAATTGCGTGCATTGGTGGCATCGCGAAAACCCAGGTACACGGTGTCGGCGCCATTGTCGACGGCCGCTTTCAAGGCGGGCAGGCTGCCGGCGGGGCAGACCAGTTCCAGCGGTCCGGCCACGCGGGTGGCGGTAGTTGATTCAAGCATCATGATGTTCACAGTCCTGTATCGGCTCAGGGTGCAGACTATAGCCCCGCCCATACCGCCCAGTCCTTGACACAGGTGAAGGAATGCATGCATGGCTGGCGCGCGTTCAACTTGCTTGACCTGGCTGTAAAATGCCCCACTTTTTCCCTATCCGATTGCCCGCCATGACCCGCAAACCGCTGCTGATTTTCCTGCTCACCCTGTTCCTCACCGCGCTGCAGGTGCAGTGGGCCGGGCCGCCCGATGGCTATGACGCAGGGACCATCTCCGTGCTGTCGCCGGAAGTGCTGGGCGCGTATCCGGGCGTGCTGCTGCTGTTCCTGCTGGCCGTGTTCGCGCGCCGCAAGATGCCGCTGCTGCGTCAGGCCGCCATCTGCACGGGCTTGCTGGCCGTCTACTGGCTGCTGGCGAACTACGTCACCTTCGACGCGCGCGTGGCCAGCTGGAGCACCTACACGCCGCTGGAAATCTGGATGCACGTGCTGCCCGCCTCCGTCGCCAGCGTCGCCGCCTGCGGCGCCGCGTTCTTTTGCGCGAGCTGGCTGATCCTGCGCGAAACGCGCTGGAACAAAAGCGGCTGACGTGGTTTTTTCACCTGCATCAAGGATTCGTCACGCAACTGCACGCGCCCTTTGACTCCACTATATTTAGTGATTAATCTCCATAAAAACACCGCATGTTGTGTTTATTGGAGGTTTCATGACGACAAATGCAGTTTCCCCCACACGCGGCCAGGTCGATGTCGCCGCATCCATCAATGAATACCTGGACCGGCGCGACTGGCGGGTCAACGCCAACGCCAACCAGGGTTACTCGCTGGGCGGCCTGATACTCAATGTATCGGGCAAGGTCATCGCCAACTACTGGCTGGACCAGGTGTATCCGCCGGAAGTGGGCGCGGCGCACCGCGAAGCGGCCCTGCACATCCACGACCTCGACATGCTGGCCGGCTATTGCGCCGGCTGGTCGCTGCGCACCCTGCTGCACGAAGGCTTGAACGGCGTGCCGGGCAAGATCGAATCGGGCCCGCCGAAACACATGTCGAGCGCCATCGGCCAGATCGTCAATTTCCTCGGCACCCTGCAAAACGAATGGGCCGGCGCGCAGGCGTTCAGCTCCTTCGATACCTACATGGCGCCCTACATCCGCAAGGACAGCCTGTGCTATGAAGACGTGCGCCAGTACATGCAGGAGCTGATCTTCAACCTCAACGTGCCGTCGCGCTGGGGCACGCAGACGCCGTTCACCAACCTCACCTTCGACTGGGTCTGCCCGGACGACCTGCGCGAGCAGATTCCCGTCATCGCCGGCCGGGAAATGGATTTCAGCTATGGCGAGCTGCAGGCGGAAATGGACATGATCAACCGCGCCTACATCGAGATCATGATGGCGGGCGACGCCAAGGGCAGGGTCTTCACCTTCCCCATCCCCACCTATAACATCACCGAGGATTTCGACTGGCATAGCGAAAACGCGGAGCGTCTGTTCGAAATGACGGCCCGCTACGGCCTGCCCTACTTCCAGAACTTCATCAATTCGGAACTCAAGCCGAACATGATCCGCTCCATGTGCTGCCGCTTGCAGCTGGACTTGCGCGAACTGCTGAAAAGGGGCAATGGCCTGTTCGGTTCCGCCGAGCAGACGGGCTCCCTGGGCGTGGTGACGATCAACTGCGCGCGCCTGGGCCACCTGTGGCGCGGCGACGAAGCGGCCTTGATGGCGGACCTGGACCGCCTGCTGGAACTGGGCAAGACCAGCCTGGAAATCAAGCGCCGCACCATCGAGGAACTGATGCAGCAAGGCCTGTTCCCGTACACGAAGCGCTACCTGGGCACCCTGCGCAACCACTTTTCCACCCTGGGCGTGAACGGCATCAACGAGATGATCCGCAATTTCAGCGGCGACGCCTGGGACATCACGTCCGCCGAGGGCCATGCGCTGGCGATCCGCCTGCTCGACCACGTGCGCGCCCGCATGGTGGCCTTCCAGGAAGAGACGGGCCATATGTACAACCTGGAAGCGACGCCGGCCGAAGGCACGACGTACCGCTTCGCCCGCGAAGACCGCAAGCGCTATCCCGCCATCCTGCAGGCCGGCACCGTCGACAATCCGTATTACACGAACTCGTCGCAACTGCCCGTCGGCCACACGGACGACCCGTTCGAAGCGCTGGAATTGCAGGACGCGCTGCAGCGCAAGTACACGGGCGGCACGGTACTGCACCTGTACATGACGGAAGCGCTGTCGGACGCGAACGCCTGCCGCGAGCTGGTCAAACGCGCCCTGAGCCGCTTCTCGCTGCCCTACATCACCGTCACGCCCACGTTTTCCATCTGCCCGCGCCACGGCTACCTGGCCGGCAAACATGAATTTTGCCCCACCTGCGACGCGGAGCTGATCGCCCGCAAGCAGGCCCACATTGCTCCATCACTTGAGGAAACGCCATGAACGCACGTCCCGACTTCACTCCCGCCATCACCCTGCTCGACAGCGAACGCCAGCGCTGCGAAATCTGGACGCGCGTGATGGGCTATCACCGCCCCGTCGCCTCGTTCAACATCGGCAAGCAGGGCGAATTCCACGAGCGCCAGTATTTTACGGAAGCGAGCGCCCGGGTTGGCCAGCCGGCCTGCCATGGCTGAGTTGAAAGTGGGCGGCCTGACGCCCTTTTCCGCCACCGACTACCCGGGCAAGCTGGCTGCCGTGGTGTTCGTGCAGGGCTGCCCCTGGCGTTGCGGCTATTGCCACAATCCGCACTTGCAGGCGCGCACGCCCGAAGGCGCCATGCCGTGGCAGGACGTACTGACCTGGCTGCGGCGCCGCGTGGGCCTCGTCGACGCCGTCGTCTTCAGCGGCGGCGAGGCATGCATGGACCCGGCGCTGGCGCGCGCCATGCTGGACGTCAGGGCGCTGGGTTTCGGCATCGGCCTGCACACGGCCTGCATCTATCCGCAGCGCCTGCAGGAAGTGCTGCCCCTGGTCGACTGGGTCGGCTTCGACATCAAGGCGCCGTTTGCCGACTATCGTCATGTGACCCGCGTGGCCGGCAGCGGCGACCCGGCGCGCGCCTGCCTGGACGCCATCCTCGCCAGCGGCGTCGCCTACGAATGCCGCACCACCACCCATCCGGACTTGCTGCCGGACGAACAGCTGCTGGCCCTGGCCGCCACCCTGGCCGCCAACGGCGTCGACAACTACGTGCTGCAGCAGTTCCGCGCCGAAGGCTGCGCGGACGCGGCGCTGTCCGGCCGCCCCCTGCACGGCTATCCGGCGGCGGCTACTGTGGCGCAAATCGGCGCCATGTTTCCCCGTTTTACATTCCGTAATCATGGCAGTTGATCGTGCAGCCACATAATTATTGAAAGTCCCGCAAAATTCCCCGTTCTGCAACGCTGAAATGTCTTGTGTGCTGTAATGTATCAACTGTGCCGCGCACCATGCGCAGCCCGTCAGATTCCTCACACCGCATTACAGATAAGCGTCATCCATGAACGATTTCACCGCAGTCAGCCCAGACATCCCTTCCACCCACGCCGACATCCTGTACGGCCCGCCGCGACCGGATCTGCTGCGCGAGGAAGTGCTGGCCGACCTGCTGGAAGCGACGGCGCGCCGCTGTCCCGAACAAATCGCCCTGATCGATGGCGCGCGCAGCATCACGTATGCCGAACTCGATGCGCAGGCGGGCCTGGCGGCTTCGCGCCTGGTGGCGGCCGGCGTCAAGCCCGGCGACATCGTGGGCCTGTGGCTGCCGCGCGGCGCCCCTCTGCTGCTGATGCAGGCGGCCATCGCCAAGGCGGGCGCCGCCTGGCTGCCCGTCGATGAAGACACGCCCGTCGAGCGCCTGCAAGTGTGTCTCGATGACGCCAATGGTGCCGGTGTCGTCAGCTGCGCACAGTTCGCGCCGCGCCTCGAGCAGGCTGGCATCGAGCGTCCCGTATGGACGGCGGAAAGCCTGCTGGCCCCTGCCGCGCCGGGCGAACTGCTGCCCGCGCGCGGCACAGTCTTGCCCGAACACCCGGCATACGTGATCTACACGTCCGGCTCCACGGGCAAGCCCAAGGGCATATTGATCAATCAGCGCAGCATCTGCCACTTCCTGCGCAGCGAAAACGCCGTGCTGGAAGTGACGCAAAGCGACACCGTCTACCAGGGATTTTCCGTCGCCTTCGACATGTCGTTCGAGGAAATCTGGATCGCCTACCTGGTGGGCGCCACCCTGTGGCTGGGTCCCAAGGAAATCTCGGGCGACCCGGAAGCCTTGCCGCGCGCGCTGGCCGAGAACAAGGTCACCGTTCTCCATGCCGTGCCGACCCTGCTGGCCCTGTTCGCCGAGGAAGTACCGAGCCTGCGCCTGATCAACCTGGGCGGCGAGATGTGCCCCGAGTCCCTGGTCGAGCGCTGGTCGCGCCCGGGCCGCGCCATGTTCAACACCTATGGCCCGACAGAGGCGACCGTCTCGTGCAGCCTGGCGCGCCTGCGCCCCGGCGAACCCGTCACCATCGGCACGCCGCTGCCCAACTACGGCTTGCTGGTGCTGCAGGTGGCCGAGCCGGGCGAAAACCGTCCCTTGACATTGCTGGCGCGCGGCGAAACGGGGGAATTGTGCATCATCGGCCCCGGCCTGGCCGAGGGCTACCTGGGCCGGCCCGACCTGACGGTGGAAAAATTCCTGCCCAACCCGTGGGCGAGCAGCGACGACGACGCGCGCCTGTACCGCACGGGCGACCTGGCACGCATCGATGCCGACGGCCAGGTGCTGTGCCTGGGCCGCGCCGACGACCAGGTGAAGATACGCGGCTTCCGCGTGGAGCTGGGCGAGATCGAAGCCGTGCTGGCGCAGCAGCCGGGCGTGGGCACGGTGGCCGTCCTGCTGCGCAAGGATGACGGCATCGACCAGCTGGTGGCCTACATCGTCGGCAGCGACGAGGCGCCCGGCGACGCCCTGGCGGCGAAAACCCTGCGCGCGGCCCTGAACCTGCATTTGCCGCCCTACATGGTGCCGGGCCGTTTTGAATTGCTGCCGCTGATGCCGCGCCTCACCTCGGGCAAGATCGACAGGAAGGCCTTGAAAGCCATGCCATTATCCGCGCCGCAGGCCGGCGAGGCGGGCGTCTCGGACGTGCCGGAAACGCCGGCCGAAGCGGCCCTGTTCGCGGCCCTGGCCAAGCTGTTCCCGGGCCAGGCCATCTTGCGCCAGCTGGATTTCTTCAGCGACCTCGGCGGCCACTCCTTCCTGGCCGCGCGCCTGGCATCCGCCCTGCGCGCCGATCCGGCCTACGCCCACATGACGGTGCGCGACATTTACCAGAACCGGCAGATCGGCAAGATCGCCGCCGTCTTGAACGAAGTGCCCGCGCTGGCCACGCCGGAAGCGGATTGGACGCCGCCATCGGCCTGGAAACGCTGGGTCTGCGGCGCGGCCCAGGCAGCGGCCGTGCCGGGCCTCGTCACCCTGCGCATGGCGCAGTGGATGGCGCCGTTCTTCACCTACCACTTCTTCACGGGCGACACGGGCGACACCGTGCCGCGCGCCATCGCCGCCTCGATCGGCGTGTTCTTGCTCGCGACCCTGGCAGAATTTGCCATCGCGATTGCCGGCAAGTGGCTGATCGCCGGGCGCCTGAAGCCGGGCAGCTATCCGCTCTGGGGTTTCACCTATTACCGCTGGTGGCTGGCCGACCGCCTGGTCGAATCGGCGCCCGCGTATCTGCTCAGCGGCTCGTCCCTGAACAGCTGGTGGCTGCGCGCGCTGGGCGCCAAAGTGGGCAAGGAAGTGGTCATCGGCTCGATGACCCTGCGCGCGCCCGACTTGCTGTCCATCGGCGACAACGTCAGCGTGGGCAATGCCGTCAACTTTGAAAACGCCAGGGTGGAACGGGGCCGTTTGCTGCTGGGCCGGATCAGCATCGGCGACGATGCCTGCATCAGCTCTTACGCTATCCTGGAAGGCAATACGCAAGTGGGCGCCTTCGGTCACCTCGAGGGCCAGTCGGCGCTGGCCGACGGCGCCTCGGTGCCGGCCGGTCGCGTCTGGACGGGGTCGCCCGCGCGCGACATCGGCCCCTATGACAGGGCCAGCCAGCCGCCGCGCCCCGCCGTCTCGCGCCTGCGCCTGACGGGCGAAACCATGTTCTTCTGCTTCGGCATGGTCCTCATCGCCGTGCTGTTCTTCATGCCAGTCTTCCCCAGCTTCGTGCTGATCGACTGGTTCGACGAGCGCGAAATGATGCCGTGGCTGCAGGGGCGCGACGTGACGACCCAGCTGGCCCGCTATTTCCTGCTGGCCTTCCCCGCCAGCGCCGTGCTGATCGTGCTCACGGCCCTGCTGTCGGCCGCCATCCGCTGGGGCGCGCTGCCGCGCCTGAAACCGGGCAGCTCGCCCGTGCACAGCAATATCTATTGCGCCAAGTGGCTGGTCAGCCATATCCAGGAATCGAGCCTGAACGTCCTGCACGGCATCTACGCCACCGTGTACGCGCCGTACTGGTACCGCCTGCTGGGCGCCAAGGTCGGCAAGGGCGCGGAGATTTCCACGGCGCTGGGCGTGGTGCCCGACATGCTGACCCTGGGCGACGACACCTTCATCGCCGACGCCGTCATGCTGGGCGACGAGCAGATCGACGGCGGCTGGATGACCATGCGCCCCACCGTCGTCTCGCACCGCAGCTTTGTCGGCAACGGCAGCTATATCCCGGACGGCACCGTGCTGCCCGAGCACGTACTGATCGGCGTGCACACGCACGCGCCGCGCAATGAGCAGATGCACAGCGGCGACACCTGGCTGGGTTCCCCGCCCATGCATTTGCCCGCGCGCGAACAGGTCAGCGGCTTTGCCGAGCACCTGACGTTCAAGCCATCGCTGCTGCGCCGCCTGGGCCGCAGCCTGATCGAAGCGTTCCGCATCGTCGCGCCGCACGCCGTGGTGATCGCCGTCGGCTATACGCTGGTGCTGGACGTGATGCCGATCGCGGGCGCCGGACGCTGGGGCGAAGTGGTGAGCGACCTGGCGATCGCCGGCATCGCCTACGGCATCGGCAATTTTTTGGTCGTCGTGCTGTTCAAGTGGCTGCTGCTGGGACGCTACCGCAAGCACGCGGCGCCCATGTGGACGCCGTTCGTGTGGCTTTCCGAAGGCGTGACCAACCTGTATGAAGGCATCGCCGTGCCCAACTTCATGCGCTACCTGCGCGGCACGCCGTGGCTGCCGCTGGCCTTCCGCCTGTTCGGCTGCAAGATCGGCCGCGGCGTCTACATGGATACGACGGACATCACGGAGTTCGACTGCGTGCACATCGGCGACTACAGCGAATTGAATGCGCTCACCTGCCCGCAAACGCATCTGTTCGAAGACCGCGTGATGAAGATCGACCACGTGGAAATCGGCCAGCGCGTCTACATGGGCCCGCGCAGCTCCGTGCTGTACAGCGCCAAGGTGGGCGACAATGCGCGCCTGGGACCGCTGACCCTGGTGATGAAGGGCGAGCACATCCCCGCCGGCAGCAACTGGGCGGGATGTCCGGCCGCGCCTTTGCGTAGCTGATTGCAGCTGATGGATTTTACGGTGCTCTTGTCAAGAGACGGCGTGCTGGCGATCGGCATCGTGCCGCCGCCATTTCGCATGGAAGCACGCGCGCACCTGCGCCAGGCCGTGCGCGAAGCGGCGGCACAGTGGCAAAACCTGGACATCGGGGCGATTACAGTGGAGTCGACGCCGGGCGCCCCTCCCCGTTTGCTGCTGGCCGGCCGCGCGGCCAGCCTGTCGTTCAGCCATGACGAAGGACTGTCGCTGGCCGCCATCGGCCTGCATGGTCCCGTCGGCATCGACATGATGCGGGTGCAGGACATTGCCGACTGGTTCATTCTGGCACGCGACTATCTGGGGCCGCAAGTGGCGCAGGAACTGGCCGCCGGCCCCGATGCGCAACGCCCGCGGCGCCTGGCGCAGGCATGGACGGCGCGCGAGGCGGCGCTCAAGTGCGCGGGCAAGCAGTTGGCGGAGTGGGATGGGGTGGCATTGAATTGTCATTTGCAAGCCGTGGAGACACCGCAAAATTTCGTGGCAATGTTAGCGACAATCCGGGGGCAGACCCGACGGGGGAATACGGTCTGATAGACCGTATTCCGATTCCGAAGGAACTGACCCCAGCTTCACGCTGTTGGGTTAATTCCCTATCAATCCTCTTTACCGTCATCAGCCGCGCCGATCTGGACGAAAATCAGTTTTACGATAATACTGACGAGCAGTCCCAGCACCCCGATCAATTCCAGCATGGTCTTTCCTTTGCAGTGACAGCAGACCAGGCCACTGTAGCGCGAACGCCGGGGCCAGGCCAATATCAAATCAGGCAGTCTCCGATCTCGAAAAGGCATACGATTGATTTCCATCAGACAGTTCCGCTACTTTGTCGAAGTCGTCGATGCGGGCAGCTACTCGCGCGCGGCGGAAAAGCTGTACATCGCGCAGTCGGCCCTGAGCCGGCAAATCAAGGAGCTCGAGGGCGAAGTGCAAGCCCTGCTGCTGACGCGCGACGCGCGCCATATCGAACTGACGCCCGCGGGACAGCTGTTTTATGAACGCGCCAGGCGCATTCTCGACGACATCGAGGAAACCGTGCGCCAGACGCGCCACGTGGGACAAGGCGCGCAAGGCATCATCCGCCTGCTGCATTCGAGCTCCGTCACCCTCACGCCCGCCATCGGCGCCGTGCTGAACCGGCTGCTGGCGCAATTCCCCGGCGTTTCGCTCGACGTGTCGAAAGGCTCGTCGGAAAACCAGGCGGCCGACATCGAAGAAGGCCGCGCCGACCTGGGCCTCGTGCGCCTGCCCACCCTGCGCAAGCACGCCAACATCGTCGTGCGCGAACTGTACGCGGAAAAGCTGGTGGTGGCCGTGTCGTCGGCCTCGCCGCTGGCCGCGCTGGAGCGCACGACGATCGCCGCCCTGCGCGACGAAGCGTTCGTCTCGATCCCGCACAAGGACCGGGGGGGCCTGAGCTACCTGGTGGCGGGCTTGTGCCTGGCGCAGGGATTCTTCCCGAAGGCGGCGCGCGCGCTGTCGCGCAAGACGTCGCAACTGAACCTGATCGAAGCCAATATGGGCATCGCCATCGTCCCCGACAGCATGCGCCTGGTGGCGCCGCCCGGCGTGCGTTTTATCGCCCTGCCGGACGAGGAATCGCATTCCGTCGTGGGCCTGATCTCGCCGCGCGCGGCCAGCGGCATGGTGGCCGCGTTTACGGAAGCGTTCGTGCGCGAGATGAACGCGTCGGCAACGGCGGCTTAGCCTTCCGCATACAGCGCCGCATCCACGTCGCGCACGGCCGCCATCAGCAAGGCCAGCTTCATGACATCGAGCTGGCCGTCCGTGCGCACGCGCGAGCACAGGTCGATGCCGTAGGGGCGTACCTGGCGCAGCGCCTCCATCACATTGTTCGCATCGAGGCCGCCGGCCAGGAAGACGGGACGGGGGCTGGCGCGCACGAAGCGCGCGCTGACGGACCAGTCGTGCGTGCGGCCCGTGCCGCCCAGCTCCGGCACAGCCGCGCCGGGGCGGCCCGAGTCGAGCAAAAAAGCGTGGATATGGGGCGCATAGGCGGGGATCAGCGCCAACGCCTCGGGCCCTTCCACGTGGATCACCTGCACGCGCCGCACGTGCGGCAGCAAGCGCGCCAGCTGCGCCACTTCGCAGGGATCGATATGGCTGACGATCTGCACGGTGGACGGCTGCGTGGCGCGCACGTGTTCGGCGATGGCTGCCGCCGTCGTCTCGGACGTCAGCAGGAAGGTGGCCACGGGCGGTGGCGTCCAGGCGGCGATCTGCGCGATGCGCGCGTCGGGAATCGGGCCCGGACCGGACGGCATGGCGGCCACCAGGCCCAGCGCGTCGGCGCCGGCGGCAATGGCCAGTTGTGCTTCGTCGATGGAAGCGATGCAGCAGATCTTGATGCGGGTTCTCATGGCCTTGCGTGTTCAAATGAAATGATCAACATTACAACACAGGGCGGCGCGCGCGCCAAGACACGCCGTCAAGGCCGTGCACGATTGTGTGCCAAAATGGGCCATTATCCACTCCCCGAGGAAGCCATGGCCGACTACAAAAACCCCAGCTACGTGGCCCGCTCCATGCACCCGCGTTTCGATGAACTGACCTCGCCCGGCGAAGCCGTGCCGTATTCGGGCATCTACCGCTGCGATGGCTGCGCGCACGAGATCGTCTCGACGGAAGGCCACGTCATGCCGCCGCAAAACCACCACCAGCACAGCAGCGAGCAGGGCGCCATCCGCTGGCGCCTGATCGTCAGCCCGCGCTGATTGACATGCGCCAGGCGGCGGACGATACTTGATTGATACCGGATCGCCATTGGAACGTCACTGGAACACCAGCATGCGCATCGCCGATTTTGAAGTCCGCAAGGAGTGCCCGCCGCAGCTGTGCGACTGCGAGCGCGAGCGCCTGCTCGACGATCGGCAGGCGGACCTTGCCATCCTGCGTCTGAACCTGACGGAGGAAAAGCGCCTGCTGGCGCACATCGAGGACATCGCCACGTATGCGCAACTGCAGAAGCTGCAGCTGCTGTTGAAGAGCAACCTGGGCGTGGAATTGCAGATCGAGCCCGGCAGCGGCGAAGTGCGCACCGTGCGCGGCTTCCAGATCCGCCTGCTGGAGCGGCCCGGCCTGTGCCGCAAGACGCGCGCCGCCATTCCCGCCGCCGTGCGCCGCTGCCTGGCCGCGCATCCCGAGATCGCGTTTGCGATATTGAATGAGAACGATTTGCTGGGTGGGGTGTGAGCCGAGTAGGTCGGATTAGCGGGCACCGCGTAATCCGACTTCATTGTTGGCGTATGGGCGAATGTCGGATTACGCTCCGCTAATCCGACCTACGCCGTCACGCTGGCACGGATGGGAATGACCCTGCCCTTCGCTTCGCGCGCCCGCAACTGCCCGCAGCCCCCCTCCACGTCCTGACCGGCCGAATCGCGCAATTTGGTCAGCACGCCGCGCGCGTGCAGGGCGGCGGCGATCGCACGCGCCTTGCCCCAGCTGGGGCGCCTGAACGGCAAGTCATCGATGGTGTTATACGGGATCATGTTGAGCACCGCGTATTTGCCCTGCAAAAGCGCAACGATACCATCCATCTCGTCCTCTCCATCGTTGACGCCTTCCATCAGGGTCCATTGATACTGCACCGGATAGCCGGTCAGGCGCGCATACGCTTCGCCGAAGTCCACCAGCTCGCGCGGGGATAATTTGGGCGCGCGCGGCAGCAGCTGTTCGCGCAGCGCCGGCTTCGTCGTGTGCAGCGACAGGGCCAGCGCCGGCTTGACTGGCCCCTGCGGCAGGCGCTCGAAGGCGCGCGGGTCGCCCACGGTGGAGAACACGAGGTTCTTGTGGCCGATATTGCCCTCCGTGCCCAGCAGCTCGATCGCTTCCATCACATTGTTCAGGTTATGCGCCGGTTCGCCCATGCCCATGAAGACGACTTTTTTCACGGGGCGCAAGGTACGCGCCAGCACCACCTGGGCGACGATCTCGCCGCTGGTCACTTGCCGGATCAAGCCGTCGCGGCCCGTCATGCAGAACTGGCAGCCGACGGCGCAACCGACCTGGCTCGACACGCACAGGCCGTCGCGCGGCAGCAGCACGCTTTCCACCGTCTGGCCGTCGTGCAGCCCCACCAGCAGGCGCGCCGAACCGTCGGCACCCGGATGGGTGCTGAGCAGTTTCAGCATACCCTGCAGTTCGAGGTCGAGCGCAGGCAAGGCGTCGCGCACGGGCAGCGGCAAAAAGTCTTCGGCGCGGCGCCGGCCCTGGTCGTGCGGCTGGCCCTGTATCCAGTCGCGCAGCACGCGCTGTTCGTGCAGGGGCTTGGCGCCCAGGGCGCGCAGGCGCTGGCGGAGATGGTCGATTTGCATGGCGTCTGAAATAAAAAACGGCGCGCCGGCAACAATGCGAGGCGCGCCGCGAATGGCAAGGAAAAGTCTTACACTTTCTTGACGAATTCCGTCTTCAGGCTCATGGAACCGAAGCCGTCGATCTTGCAGTCGATGTCGTGGTCGCTGTCGACCAAACGGATGTTCTTGACCTTCGTGCCCATCTTGACGACACCGCCGCCGCCCTTCAATTTCAAGTCCTTGATGACGCTGACCGTGTCGCCGTCCTGCAGGATATTGCCGGCCGAATCGCGGTACACACGGGCGCCCTCTTCCACGGCTTCGCCAGCGGTGGCCGACCATTCATGCGCGCACTCAGGGCAGATCAACTGGCTGCCGTCTTCGTACGTGAATTCGGATTGGCATTGCGGGCATGGTGGTAATGTGCTCATTTTCTTCTCTGTCTGGTGAACAGCGCGTGCTGTAAAAGCCGACATTATACGGCCTACGCCCCGCATCAACGGGCTTTTTTCCCCATCATTATCAAGGCCGGAGAATAATCTCGATGGTGCTGTGGACAATTTCCTCGTGGATGCCGATGCGCGCGCGCAGTTCGGCGGCCGTCAATGCGGCGTCGCGGCTGACGACGGACAAGGCGCAGGAATACAGCTGCTTGCCGACTCGCCACACGTGCAGGTCGACGATGCGCGGCGTGTCGCCGGCGCTTTCCACTTCCACCGCTTCGCGGATTTCATCCACCACGGGGTGGTCCATCTCGCGGTCCAGCAAGACCTTGCCCGTGTCCAGCATGAGCTTTTTCGCCCACAGCGCCACCAGCACCGCGCCCGCGATACCCATCACGGGATCGAGCCACTGCCAGCCGTAAGCCCACGCGCCGGCCAGCGCCACGATGGCCAGCACGGACGTGGCGGCGTCGGCCAGCACGTGGATGTACGCGGCCTTCATGTTCAGGTCTTCGCCATGGCCATGGTGGTCATGGTGCCCGTGATGGTCATGGTGATCATGGCCATGATGATGGTCATGGTCGTGGTGGCCGCCGAGGATCAGCGCGCACACGAGGTTGACCGCCAGGCCGAAGGCCGCCACCGCCATCGCCTGCGGATAGTGGATGGGCTGCGGCGAGAACAGGCGCTCGACGGAAGCGGCCACCATCAGCACGGCCACGCCCAGCAGCAGGATGGCGCTCGTATAGCCGGCCAGCACCTCGATCTTCCACGTGCCGAAGGCAAAGCGGGGGTCGCGCGCATAGCGGCGCGCCGCCGCATACGCAAACGCGGCCAGGCCGATGGCCAGCGCGTGCGAACTCATATGCCAGCCGTCGGCCAGCAAGGCCATGGAGTTGTACCACCAGCCGGCGACGATTTCCAGCACCATGGTGGCCAAGGTGATCCACATGACGATGCGCGCGCGGCGTTCCGCCTTGTCGCTGGCGGCGCCGAAGACGTGTTCGTGCTGCCAGGCGGAGAGGTCTTCGCTGAGGGATTGCGTTTTCATGACGTTCTCCTTATTTGAGGTAGGTGCGCAGGATGCCCGCGATGTCGTCGGCGCCCCTGGCCCGCTCTTCGCCGGAGATATCGGGGCTGGCCACGTGCTCGCGCAAGTGCTCCTCGATCACTTCGGCCATCAGGCCATTGACGGCGCCGCGCACGGCGGCGATCAGCTGCAGCACTTCGCCGCAGTCGCGGCCCTCTTCCAGTCCCCGCTCCAGGCCTTCCACCTGGCCACGGATGCGTTTGACGCGATTGAGCAGCCTGGTCTTGTCGTGTGCCGTGTGGCCCATGATTCACTCCGATAAATACTATAGGGGGGTATACTATCAGAGAACGCCACGGCTACGTCAACAAAGCATACCCGCCTCAGGGAACGGGCGCGATCTTCTGCAGCTTGCTGGCCAGCGAGGCATCGGACAATTCGCCCAGGTGCGTATCGACCAGGCGCCCCCGCGCGTCATAAAACAGGGTGGTGGGCAGGGCCGAGGAACCGGCCGCCTTGCCCAGCGCCGCCTCGCCGTCGAGCACCACATTGCGCAGGGTCGCGCCGCTCCTGTCCAGGAACGCGATGGCGGCTGCCGCAGCCTCGCGCTGGTTCGCATACACGAAGACGATATCGGCGCGCGCCTGCTGCGCGGCGGCCAGCACGGGCATCTCGCGCCGGCATGGCGGGCACCAGCTGGCCCACAGGTTGACCACCATGGGCTTGCCGCCTGCCAGCGCCGCCAGGCTGGTGGACGTGCCGTCCAGCGTCTGCAGCGCCACGGCCGGCAAGGCCGCCGGCTTGCCGTACGCCAGCCCCAGCCCCGCGCTCAACACGCCCCAGGCCAGCGCGCCGCAGGCCACGCTGACAGCCAGCGGCCGGCGCATGAGCGCCATGGCGGGACGCCGGCAGCGCCACGCGGCGATGGCCAGCGCGGCCGCGATGCCGGCTGACGCCATGAAGCCGCCGTCGCGGATATTGATGATGGACGCGGGCGCGGCCAGATACTGTTCGTGCCAGCGCAGCACGAACGCCACGCGCGCCCCCAGCAGGCCGGCGATCAGCATGTCGGAAACGAGGGGGCCGGCGTCCGGCAGCCGGCGGTGCTTCCGCAGCCACCACGCCGCGCCGTAGGCGACGCACAGGGAAACGAACAACAGGACCAGGCCCGTGGGCAGGGCCAGGGGACCGATTTGCAGGGACAGCATGGGCGCTCGCTATAACATCGAATGGGTGGCCATTCTGCCCCATACGGATTAAGCAGGCGTTAATCCGGCATCAAAAATCGGCCAGCGCTTCCTTGCGCACGAAATGCATGGCTTGCGGCTGGTCCACCAGCACGCACTGCTTGCCCGTGCGCTTGCAATGGTCATGCACGCGCCAGTAGGCATCGTGGCTGACGCAGCCCGTCTGGCAAATCACCAGGTCGGCCGCCACCAGACCGGCTTCCAGCGCAGCCACGTCGTCGGCGCCGTCATCGCCGCCCGCATGGTGCAGGAAGCGCCCGCCGGCCTGCTCGATGGCCAGCTGCGCCACGTTGGCGCCGGCCGCGTGCTGGCCCGGTGCCAGGCTTGAATAATTGCCCACATACAGCACGGCTTTTTCGCGCACGTCGGCCTGCAAGGATGGCGCCGGCAGCCACTGCAGGCGCAGCAGCTCGCGCATCAGGTCCTGCACGCGCTCACCGAGCCACTCGACCCGACGGGCCAGCCTGGCACGCGTCGGCAAGCCCGGTACGCTGGCCGCCAGTTCGGCCAGTTCATCGCGCGCCAGCGCCAGCTTGGAATCGCGGATCACGACCTGTGCCCGCGCGCGCATCAATTCCGACTCCAGCTGCGCGATGCGGGCCGCCTGCGCCGCCAGCTGCGCACTGCAACGCGCCTGCGCCCGCCCATATTCGCCCATCAGTACGCGATGCTCGTGCGCGATCGCGTCCTCGTTGCCATACACACTGCCCATCATGCCCTCCTTCACTACCCGTGGCGCCATGGCGCCAGCCCATTGCACCCCCATAGCGCTGAATTATAAATGAGAATCATTATTATTTGTGTATGCACGTGCACGCAGCAGGGATATGCGAAGGCGACCGGCTTCACGCGGCCGGCGAGCAGGACAGCATGCGTTTCCAGACATCGTCCTGCACTTGCCGCACCTGCCGCAGGGCATCCGGGCCGCGATAGATATCCAGCGTGTTCGGCCACGCGATATCGATGAACAACTGCCGTGCCGGATCGATCAGCAGCGACTGCCCCACATAGTTTCCCTTGATCTCGCCCTTGTTGACGGCCAGCAGGCGCGCGCCGCCCGCAAGCGCCCGCTCGTCCAGCGCTACGCCGCTGCGCTCGGCCACGTCGCGCAGCCAGCGCTCGCGCCAGCGCGCCTGCTCCGCGAACTGTCCCTGTGGCGGCCGGTCCAGCTTGACGACAGCCGCCACGGGACCGCCTGTGCCCGCCTGCAGCGAAAAACCCATGCGTTCCTGCAGTTCGACTGTGTAGGCCTCCCCCTTGACGTCGATCTGGTAGCGCCCCGCCCCGTTCTGTACCAGCAGGTCGGCCTGATGGTAGGCAGGTTTGACGCAATTGGCGTACTCATAGGCGAGCACATCGAGGAACGGTGGTGCGGCCGAGGTGGACGCCGCCATGGCGGGCGACAGGCTGGCCCATAAGACCGCTGCGGCCGCGTATTTCATCTTGCTCATGCTTGCTCCGGTTCACGTAAAAAGACGATGACGGCCGAAAAATACCTGCGGCACGCCATCGAGTCACCCATAGTAGCTATTTTGAATATTTCTTTCTGGCACACGATTCAATTGAATCGCGCTTGTTGAATCGCTATTTCTAGTATGTAATCTTGCAAACAAGTCATTACATCAACTGCCAGTACGTTTCCCTCATCACACGGAGTCCCAGGCAATGTCCGCATTTTTCCATGCAAGCGCATCTTCCTTACGCATCGATCACGACGGCAGCCAGACAAGATGAACAAACGCCCATTCACCGAGCGGCGGCGCCAGCAATTTCTTGATGAAGAACTGTATGCCAAGACACGCAACAATCAATTTGCGCTGATTGCAGGAGGACTGGAAAACAAAAAGGTCGCCGATTCAGCGCTGGAAAATGCTTCCGTTCATCATTTTTTGTATCTGGAACTGCTCTGGCTCTGGATGCTCGACTACACGGCGGGCGAGTCAATCGAGGCCTTGGCGCCGCGCATCGCGGACATCGTGGACAAGTTTGAAGAATGGAATGCGGTCGACCAACTCTATCAGCAGGATGCGGCGCTTGAGTTTCCAGAGTTTGGGCCCTACGAATATGAGGGAGCACCAGAGTTTTCCATCCTGTCCGACTATGAGGACACCTTGCAACTGCTGAGCATTGCCATCCTGCTGCGCGATCAGCGTTCGGTGCTGCGCATCATCCACGTGCTGCGCAGCCATCGTGGCCGCGATGGCCTGTTCGAGCAATTGATCGACGGATATGTGGAGGATGGACAAGCACTCGACGCCTGCATCATCGCCAGGCCCTATGACACCCTGCTGCAAGTGTTCTATGAGAAGGATAAGGAAGCTACCTTCGCCCTGCTTCAGAAATACCTGAAACAATGGTATCCAGCCATGCGACATCATCCGCGCTGGTACAACGAGCATCTCAATATCAGCGAGGAAGGCTATGCCGGCTACTACGGCTACTGGGCATTCGAAGCGGGGGCGACGGTTTTCCTGCTCGACCTGGACGATAGCCAGGCCGCGCATCTGGTGTACCCCAGGGATCTGGTCGACCATGCGCGACGGCTACGCAAGGAAGCGCGTTACACCAGCGAAGTTACATGGCCGCAACCATAATCAGCAAGGGGCAAGGATGCAGACGCTGAACGAACGGGATTTTTTGGCCAGGCGCAGGGAAGCGGCCGCCATCACCCGCGTGCTCGATATCGATGACAGCGGCTATCGCGGCACGCCCCTCTATCCAGCCGACCTGGTGGCGTTCTGCAGAAGGCAAGGGAAAGGTCCCGGCGCATGAAAGCTGCCAGCGCCAGCATCGCCACCGCCGTCACCGTGGCTGCCGGACTCTGCTTCGCCCTGCCCAAGCAGTCGTCTGTCGCCACCGATCCCTTTCCGGGCATTTACGCCATCATCGACCCCGTCACTGGCGAGACCAAAGATGTCCTGAAAGTAGAATCGCTGCTGGGCGAGTACGTGGTACTCGCGCGCTTTGGCGGCCACGGGCCATGGACGGGCCCCATCTACGCCAAAGTCATGGGCAACGGCGACAGCTATGCATCCCCGCCACTGTTTCAGCAGGACCGCATGGTCAGCGCGCTATCGCTGGACGAGATCGGCTACCTCTACCACACGCCGGGTAACAGCCACTCGCGCGTCGGCCCGTCCGATACCGGCTATATCAGCAATATCGCGAGCTTCGGCATTGAACCGCTGTACCGCCGGCCCCTGCTTGCAGGCCACGACGAGCGCGGGGAACGCGGCCTGCACGCGTACACGCCCGGCGCCGGTGAGCGCAAGGTATCGGTCAGTACATTGAACTACAGCCCGCGCATGATCCAGGTGGGCATCAGTTCCGTCGGCGATCCCGACAACGCTGTCGATACCGATCCCCTGAATCCGTACATGAGCAGCGCCGCCAGCTGCTGCTTCTACCTGCCGGCGCAGGCCGCGGCGCCGTCGCAGGTCAAGCTCGAATATCGCTGGCTGCCCAAGGGCAAGCCTGAAGTGCTGGCCGTGACCTTGCCAGCCAACAGCGACGCCGACGAACTGCTGATACTGGTGCAGGCGGATGGAACAATGGGCGTGGAATTTCGCGCCCCCGGCAAGGACCTGGATCTGACGCCCGAGGGCGTCAAATCCATCAATGGCAAGCCGTATCCGCTGCCACCGGCCGCCGAGCGCAAGGCGCGCCTGGCTGCGGAACTGGCGCGAAGAAAACGCTTCTTGAAAGATATGTACAGGCTGCGGGACAAAGGCACGGGCGAATCTGTCGAGATGGCATATCAGCTGCGCTACCTGATCGACGAGTACGAGAAAACCATCACCTATCTGGAAACGTTTTCCGCATGCACAGGTACCTTGGCAACGTGCGACAAGCAAGCCACGGCAGCGGCCCGCGCGCCATAGCGCAGCCACGCCCAGGAAACGCCAAGCTGAACGGCGTCCTGACCGCCAGCCAGCCTGTCAGCGGCCCGGTTGCGCGGGCGCTGCCAGCGCGCTGGCAGCGCCGCCCGCATCGAGCTTGAACACCCCCACTTCCCGCACCAGGCTGGCCGCCTGCTCTTCCAGGCTGCCGGCGGCGGCAGCCGCTTCCTCGACCAGGGCGGCGTTCTGCTGCGTGACCTCGTCCATCTGCGTGATGGCCTGGTTGACCTGTTCGATGCCCAGGCTCTGTTCCTGGCTGGCGGCGGCGATCTCGCTCATCAGGTCAACCACCTGCTTGACGGACGTCACGATCTTGTCCATCGTGGCGCCCGCCTCGTCCACCAGCTTGCTGCCCGCGTCGACGCGCTCTACCGAATCGCCGATCATGGCCTTGATCTCGCGCGCGGCGCTGGCCGAACGTTGCGCCAGGCTGCGCACTTCGCTGGCGACGACGGCGAAGCCGCGTCCCTGTTCGCCCGCCCTGGCCGCCTCTACCGCTGCGTTCAAGGCCAGGATATTGGTCTGGAAAGCAATGCTGTCGATCACGTCGACGATATCGACGATCTTGCGCGAGCTGGCATTGATAGCGCCCATGGTATCGACCACGCGCCCGACCACCTGTCCACCCTGCACGGCAAATTCCGACGCCGACACCACCAGCTGGTTCGCCTGCCTGGCATTGTCGGCATTCTGCTTTACCGTGCTGGTCAGCTCCTTCATCGCGGAAGCCGTTTCTTCCAGCGAACTGGCTTGCGCCTCCGTGCGCGACGACAGATCGAAATTGCCGGCCGCGATTTCGCGCGAAGCGATAGTGATGCTTTGCGTGCTGCTGCGCACCTGGCCCACGGTGCGCGACAGGCTGCCATTCATCGCTTCGAGCGCCTGCAGCAATTGACCAGGCTCGTCGGAAAAGCGCTTGTCGACACGATTGCTCAAGTCGCCGGCCGCCACCCTCTGCGCGGCCAGCAACGCCTCCTGCAAGGGGCCGGTAATACTGCGACTGATCAGCACGGCGCCGGCGATGCTGACGCCCAGCGATGCCAGCAGCAAGCCCGCCAGCAGCACGGTTGCCGAGCGCGCCCTGTCGGCCGATTCGGCCTCGAACGCGGCCGAGCGCTTGCTGGTCATATCGACCACGCGGTTGATGGCCGCCAGATGGCTGTCGTAGCTGGCGGCCATGGCCGCCATGGCAGTGGCGACGCCCGCCTTGTCCTGCCCATGAAGCGCCGGGATGAAGCGCGTGAATGCCGTCTCATAGAATGCCACGGCAGGGGCGTGCGACTGCGTCAGCAAGGCTTCGGCGATATCGTGATCGAGATCCTGGGTACGCCAGAACTGATGGCGCGTGTCGTACTCGGCCTTCAAGGTTTTCAGGCGTTCGACCAGCTTGTCTTGCGCGCCCCGGTCTTCGGACGCCATCAACTGAAAGGCGACCAGATACGATTCGAGGATGTATTCCGGCGGCGGCAGCACGTCGGCCACCAGGTCCTTGCCCTGTACGATACGGTGATATACGGGGCCGTTGACCTTCAGTTCGTGCAGCACGCGCAGCGACCAGCCGCCATACACGATCAGGCCCAGCGAAAAGATGGCGACCAACAAGGCCAGCCGGCGCGACAGTTTGACTTGGCGAAGCAGCTGCATGTGCGTACCCCCTCGTTTATCCGGACCATGCCGTCAATGCCGCCGGCATAGGCCGCGCTGGCCAGTATGAAATTTCTGCGCGGCATTTGTGGATTATGCAACTTTTTAAGGGGATTGGGCTGAATGCGGTGAAAAAGAATCTCTTGCTGAGCACCGGCCGGCGTATGTGCTCGCATAAGCCGGCGCTGGCGCTGGCCGCCATTGCCTGAGATGGGGGGACGGCGTTGGCCGCTGCGCGGCCAACGGGGCCGCGCGGGGCGCGGCAGATGGACGATTCGGAGAGCCTGCGCGCCCTTCAGGGCGCTCCGTCTTCGAATCCCACCGTTCCGTCCAGACAAATAAAAAAGCCTCCCGCAGGGGAGGCTTTTTTATTTGATTCTGGCGGAGACGGTGGGATTCGAACCCACGATACAGGTATAAGCCGTATGCATCCTTAGCAGGGATGTGCCTTCGGCCACTCGGCCACGTCTCCTAGCTGATTACTCAACTATGTCTCTGTAGCTAACTGCGCTGCAGCGACGAACGTCATAATATCGATTGCCCCCCCTTTGGTCAAGGGCGTGGGGCAATATTTTTGGATATTTAAGCTTTTTCCAGCTCGAACGCTTTATGCAGCGCGCGCACGGCCAGTTCCATGTACTTTTCATCGATCAGCACAGAGATCTTGATCTCGGAAGTGGAGATCATCATGATGTTGATGCCCTCTTCCGACAAGGTACGGAACATCTGCGATGCGACGCCCACATGGCTGCGCATGCCCACGCCGACGACGGACAGTTTCGACACTTTCGCGTCGCCCGTGATGCTGGCCGCACCCAGTGCTTCGCGGTTCGCTTCCAGCACGGCCAGCGCGCGCGTGTATTCGCCGCGCGAGACGGTGAAGGTGAAGTCCGTTTTACCGTCGACCGACTGATTCTGTATGATCATGTCGACTTCGATATTCGCGTCCGCCACCGGTCCCAGGATGTGGTAGGCCACGCCTGGACGGTCGGGCACGCCGAGCACGGTGATTTTGGCTTCATCGCGGTTGAAGGCGATGCCGGAGATGACTGCTTGTTCCATGTTTGTATCTTCCTCAAACGAAATCAGGGTGCCTGAATTGGCTTCTATTTCCAGCGGCAACATCGGGTCGGTCAGCGACGACAGCACGCGCGTGGGCACGCGGTAGTTGCCGGCAAATTCCACCGAACGCGTTTGCAGCACTTTGGAGCCCAGCGAAGCCAGTTCCAGCATTTCTTCAAAGGTGATGGTCTTCAGGCGGCGCGCCTCGGAGACCACGCGCGGGTCGGTCGTGTAGACGCCGTCGACGTCCGTGAAGATCAGGCATTCGGACGCCTTCATGGCGGCGGCGATCGCCACGGCCGAGGTGTCGGAACCGCCGCGGCCCAGGGTCGCGATGTTGTCGTGCTCGTCGACGCCCTGGAAACCGGTAATGATGACGATCTTGCCCGCATCGAGGTCGCGTTTGACTTTCTCGTCATCGATCGACTGGATGCGTGCCTTGGTGAAGGCGGAATCGGTCTTGATCGCGACTTGCCAGCCAGCATAGGATACGGCTTGTTTGCCGATCGCCAGCAGTGCCATCGACAATAGGCCGACGGACACCTGTTCGCCTGTCGAGGCGATCATGTCAAGTTCACGGGGATCGGGTTGATCCATGATTTCCTTGGCCAGTCCAATCAGGCGGTTGGTTTCGCCCGACATGGCGGATGGCACCACCACGATTTGATGCCCGGCGTCGTGCCACTTGGCAACGCGCTTGGCGACATTCTTGATACGGTCAGTCGAGCCCATCGACGTACCGCCATATTTGTGGACGATTAAAGCCATAAGAGTGAAGTTTCCGCTCAAGAAGAATAAAAAAGGAGGGCTTTACTCTACATGCCGCAATGCAAAATAACAAGCTAAAAAGCGCATTAGCTCATACCGATTGCGTATATGGAAATAACCAATCCATGCAGTCCAGCCGGCTTGAGCAGCCACTTGCCGGCCACCCCGGGAGTGGCCGTGGCGGCTGCCCTTACGCTCAGCAGGAGAGCCAGCGCAAGGCGACGCGGGGACGGTCCAACAGACTCAGGCAATGGCAGTCGAGGCCAATACCCGCCGCATACAGCAATTGTTGCGCCGCACAGACAAGGGGCAGGCGTTCGCGCTCCCAGGCGGGCACGTCGAACGCCTGGTAATGGTATTTCAAGCTCTTGGTGGGACGGTTCAAGGCCAGCTTCAGGCGCTCGCCGCCCTGGCGGAAATCGATCGTCAAGGTCTGTGCTTGCAGCCAGGCAACATCGATACCCTCCCCGCCCTCTTCCACCGCATCGAAATGCAGCACGCCGCCATACGCGGGAAAGGCCAGACTCGCTTCGCCCTGCCACGTAAATTGCTGGCCGGCTTTTTCCAGGCCGGGAATGCCCGCATCGTCACGCTCGCGCATGCCGGCCAGATCATCGAGCTTGGGCGTCAGGTACAGCCGGTCGCGGTGGCGCCGCACATGGCATTCGGGATGCGTGACCAGCAGTTGCGCATCGGGCCGCGCTTCCAGCAATTGCGCCAGCATTTCCGCCAGCCATGCCGTCGACGGCATGCGCAAGCCGCGCGTGCCGAACCAGTGACGCAGCAGGTTGTAGCAGCGGTCCGCGCTCAGCGCGCGCAATTTCGCCAGTTCGATGCAGTCGCCATCGAGGCACGCCGCCAGATCCTGCGTCGCCAGTTCCGTCAGCAGACGCTGCGCCGATTGCGCGTGCTGGGCGCTGCGGGCGAAACGTTCCTGGAAACCGGGAAACGCCTGCGCAAGCACGGGCATCACCTGGTGCCGCAAGGCATTGCGGGCAAAGCGGGGATCGTCGTTCGATTCGTCGTGGATGTGCGCGATCGCATGGCTCGCCACGTACGCCTCCAGTTGCCTGCGCGACACAAGCAGCAGCGGGCGCGCCATCACCAGGTCCGGGTTGCCCAGCAGCTCGGGCGCGCTGTTGGCGCCATCCATGCCGGACAAGCCCGCCGTGCCCGAGCCGCGCAGCAGCTGCAGCAGCACCGTTTCCGCCTGGTCATCCTGGTGGTGGGCCGTCAGCAGCAGGCGCACGCCGTGCGCGGCGCACAGCTCGCCCAGGGCCGCGTAGCGGCGCTTGCGGGCCGCCTCTTCCGTGCCCGTCTTCGCATTCTTTTCCAGGGTGACCTTGCGCGCCTCGAAGGCGATGCCCATGCCGGCGCACAATAGCGCGCAGTGCGCCAGCCAGGCATCGGCGTTCGGGCTCAGGCCGTGGTGCACGTGAAACGCGTAAAGAAACACGCCGTGCTCTTGCGCCCAGGCATGCGCCAGGTGCAGCAGGGCCGCGGAATCGAGGCCGCCGCTCAGGGCGATGCCGACGGTGCTGCCGGGTGCAGGTGCGCAGGCATCCAGCGCGCGGGCGAAGATGTCGGGCACGGTGGCGGTTTGTTGCTTTTTCATTCGGACTCCGGGAATGCAAAGAGGGACAGGCGGCTAAACGGATGGTGTCGTTTAGCGGACTGTCCCTGGTAACTCTTGATATTTTGTCGGATTACGTCTTGTCGGCTTACGTCTTGTCGGCTTACGCTGCGCTAAGCCGACCTACGCCGACCTACCTCGACCTGCGCCGACTTGCGCTGGCTTATTCGCTCGGCGTGGTTTCCTTGAACTTGCCGTAGCTCAGCAGTTTTTCGTGGCGCGCGGCCAGCAAGTCCTTGGTTTTCATGCCCTGGAACTGGCGCAGGGTGTCGGCCAGTGCGCGTTTGAGCAAGGTTGCCATCTGTTTCGGATCGCGGTGGGCGCCGCCCAGCGGTTCGTTGATGATCTTGTCGATCAGGCCCATGGCTTTCAGGCGGTGGGCAGTCAGGCCCAGCGCTTCGGCCGCGTCGGAGGCGCGCTCGGCGCTCTTCCACAGGATCGAGGCGCAGCCTTCCGGCGAAATCACGGCGTAGGTCGAGTATTGCAGCATCAGCACGGCGTCGCCCACGGCAATGGCCAGCGCGCCGCCGGAACCGCCTTCACCGATGATGGTGGCGATCAGCGGCACTTTCAGCTCGGCCATCACATACAGGTTGTGGCCGATCGCTTCCGACTGGCCGCGCTCTTCCGCGTCGATGCCGGGGAAGGCGCCTGGCGTGTCGACGAAGGTGAAGATGGGCAGGTTGAACTTTTCCGCCACTTTCATCAGACGCATGGCCTTGCGGTAGCCTTCCGGTTTCGGCATGCCGAAATTGCGCATGGCGCGCTCTTTCGTGTCGCGGCCCTTCTGGTGGCCGATGACCATGCACGGCTGGCCGTTGAAGCGGGCCAGGCCGCCGACGACGGACAGATCGTCCGCGTAGCTGCGGTCGCCATGCAATTCGTGGAAATCGGTAAAGATTTCATTCACGTAATCCATGGTGTACGGGCGCTGCGGGTGGCGCGCGATCTGCGCCACTTGCCAAGGGGTCAGCTTGGCGTAGATATCCTTGGTCAGCTGCTGGCTCTTCTTGGCCAGGCGGTCGATCTCTTCCGAGATGTCGACGGCCGAATCGTCTTGCACGAAGCGCAACTCTTCGATCTTGGAATCGAGTTCCGCGATCGGCTGTTCAAAATTGAGGAAAGTCGTTTTAGTCATTGTACCTCCAGGTTTTACCGGCCACGGCGCCAGGGCGCGCGGCGTCATCTATGTTTATTTTACCGTACCGGCTGGTGCGCCGGGGGCTGTATCGGATGCGGCAGGGGCGGCTGCAGGGTCGAGACTGCGCCACAAATACCACGTCGCCACGGTGCGCCAAGGTTCCCAATTGGCGGAAACTTCGCGCGCATCGCTGCGGGAAACTGGTTCGCCGGAGAAATAATTGACGCTGATGCCCTGGATCAGACCAGGGTCGTCGAGCGGCAAGACATTCGGCCGGAGCAGATTAAATATCAGAAACATCTCGGCTGTCCAGCGGCCGATGCCGCGGATCTGCACCAGTTCGGCGATGACGGCTTCGTCATCCATCTGGTCCCACTGGCTCGCGTGCACGCGCTTGGCCTTGAAATGGTCGGCCAGGTCGAGGATGTATTCGGTCTTGCGTTTGGACAAACCGCAGGCGGACAATTGCTCGGCGCCCGCCTTCAATACTTGCGAAGGCGTGCATTTCGGGCAAGCCAGCAGCAGCTTTTTCCAGGCGGCATCGGCCGCCTTGGGCGTGATCTGCTGCCCCACCAGCGAACGGGCCAGGGTGGTAAACGGGTCGCTGTGGCCGACCAGGTGCAGGTCGCCAAATTGCGGGATGAGTTTTTTCATGATGCGGTCGCGCTTCATCAGCTCGATCTTCGCCTCTTCCCAGTAATGCGGCACCTGGATCACCTGCGCAGCGATTACTGGCGCTTCCCCGTTTTCCCTGGACGTCGCCATCATGCGCGGCGCCAGTTGGTCGAGCCGTCAGGCTTGTCTTCAAGAATGATGCCTGCGGCCAACAATTCCGCGCGGATTTTGTCGGACTGGGCAAAGTCGCGCGCCTTTTTCGCCGCGCTGCGCGCCGCAATCGCCGCTTCGATGCCGGCCGCCTCGTCCTGTCCACCGGCGGCGGCGCCGACAGTTGCCTGCAGGAATTGCTGCGGTGTGCGTTCGAGCAAGCCGAACACGCCCGCCAGGCCTTTCAGTTGACGCGCCAGGGCGGGCGACTTGCTCTTGTTGACTTCCGTCGCCAGGTCGAACAGGGCCGCCACGGCCAGCGGCGTATTGAAATCGTCATCCATCGCTTCGCGCACGCGCACGGCATGCGCTTCGTTCCAGTCGATGGCGCCCTCTTCCACCGCCACGTCGGCCAGCGCCGTGTACAAACGCGTCAGCGACAGGCGCGCGTCGTCCAGATGCACGTCCGAGTAATTCAGGGGGCTGCGGTAGTGCGCGCGAAGGATGAAGAAGCGGATCACTTCGGCATCGAATTTTTGCAGCACTTCGCGGATGGTGAAGAAATTGCCGAGCGACTTGGACATTTTTTCATTGTCCAGGCGCACGAAGCCGTTATGGATCCAGTAATTGACGCTGGTATGGCCGAACGCGCCTTCGGATTGGGCGATCTCGTTTTCGTGGTGCGGGAATTGCAAGTCCGCGCCGCCGCCGTGGATGTCGAATTGTTCACCGAGCAAGGCGCACGACATGGCCGAGCACTCGATATGCCAGCCCGGGCGGCCCTTGCCCCATTTCGAATCCCATTTGACTTCTTCCGGCTCCGACTCTTTCGACGACTTCCACAGCACGAAGTCGAGCGGATCGCGCTTGCCCGTGTTGACGTCGACGCGCTCGCCCGCGCGCAGGTCGTCGAGCGACTTACCCGACAGCTTGCCGTAGTGGGGGAAATTGCGCACGGCGTAGTTGACGTCGCCGTCCGCGCCCTGGTAAGCCAGGTCCTTCGCTTCCAGCTGCTCGATCAGGCGCAGCATCTGCGGCACGTATTCGGTGGCGCGCGGCGTGTAGTCGGGCGTCAAAATGCCCAGCGCGGCCGTGTCTTCATCCATGTACTGGGTGAAACGCGTCGTCAGCTGGGAAATCGTCTCGCCGTTTTCCACGGCGCGGCGGATGATCTTGTCGTCGATGTCCGTAATGTTGCGCACATACGTGACGTCGAAACCGGACGCTTTCAGCCAGCGGTAGATGACGTCGAACGCCATCATCATGCGCGCATGGCCGATATGGCAATAATCGTAGATGGTCATGCCGCACACGTACATGCGTACCTTGCCCACTTCCATCGGGACGAATACCTGCTTCTCGCGAGCCAGGGTGTTGTAAATCTTTAGATTGCTCATCGTACTTTGCAAGTGAAGCGGCCGCCAGCCTGGCAAAACGACAGACAGGCGCGGACACCAGGGGTGCCGCGCCACTGAACTGCCGTGTGCGCCGAAAACTGTCGACCCGCTATATTGTTGTTCTTGTTTGTTAGAATTGGGGCGTTAGCGGTCAAGTATAACATTGATAAAAACCATACTGGCTCGATATGAATCAGGTTTTTACGATGTTCAACCGAATTTTCAGTTCTTTACAATTAAAGCAAGTTTAGAGAAAAATAACGATCAAGGACGCCCTCATGCAAGAAACCAAATCGAAACGCCTGTCTTTCCTGGCCCGCTTTTGCACCCTGTTTGCCGGCCTGACCCTGGGCAGCGCCGTCGTGGCGGCCGCTCCGGCGACCGCCCTCGACCCCACGCCCCATGTGGCCCTGAAAACCAGCATGGGCGAAATCGTGCTGGAACTGAATCAGGAAAAAGCGCCGCAAAGCGTGGCCAATTTCTTGCAGTATGTCAAAAGCGGTTATTACAAGGGCACGGTGTTTCACCGCGTCATCGACGGCTTCATGATACAGGGCGGCGGCTTCGACAAGAACATGAAGCAGAAAGCCACCAAGGCGCCGATCAAGAATGAAGCGCAAAACGGCTTGCAAAACGTCACCTACAGCATCGCCATGGCGCGCACGGGCGATCCGCATTCGGCCACCGCGCAATTCTTTATCAACGTAAACGATAACGGCGCGCTCGACTACCCTGGCCGCGACGGCTTCGGCTACACGGTGTTCGGCAAAGTCATCAAAGGCATGGACGTGGTCGACAAGATCAAGGCCGTGCCCGTGGCAGACAAGGGACCGCACCAGAACGTGCCCGTCACCCCCGTGGTGATCGAATCGGCGACTTTACTCAAGTCCGCGCCCGCAAAACTGTAAAATAGCGTTTTTGCGGCGCCGGCCTGCCTGGCGCCGCTGAATCAATTATTCATCCAATTTATTAAGGATCATCATGACCTCCGTCATCATCACCACCAATCTGGGCAAGATCACCGCTGAACTGGACGCCGAAAAAGCGCCGAAAACGGTTGCCAACTTCCTGGCCTACATGCAAGCCGGCCACTACGACAACACGATCTTCCACCGCGTCATCGACGGCTTCATGATCCAGGGCGGCGGTTTCGAGCCAGGCATGAAACAAAAGCCAGCCGATACCACCGTGGAAAACGAAGCCAAGAACGGCCTGAAAAACGATACCTACACCCTGGCCATGGCCCGCACGTCGGACCCGCACTCGGCATCGGCCCAGTTCTTCATCAACATCAAGAACAACAGTTTCCTCGACTACCCGGGCCAGGACGGCTGGGGTTACGCCGTGTTCGGTAAAGTTACCGACGGCAAGGAAGTCGTCGACGCCATCCGCGCCGTGAAAACCTCGCGCGCCGGCATGTTCGCCGATGTGCCAGTGACCGACGTCATCATCGAGAAGGTAGAAGCCGCGTAATTCGGCTCAGGCATCATGAATCACAGGCATTGCCGCGTTGGCGCCTCTCCATCTACATCACTTTTTGGGAGCGTTGAACGATGACAATGCCTGCCGCACTCTTTATTTCCGACCTGCATCTGCAGAGCTCGCACCCGCGCACCAGCGCGGCGTTTCTTTCTTTCCTGGAACATCATGCGCAATATGCACAAGCGCTGTATCTATTAGGCGACCTGTTCGAATACTGGGCCGGCGACGATGACCTGGAAGACCCGTTCAATGCGCGCATGACGGCCGCCATCCGCGCCGTCAGCGATGCTGGCGTGCATGTTTATTGGATCGCCGGCAACCGCGACTTTCTTGTCGGCTCCGGCTTTGCCGCCGCCGCCGGCGCCACCCTGCTCAGTGAACCGCATGTGGCCACGATTGCCGGCCGCCGCATCGTCCTGCTGCATGGCGACGCCGAATGCACGAAAGACGTCAGCTACATGGAGTTTCGCGCCATGGTGCGCCAGCCCGCCTGGCAAAAACAGTTCCTGTCCATGCCGCTGGCGCAGCGCAAGGCCATCATCGATGGTTTGCGCCAGAGCAGCCGCGAGCACAATGGCGAAAAAACCATGGACATCATGGATGTCACGCCAGATGCCGTCGCGCAAGTATTTGCCGAACACGCGAGCACCGTCATGATCCACGGCCATACGCACCGCCCTGCCGTGCATAAAGTCGACGAAACCTTGCGCTATGTCCTGCCCGACTGGGAATGCGACGTGACGCCGCCACAACAGCCGCGCGGCGGCTGGATCGCCATCGATACGCGCGGCAACATCACGCGCCACGACCTGAACGGCGAGATCGTCGACTAGGCCTGCGCCGACGGCCGCACGGGTGTTTGTCCGATAGCCGCGCCCGCCTGGCCTTGCTGTAATGGCGCCATGCATACCGTTTACATCGGCACGGCTGGCTGGAGCATCGCCAGCGCCGCCGCCAGCCGCTTCCCCCTCGATGGCAGCCACCTGCAGCGCTATGCCCAGGTACTGGACTGCGTGGAAATCAACAGCTCGTTCTACCGCCCGCACCAGCCCTCCACGTACGCGCGCTGGGCCGCCAGCGTGCCCGAGCATTTCCGCTTCAGCGTGAAATTACCGCGAAGCATCACACACGAACGGCGCTTGCGCGACTGTGCGGCCGAACTGAACCGCTTCGCGGGAGAAGTCATGCAACTGGGGAATAAACTGGGCTGCGTGCTGGTGCAGTTGCCGCCCAGCCTGCGTTTCGAGGCCGACATGGCGGCCGCATTTTTCCATGCGCTGCGCCAGCGCTTCGACGGCATGCTCGCTTGCGAAGCGCGCCACCCCAGCTGGTTCGAGGCGGGCGCGACCGACCTATTGACGCTGCAAGGCATCACGCGCGTGCGGGCCGATCCGCCCGCGGGACAGCCGGGGCCGCACATACCGACGACCAGCGTGGCCTACCTGCGCCTGCACGGCAGCCCAAAGATTTATTACTCGGACTACCCGGCCGACTACCTGGCGGCGCTGGCCGCCGACTTGCACACATCGGCGCAGGCGGGCAGCTGGTGCATCTTCGACAACACGGCGGCCGGCGCCGCCCTGTTCAATGCGCTGGACCTGCATGCGCGGCTGGCCTGAAAATACGTGTTGATTTTTTGAGACTTAGTGTTATAGTTAACTACAACACCAACTCAATAAACCACGGAGCTCCGATGCCTACAGCATTTTTCACGCGCCGCACCGCCCCGCCCTTGTCGGAGCGCATCCCATGAGCACGGAATGGAATGACAATAGCCCCATCTACCGCCAGCTCAAGGCCAGGGTGGTGGGCATGATGCTCGATGGCGTGCTGCAGTCCGGCGACGCCTTGCCGTCGGTGCGCCAGGTGGCGGCCGATTATCAATTGAATCCCATCACGGTTTCGCGCGCCTATCAGGAACTGGTCGACGATGCCCTGGTGGAAAAACGCAGAGGACTCGGTATGTATGTCTTGGAAGGCGCCCGCGACAAATTGCTGGCCAGTGAACGCGAGCGCTTCATGCGCGAAGAATGGCCGGCGATGCTGGAACGCATCACGCAACTGGGCCTTAACCTAGAGCAACTACTGCAGGCGAGCCGCGACAGTGGCGCACACGGAGAGAGCGCATGAATGCATTGAACAAGGACAGCGTCATCAGCGCACGTGGCCTGCGCAAGCAGTATGGCAAGCAGGTCGCCATCGACGGCATCAGCTTCGATATCGCGCCGGGGCGCATCGTCGGCTTGATCGGGCCGAACGGCTCCGGCAAGACCACCACGCTGAAAGCCATCCTGGGCCTGACGGGCTTCGAAGGCCAGCTGTCGGTGCTGGGGCGCGATCCGCGCCTGCAGCGCGACGCGCTGATGGACGACGTGTGCTTCATCGCCGACGTGGCGATCCTGCCGGGCTGGCTGCGCGTGGCCGACGCCATCGATTTCGTTGCCGGCGTGCATCCACGTTTCGACCGCAGCAAGGCCGAGCGCTATCTGGCCCATACCAAGCTGGCGCCGAAGATGAAGGTCAAGTCCATGTCGAAAGGCATGGTGGTGCAGCTGCACCTGGCGCTGGTGATGGCCATCGACGCCAAACTGCTGGTGCTCGACGAGCCGACCCTGGGGCTGGACATTCTGTACCGCAAGCAGTTCTACCAGAACTTGCTGGAAGACTATTTCGATGAAAACAAGACCATCGTCATCACCACGCACCAGATCGAGGAAGTGGAACACATCCTGAGCGATCTGATGTTCATTCGCGACGGCAAGATCGTGCTGGCATCGAGCATGGAAGACGTGGGCGAGCGCTACATCGAGGTGATGGTGGGCCCGCAGCACGTCAATCCGGCGCGCGCGCTGCAGCCGATCAGCGAACGCAGCGTGTTCGGCAAGTCGGTGATGCTGTTCGACGGCGTCGCCCGCACCCAGCTGGCCGCCCTCGGCGAAGTCCGCACGCCCAGCCTGGCTGACCTGTTTGTCGCGACCATGAAAGGATCGTACCAATGAGTATTTCCCCTGCAAACAAGATGCAATGGCTGATCCGGCGTGAATTGTGGGAACACAAGGGCATGCTGGTATGGACGCCCGCCCTCATCGGCGTCGTCATGACGGTACTGGGCGCCCTGATGACGATAGGCACCATCGCCAAGACCAAGATGCGCACGGCGCTGATCGTCAATGGCGAAGAAGTGTCCTGGAGCACGGTCTTCAATACCCGCACCTTCGGCCCGCGCCGCACGGAAATCATCGACGCCGTCGCCAACAACTACACGTACGCGGCCGCGCCGCTGTTCCTGGCACTGGGCTTTCTCGTGTTTTTCTATTGCCTGAGCGCCCTGCATGAAGACCGCCGCGACCGCAGCATGCTGTTCTGGAAGTCGCTGCCCATCTCGGATGCCCAGACGGTGCTGTCGAAAGCGGCCATCGCCCTGCTGGTCGCGCCGCTGATCGTGGCCGCCGCCGCCAGCGTGACTTCGCTGCTCCTGGTGCTGATCCTGAGCGGCGTGCTGGCGGTCAACGGCATCCATGTGTTCGCCGAACTGCTCGCCACGCCCGGCCTGTATCTGGGACCGCTGCGCGTGTTCGGCTTGCTGCCCGTGTATTGCCTGTGGGCCTTGCCGACGGTCGGATGGCTGCTGATGGTGTCGAGCTGGGCCAAGTCGAAAGTCTTCTTGTGGGCCGTCGGCGTGCCGCTGCTGCTGCTCATCCTGGCCGTCTGGGCCGGCAAGCTGACGCAGACGGAAAGCGGCGTCGACTGGATACAGATGAACGTCATCGGACGCGCCCTGCTGGGCACCCTCCCCGGCAGCTGGTATCTGTTCGAGCCGGACCTGCTGCCGCAGATGCACGCGCTGGCAGAGGGGGGATCGCACGCGACGCACACTGATGTGTTCAGCAACTCCTGGTCCAGCCTGGCCTTGCCAGCCGTGTGGCTGGGTGCGGCGGCAGGCGCGGCGCTGATTTACGCCGCCATCCGCCTGCGCCGCTGGCGCGAGGAAGGCTGAGTCCCCTCTTCCATGATGGGAGGATTTGGGCAGCGCCCTGCACGCGTAACGCGTATGCCGGCCCGGCATACGCGCAGCGGACCGGCGGGGATCAGGCCCGCGTCAACCGGCCGATCACGCTGGCCACCTTGGCCGTGATCATGTCGACCGCGGGACCGTTGGCGCCGTGCGGCAAGATCACATCGGCATTGCGCTTGGTCGGTTCGATGAATTGCTTGTGCATCGGGCGTACCGTTTCCAGATACTGCTCGATGACGCTTTCCACGGAACGGCCGCGTTCCGTGATATCGCGTTGCATGCGGCGGATGAAGCGCACGTCGGAAGCCGTGTCGACAAAGATCTTCAGCGACATCATGTTGCGCAAGTCTTCGTCATACAAGGCAAACAGGCCTTCGATCACGATCACCGGCGCCGGCTTGACGGGAATGGTCCTGTTGGAGCGGTTGTGCAGCGTGAAGTCGTACTCCGGCATCTCGATCGCTTCGCCATTGCGCAAGGCCTGGATGTGCTGCACCAGCAATGGCCACTCGAACGCCTGCGGATGGTCGTAATTCTGCTGGCGCCGGACTTCAGGGGAGAGATGGGTTTGGTCGCAGTAATAGTCGTCCTGCATCACGACCGAGACCATGTCGGCACCGAACGACGCCAGCACCTGCTGTGATACGGTTGACTTGCCACTGCCGCTTCCGCCAGCGACACCAATAACAAACGGTTGGAAGGAAATATTATTCATGCCGAATGATACCGGAAACGCGGGCGGACTGACAGGGAGCGGCTCCTGTCACGCGTCATGCACGAGCCGCACATACAGCTCGGCCACCCTCTCGGCCGTGATGCCGTCGCGCTGTTCCACCGCCAGCGGATGGCCGGTCGGCTCCAGCTCGAGGTACGGACGCATGCCGTCGTCGCGCAGGTGTACCCGGGTTTTCAGGTTCAGGGTAGCCGGATACACGGGCAGCTGCGTGCTGAGCCAGCCGAAGAAGGGGCCGATGTGAGTGCGCCTGGCGTCATTGAAACAGGCATCCCACGCATCGAAGCTCTCGCTGCTCAGCGACACCCACACGCCCCAGCTGAATGGTTCATCCGAGCCATGCACGGGGATGTCGATGGTGGCGCGCACGAAGCAGTGTTCTTCATCGACGATGCAGGCGTCGCTGTCGAGCTGGCAGCGCGTTTCGCGCTCGGCGGGCGCCATCTGCTCAACCAGCCACGGCGCGTCGGCGCCGAAGCTGGGCATGCCCGTGTGGGTCTCGCCGCAGGCGCGGCACAGGAAGGAAAAACTCATGCGTGAAGGCCGCTTATTCGAACTGCTTGCGGAACGCCTCGAACTGCGCCGCCAGGCCATCGAAGTCGCTGCGCAGCTGCAGCACTTCCTGTTCCAGCTGGGCCACCCTGCTGCCCTGCTGCGGCGCGCTGACGGCACCAGCGTAACCTGCCGCCGTCTCGATTTGCGCCAGCGCTTCCTCGCCGCCCAGCAAATGGCCGTAGCGCGGTTCCTTGGCGCCGGGGGCGACGGCCAGTTTCGCCACCAGCGGCGGGTATTTGTCGATCAAAAATTGCAGGCCGGATTCCACCTCGGCGACGGACTTGAATTCGTGCACACGGCCGCTGCGGCTGCGGATTTCGCCCGCCGTCTGCAAGCCGCGCAGCATCAAGATCGTCAGGATGGCCAGCTTGTCCTGTTCCAGCGACCACTTGATGCGCATGCGGTGTTCATACTTGGCGACCCGCGCGCCCGCCTGCGTGATGCCGTTGACGAACTTGCGCTGCATCAAGCGCTGCAGCACGTCGTACACGGTTTCCTCGGAGAGGGCCATGACGGGGTCGCGGCTCGACAGCTGGTTGCAGCCGTTCGTCAGCGCGTTGAGCGAGAGCGGGTAGCTGTCCGGCGTCAGCGCTTCCTTTTCGGCCAGCACGGCCAGCACGCGGATCTCGAAGGGGTCGAGCAGATTCGGATTGTCATTGCTTTTTTCGCCTGCCGTCACATCAGTATTCATGCCTGTATCCTTAATCAACCAGCTTGTTCATTTGCTCGGAATCGAATTTATCACACTCGGGCACGCCCTGGCAGCAGATGCCCGCCGCCTTCAGGGTGGCGAGGATGGTTTCGATGCGCTGCTCCTGCGCCACGGCGTGCGTGATCAGGCCTTGCAGGGCTTTCGACAGCGGATCGTCGCCGTTGGGCGTGACGCCGTACGCGGCGAACAGGTGCGCCGTACTGCCCTCGCGCAGGGCGCTGACATCCTTTTGCACGATGTGCGCGGGGTTGCCCACGGCCGTCGCGCCGGATGGCACGGGTTTCAATAGCACCGCGTTCGAGCCCACCTTGGCGTATTCGCCCACCGTGAAGCTGCCCAGCACCTGCGCGCCGGCGCCGACGATGACGCCGCGCTCCAGGGTCGGATGGCGCTTGGCGCCGCTGTGCAGCGAGGTGCCGCCCAAAGTGACCCCCTGGTAGATGGTGCAGTCGTCGCCGACGACGGCCGTCTCGCCGATCACCACGCCGAAACCGTGGTCGATGAAGACGCGCCGGCCGATGACGGCGCCCGGATGGATCTCGATGCCCGTGATGATGCGGGCGATATACGAAATGAAGCGCCCCACCCATTTCATGTGCCGCGTCCAGCACCAGTGCGCCCAGCCGTGCATGACGATGGCGTGCAGGCCCGGATAACAGGTCAGCACCTCCCAGCCATTGCGGGCGGCGGGGTCACGTTCAATGATGCTGTTGATGTCTTCGCGCAAGTGGTGGAACATAATGAAAATGGATAAGGTGGAATGCAAATGGTAGCGTATTCGGCGGCGTGCTGCCGGAGAGGCAGATAAACAACCGCCGCCTCAAGGGCGGCGGCTGATTTTCTGGAAGCGCTACAAAACGTTCAGGGCAAGGCGCATTGCCGAAGACAGTACGAATGTACGGCGAGGCAATGCAACGCAGCCATGGACGTTTTTTAGGCTTCCAGCGCGATGCGCTGGCGGCGGGCTTCGTAGAGGCACACGCCGGAAGCAACCGACACGTTCAGGCTCTCGACGGAGCCGAACATCGGGATGCTGACGAGGATGTCGCAGGTATCGCGCGTCAAACGGCGCATGCCTTCGCCTTCGGAACCCATGACGAGGGCCGTCGGGCCCGTGAAATCGGCTTCGTACAAGCCTTTTTCGCCGTCGTCCGAGGTGCCGATCAGCCAGATGCCGCGGTCCTTCAGTTCGCGCATGGTGCGCGCCAGGTTCGTCACGGTGATGTACGGGACGGTTTCGGCGGCGCCGCTGGCGACCTTGGCGGCCGTGGCGTTCAAGCCCACGGCGCGGTCCTTCGGCACGATGACGGCATGTGCGCCGACGCCGTCGGCCACGCGCAGGCAGGCGCCCAGGTTGTGCGGGTCGGTAATACCGTCGAGAATCAACAGCAGCGGCGGGCCATCGATGGCGTCCAGCAGCTCGTCGAGATTGCGCGCCAGCGACAGCTGCGACGCAAACGCGATCACGCCCTGATGGCGGCGCGTGCCGACGATTTTATCGAGACGCGACGAATCGACGGGCATGACGCGCACGTTGGCCGCTTTCGCGGCGGCGATCATGTCCTTCATGCGGCCGTCGACGCGGCTGGCATCGACGAAAATTTCTTCCACGGACGACGCTTCATGACGCAGACGCGAAGTGACGGCGTGGAAGCCGAAAATCATTTTATTCTTCATTTGTTATCGTTTCTTTTATCGCTTGTTCTTGCTTGATTTTGATACAGTTTTTGCTGCTCGTGGTGCCGCCGCAGCGGCTGCCGCGGCTGGTTTCTTGCTGCGCTTCGGCGCGGCGGCCTTGGGGGCTGCTGCTTGCGGCGCTGCCTTGGCTTGCGCCTTGGCGGCAGGTTTGGCGCCATTGGCACGGCCGCCGGAACCATTGCCGGATTTGCCGCCGTTGTTGCCGCTGGCCTTGATTTCATGGCGCTGCTCGGTCGCGGGACCGGGCTTGACCATCGATTTCT
Source organism: Janthinobacterium sp. BJB304 (assembly GCF_002735765.1). NCBI lineage: Bacteria > Pseudomonadati > Pseudomonadota > Betaproteobacteria > Burkholderiales > Oxalobacteraceae > Janthinobacterium > Janthinobacterium sp. BJB304. The sequence continues at coordinate 285,296 of NZ_PDZN01000003.1, forward strand.
TTTCGCCCTTGCGCTTGCCGCCAGACTGCTTGGCCGGCGCTTCTTCGCCCGCCAGTTCCGCATCGGTGACCAGACGCAGGTCGATCTTGCGCGTTTCCAGGTCGACACGCGCCACTTGCACCGTCAAACGGTCGGTCAGCTGGTAGCGCTTGCCCGTGCGTTCGCCGCGCAACTCATGGCGCGCATCGTCGTACTGGAAGTAGTCGGTGCCCAGCTCGGTGACGTGCACCAGGCCTTCGACAAACAGGGTGTCGAGTTGCACGAACACGCCGAAGGTGGTCACGCCGGTGATGGTGCCGGTGAACTCCTCGCCCAATTTGTCTTGCATGAAGTAGCACTTCAGCCAGGCTTCCACGTCGCGCGACGCTTCATCGGCGCGGCGCTCGTTGGCCGAGCAATGCACGCCCAGCGCGTCCCAGATGGTCAGGTCCGTCTTCTTCGGCTTGCCGTCGGCCTTGTCCTTCGCCTGCTGCTTGCGCGTGGCGTTCGACACGTTGGTGTTCAGCACGACCTTATCGGACAGTTTCGGCTCGTATTTCTTGCCTTGCAAAATGGCCTTGATGGCGCGGTGCGTCAGCAGGTCGGGATAGCGGCGGATCGGGCTGGTGAAGTGGGCATACGCCTCGTAGGCCAGGCCGAAGTGACCGATATTGTCCGGGCTGTAGACGGCTTGCTGCATCGAGCGCAGCAGCATCGTTTGCAGCAGGGCCGCGTCGGGACGCTGCTTGATCTGCTGCATCAGGGTCTGGTAATCGGAGGCTGACGGCGTGTCGCCGCCCGTCAGGTTCAGTCCGACCTGTTTCAGGAAGGTGCGCACTTGCGTGAGCTTTTCCTTGGTCGGGCTGGCGTGGATGCGGTAGGTGCCTGGATGCTTGTTACGCAGCAACAAATCAGCCGCGCAGACGTTGGCCGCCAGCATGCACTCTTCGATGATCTTGTGCGCTTCGTTGCGCGTGCGGGGGATGATCTTTTCGATCTTGCCGGCGCTGTTGCAGACGATATACGTTTCCGTCGTCTCGAAGTCGATGGCGCCCCGCTCCGTGCGTGCTTTCAGCAAGGCGCGGTAGACGGCTTCCAGGTTCTGCAGGTGCGGCAGGATGTCCGCGCGGCGTGCCGCTTCGGGTCCCTTGGTGTTGCCCAGTACGGCGGCTACTTCGTCATACGTGAGGCGCGCAGCAGAGTGGATCACGGCCGGGTAGAACTGGTAGGCCTTCAGTTCGCCCTTGTCGCTGACGACGGCGTCGCAAACGAGGGTCAAACGGTCGACGGCCGGGTTCAGCGAACACAAGCCGTTCGACAGTTTTTCCGGCAGCATCGGGATCACGCGGCGCGGGAAGTAGACGGACGTGCTGCGTTCGAGCGCGTCGATATCGAGCGCGTCGTTCGGTTTTACGTAATGGCTGACGTCGGCAATCGCCACGATCAGGCGGAAGCAGTTGGCGCGGCCGATCTTGACGGGTTCGCAATACACGGCATCGTCGAAATCGCGCGCGTCTTCGCCGTCGATGGTCACCAATGGCACGTCGCGCAGGTCGACGCGGTCTTTCAGATCGGCGGCGCGCACTTCGAACGGCAGTTTTTCAGCTTGCTTGAGGGCGGCGGCGGAAAAGATGTGCGGCACGTTGAATTTACGCACGGCAATCTCGATTTCCATGCCGGGATCATCCAGGGCACCGAGCACTTCGACGATCTTGCCGACCGGCTGCTTGAAGCGCATCGGTTGCTCGGTCAGCTCCACGCTGACGATCTGGCCGGCTTTTGCCTTGCCCACCGAACCGGTGACGAGAATGTCCTGGCCGATGCGCTGGTCTTCCGGCGCCACGACCCAGGTGCCGTTTTCCTGGATCAGGCGGCCGATGACGTGGGTATTGGCACGCTGCGTGACTTCAACGATCGTGCCTTCCGGGCGGCCGCGGCGGTCCGTGCCGACGATGCGGGCCATGACCTTGTCGCCATGCAGTACTTTCTGCATTTCTTTCTCGGGCAGGAACAGGTCGGCGCTTGCGTCGTCGGGAATGACGAAACCGAAGCCGTCGCGGTGGCTCATGACGCGACCGGCGACAAGCGCGCTCTGGTCGGCCAGGCTGAAAACACCGCTGGCGTCAGACTTGAGCTGGCCGTCGCGCTCCATCGCCTTCAGGCGACGGACCAGGACATCCATGGAATCGGCATGCACTTGCAGCGTTTTCCCGAGAGACTGCGGGTCGAGAGGCGCGTTGACGCTGCGGAATATGCCGAGAATGTCCTCCCGGCTGGGGATGGTGTGGGTATTTTGGCTCAAAAGTATTTCTATAGTTGTTATTGACAGTGATCAAACGGAAGACAAAGACCGATGACATCACCGTCAATATTGACACGGTGATGTGCGGTAGTGTACCGGAGGACGCCTTGGTTTGCCTAACGCACAGCGTAGCGGAAACCGAACAAGTGCCCCGCCGATGAAAAAAAGGAGAAAAGCTGCGCAATGCATTTGACTTCGGCAAATATTGCTCTATAATCTCGGTCTCTTGCAGCAACAAACCTTCACGGGAATGCAGTTGCAGGAAAGCGGTACAGGGTTGATGTGCAGTATGGAGCGAAAGCTCATCTGGCGCAAAACTCTTCAAGTCGCTATAATAGCAGAATTGCTGTAAAGTTATTTTGCAACAAGTACTCGAGCAGTAAAGTAGTAAGCAACAAGTAATAGAGCAGCATCAGTGCCCACGTGGCGGAATTGGTAGACGCGCATGGTTCAGGTCCATGTGCCTTCGGGTGTAGGGGTTCGAGTCCCTTCGTGGGCACCATTACCTAATTCGCAAAAAAGCCGCAAACTTTCACGAGTTTGCGGCTTTTTTCATTGCAGCTCCCCTGCCGGAGTCCGCCCCGCATTTATTTACCACTTTCCATATTTTTTCATTGACCTCCACGCTGGCAGCCTCTATGATCCTGCCTTCTCTGCAGAACACGCAAAGAAAGCAGCAAAGCAGCATCAGTGCCCACGTGGCGGAATTGGTAGACGCGCATGGTTCAGGTCCATGTGCCTTCGGGTGTAGGGGTTCGAGTCCCTTCGTGGGCACCATTACCAAAATTCGCAAAAGAGCCGCAAACTTTCACGAGTTTGCGGCTCTTTTCATTTCCAGCCTCAGCAAACCCTGTCGGCATTCTTGACAGTTGACGGCTGCGCACGCGCCAAGTCCCTGATTTTACGAGTGAGCACGCTTCTTGCCTGCACGATGGCATCGCCATTGCTGGAGCGCCGCCATGAAAAGCCTCGTCGCCGTCCTCGCCTTGATGTTACCTATCAGCACTATCGCCTCGCCCCTGTTCAATCTGCAATACGTACCCGGCACTTCGCTGCAGGCGCAGCAGGGATTCCAGGCGGCGGCCGCGCGCTGGTCGCGCGTCCTGAAAGACAATGTCACCATCGAGCTGACGGTGGGCTTCAATTCGCTGGGCGGCAACATCCTGGGGCAAACGGGCTCGTCGGAAGCGTTTTACCGCTACAGCGACTTTCGCGGCGCCCTGGCCGCCGACGCCACGTCCACCATCGACCAGCGGGCGCTGGCGCACCTGCCAACGGGCAACAGCGTCGGCATGCTGATCAACCGCACGGCCAACAGCCCCAACGGACCCGGCAGCGCCCTGCCCTATCTCGACAACAATGGCGACGCCAACAATCAGTATTTATCCCTGAGCAATGCTGAAGCCAAGGCCGTCGGCCTGGCGCCGCCGCCGCAATCGCTGGACGGCTGCATCGGCAATTGCGACGGCTTCATCCAGTTCAACAGCGATTTCAACTTCGATTTCGATCCCGGCAATGGCATCGGCGCCCGCAGCATCGACTTCATCGGCGCGGCCATGCATGAAATCGGCCACGCATTGGGCTTTCTCAGCGGCGTGGATATCCTCGACTACAACTCGCCGCCGCTGGGCGGCCCCTATGACGACACGGAATTTACCTACGTCTCGGGACTGGACCTGTTCCGCTACTCGGCAGAAAGCGCCGCGGCCGGCGTGATCGACTGGACGGCCGACAACCGCGACAAGTATTTCTCGCTCGATGGCGGCGCGACGCGCGGTCCGCTGTTTGCCAACGGCAGCTTTCACGGCGACGGCGACCAGGCCAGCCACTGGCGCGACAATTTACACCTGGGCATCATGGACCCGGCGGTGGCATACGGCGAATTATTGCGCCTGCGCTGGAACGACTTGATCGCCCTCGATGCCATCGGCTGGGATATCGCCCCGAACGCCATCCCGGCGCCGGGCACCTTCCCACTGCTATGTCTGGCACTGATGCTGCTGGCATGGCAGCAACGACGCTGACTACGCTGAAAAAACAGGCAGTTTTACGCCATTTCTCATAGGGAAAACCCTTTTTTCAGCAGAAAAGGGGGTTTCTTGAAGAAAAGAGCAAAATGTTCATTGACCGAATCGCCGCCAACCCTTATTATTTTGTCCGTCGCTGCAGAACACGCAGCAGACAGCAAGCAGCAGCAAAACGCAGCACAATGCCCACGTGGCGGAATTGGTAGACGCGCATGGTTCAGGTCCATGTGCCTTCGGGTGTAGGGGTTCGAGTCCCTTCGTGGGCACCACCAGCAACGAGTTGTTTTCGTTGTAGTCCGCAGTACAGTAGTGAGATACAGCAGTAAGCAACAAGCAGCATCAGTGCCCACGTGGCGGAATTGGTAGACGCGCATGGTTCAGGTCCATGTGCCTTCGGGTGTAGGGGTTCGAGTCCCTTCGTGGGCACCATTACCTAATTCGCAAAAAGGCCGCAAACTTTCACGAGTTTGCGGCTTTTTTCATTCCAGAATGCCGCGCGGCTTCCCCAACCTGCGGCACCCTCCCCTTATTTGCCCAGCGCCGCCTTCACGGCGTCAAGCAGCGTCGTCGTCGGACGGCCTGTCAGCGCGCTCAATTGCTTGCCGTGGTCTTCCAGGCCGCCCTTGGCCGCGCCCGCGTCGGAATCGGCCAGCAACTCGGCAAACCCTTCCGGCACGCCCACACCCACCAGCGCCGCCTTGAAGTCCGCCTGCGGCAAATCCTTGTAGACGATCGCCTTGCCCGACTGGCGCGCCACTTCGGCCGCATACTCGGCCAGGGTAAAGCCGTGGTCGCCGGCCAGTTCATAAATGGCTTGCGGCTGGGCCGCCGTCAGCACGGCAGCGGCGGCGGCCGCATAATCAGCGCGCGCGGCCGACGAGAAACGCCCGTTTTGCGCCGCGCCCAGCACGACGCCATGCTCGAGCACGGGCGCCAGGTGTTCCGTATGATTTTCCAGGTACCAGCCGTTGCGCAGGAACGTGTACGGCAGGCCGGACGCGCGGATGGCCGCTTCCGTGATCACGTGTTCGGCGGCCAGGCCCAGCGGCGACGTATCGGCGCGCAGGACACTGGTATAGGCCAGCAGGGAAACGCCGGCGCGCCTGGCCGCATCGATGACGTTCTGGTGCTGCTGCGCGCGCTGGCCCACTTCGCTCGACGAAATCAGCAAGATTTTCGTTGCACCCTTGAATGCCGCATCGAGGCTGGCGCCATCGTTGTAATCGGCCTGGCGGACCTGCACGCCCTTGGCGGCCAGGCCGGCGGCCTTGGCCGGGTTGCGCACGGCGGCAATGATGTTGGCTGCGGGAACGGATGCGAGCAGGCTGGCGATGACGTGCTGGCCCAGATTGCCTGTGGCGCCGGTGATGACGATCATGATTTCTCCTTGGAGGGTGGCTGGTAAAACCCTATAATAGGACTATTACTTACTTATTGTAAGTACGTACCTTTTGGTAAGTATGGATTACCCTCACATTGAAGACCAACTATCATGCCCACAGACACTCCCGGCGCCAGCCTGCGCGCCGCCCTCGCCCGCCAGAACCAGGAGGCGCACCTGCTGGCGGCCACCTGCCCGTCGCGCGCCGTGCTCAGCCACCTGACCAGCCGCTGGGCCGTGCTGGTGCTGGTACTGCTGCTGAGCGGCACGCGGCGCTTCAGCGAACTGCGCCGCGAAGTGGGCGGCGTCAGCGAAAAAATGCTGGCGCAAACCCTGGAAGCGCTGGCGGGCGACGGCTTCGTGCTGCGCCAGGCGTATCTGGTGATCCCGCCCAAGGTGGAATACAGCCTCACGCCGCTGGGGCGCGAGGCGGCCGAACGCCTGGCCGTGCTGGTCGACTGGATCGAAGACAATTACCCGCGCATCGAACAGGCGCGCGCGGCCCTGGATGCGGCACCGGCAGCGCAAAATGCGGCTTGAGCAGATTGCTTTTGATCATCAAGAATTATCGTTTACTCCTACTTGCCTTGATGTAATACTAGGCCCATGAACCGCGTAAGGGCGCGACACCATGAATCAGTTGATTTCTTCCATCACCGACCGGGCCAATGTGCTGCTGGTCAGCAATTCGCCGAACGAAGTGCGCGAACTGCTGTATGTGCTGGACCGGCATAACCTGGGCACGGGGCTGGCGGGCGATATCGACGAAGGCGTGGAACTGGCGGCCGGCGGCACGGACCTGATCCTGCTCGACGCGGCTCTGGCGGGTTCGAATATCGGCGCCACCTGCATGCGTCTGCGCAATGCGGGCGGACGCCACAGCGTGCCCCTGCTGCTGATGTCGGCCACACCCAGCGCCGAGGAGCAGGGCCGCAGCGTGGGCGCCGGCGCTTCCGACTACATCAAGATGCCCTTCAATGCGCGCGACGTGGCGGAAAAAATCCTCATGGAACTGGCCTTGCACAAGGCCGAAGCTTCCGCGCCGCATGCCGCCACGCCGCCGCGCCCCGTGCATCCGCAAACGCTGGAAGTCAATTACCACTCGATATTGGCCGGTTCACCCGACGCCGTGCTGCTGTTCGATATCGACAACGAGCTGCTGATCGACGCCAACCACCTGGCCGAAGAACTGTTCGGCATGGCACTGGCCGAGTTGCTGCAAGGCGGCATGGAGCCGCTGTTCCCCAAACATCAGAGCGATGGCCGCGCCTCGCCGCAATTGCTGGAAGAAAAGATCCGCGATACCCTGCAAGGCAAGATCGTCGTCTTCCGCGCCAGCTGCTGCCACCGCGACAGCCACCCGATCGCCTGCGAAATCCGCCTGATGCGCCTGTCCGTTCCGGGCCGCCAGCTCGTGCATGCGCGCATCATCGACTTGACCGAACGCAACCTCGCCGAAGCGATGCGCTCGGGCCAGAGCGCCCTGCTGGAAATGGTCGCCAAGGGCGCGCCCCTGGTCCCCACGCTGAACCAGCTGCTGCTCTTGATCGAAGGCCAGTCGCGCGGCGTGCTGTGCTCCATCATGCTGCTCGACGACGACGGCACCCACATGCACAGCGCGGCCGGTCCCAGCCTGCCGACCGAGTACATGGCCCTGCTAGAAGGCGTAGCCATCGGCCCCGGCGTGGGCTCCTGCGGCACCGCCATGTTCCTGCGCGAACAGGTGGTGGTCAGCGACATCATGCGCGATCCGCTGTGGGCGCCCTACCGCGAGCTGGCCGCGCCGTTCGGCTTGCGCGCGTGCTGGTCGCAACCCATTTTCGGCCAGGATGGCGCCGTGCTCGGTTCCTTCGCCATGTACTACCGCGAAGTACGCCAGCCCGATGCGCGCGACCTGGAACTGATCGACACGGCCACCGACCTGGCCGGCATCGCGATTGGCCGGATGCGCCATGAACGCGAGCTGCAACGCCACCGCACCCACCTGGAAGAGCTGGTGGCCGAACGCACGGCGGCCCTGACGCAGGCCAAGGAACACTCGGAGCAGACGAACCGCGAGTTGGCCGCCGCGCTGGAAAACCTGTCCATCACGCAGGAAGAACTGGTGCGCCGCGACAAGTTGGCCGCGCTCGGTGCGCTCGTCGCCGGCATCGCGCATGAACTCAATACGCCGATCGGCAACGGTCTGGTGGTGGCCACCACCATGGCCGAACGCACGCGCGAAATCCAGGCCAGCTTTCTCGATGGCCTGCGCCGCTCCGAACTGGGCGCCTACCTGACCCAGGCCAGCGAGGCGGACGCCATCATGCTGCGCAACCTGCAGCGCGCGGCCGACCTCGTTTCGAGCTTCAAGCAGATCGCCGTCGACCGCGCCAGTTCGCAACGCCGCCACTTCCTGCTGCGCCAGTTCGTGGCCGAACTGATGCTGCCCCTGTGCACGCAGCTCAAGGCCGCCGGCCTGAGCCTGACGCAGGACGTGCCGGAGGGCCTGGCGATGGACAGCTATCCGGGTCCGCTGGGCCAGGTGCTGAGCAACCTGCTGGAAAACTGCCTGCGCCACGCCTTCGAGGGCCGCAGCGGCGGCACCATAAACGTCAGGGCGCGCGGCAGCGACGACGGGAAGACGATCACCATGTCCATCGCCGACACGGGCGTGGGCATCGCCGCCGACGACCTCGTGCACGTCTACGACCCTTTCTTCACGACCAAGCTCGGTTCCGGTGGTTCGGGCCTGGGCTTGCATGTGGCGCACAACATCGTCACTGGGGTGCTGGGCGGCCATATCGACGCCACCAGCAGCATCGGCGACGCCAGCGGCACCACCTTCACCCTGCAGCTGCCCGCCGTGGCGCCGCAATCGCCCGCCCCCTGAACGGCAGGCACGCTACAATGCCGGCAGGCTTTTCTTTCGGAGTACTTATGAAATACCTGATCGCCACGGCTCTGCTGGCCGCCTGCGCGTACGCCTCGGCCGGACCGGCGCCCTGGTACAAGTGGCGCAGCAAGATCGACGGCACCCTGTCGTGCGCCCAGTCCACCCTCGGATTTGGCTGGGAACTGGCCTCGGGACCGTACAAAGATAGCCGTTGCGAAAAACCGGCGCTTGTTAAATAATGGGGCCATGACCACACGGGGCACCGGCTTGAGATCAAGCGATGGCAATGCGGCGTCGAAAGAGTATGGAACGATAAGAACGTATCTATTCAAACCGAGGAGACCACATGTTTACGAATCCCGAACAATTCGCATCGGCCACCAAGGCCCTGTTTGAATTCCAGCTGATGACCTTCAACACCCTCACTTCCAAGGCCGTGCAAGGCGTGGAACAGGTGCTGGCATTGAACATGGCCACCGCCAAGTCCGGCATCGAGGATGGCCTTGCCGCCGGCAAGGAAATCAGCCAGGCCAAGGATCCGAAGGCTGCCATGGCCGCCGCCGCCGCCCAGCTGCAACCGGGCGTGGCAGGTGCAAAAGCGTATAAACAGCAACTCGACGACATCATCAAGGAAATCCACACAGAATTCACCACGGCCGCCGAAGCCCATGTGGCCGAAGCGAAAAGCAATCTGAGCGCCCTGATCTACGACGTCACGAAAAACGTGCCGCCAGGCTCGGAAAATGCCGTCGCCATCGTCAAGGCCGCCATCGACAACGCCTTCCTCGGCTACGAGCAGGTGACCAAGGCCACGAAACAGGCCGTGAAGACCGTGGAAGAGCAGATCGCCAAGGCCAGCGCGCAAGTGGCGCAGGCCACGGAAAAAGCGACGGCCGGCGCACAGGCTGCGGCTGAAAAAGCGGCGCCTGCCGCCAAGCCGAAGGCTGCTAAAAAGTAAGCGATACAGGCCGGACTAGCGCGGCAACGCCGCGCGTAATCCGGCGCATTGTTGGCGCCAATGGTGATGTCGGGTTACGCGCGCAGCGCTAACCCGACCTACAACCGGGCCGACGACGCATCCACCGGCACGAGCCGGTACACGCACCACCTCCCCTCCAGCAGATATTCGCCGCCGATACCCGCCGAAAGATGGCCAGCGCCTAGCTGCAGAAATCCTGGCGAGCCTTCGCCTCGACGGTTCCGGCCAGCTGGCGGCGCCAGGCCGCCATGCGCCATGCGGCCCAGGCGGCGGACAAGGCGCCCGCGACGAGGATCAGCCGCGTGTCGATCAGGGTCAGCACGGAGCCGCTGAGGGCCACGACGATGTTGGCGATGCAAAAGGTGGTGGCCAGCAAGCCCATCACGGCGCCCTGTCCGTGCGCACTGAAGCGCTCGGCGCACCAGCCCTGTATCACCGTGTTGTACAGCGCATTCGGAATGCCGAACAGCACGATGGCGGCGATACCCACCCAGATATTGCCCAGCGCCAAAATCCCCACGGCCAGCGCCACGCCGCACGCATACCAGCAGGCCCGCAGCAGCGGCGCATGGCGGCTGGGACCGCCCGCCAGCAAGGACGTAATCGTCATCGTGCCGCACAGGCCCACATTCACCCAGGCAATCTCCTGCGCATGATAATGGGCCGTCTCGACCAGCCACAGCGGGTAGAACTCATAAAAACTGGCCACGCCGCAGGTGAACGCCAGTTGCACGATGAACAGGGTGCGCAGCTCCTCATGGCGCAGCAAATTGAGCGAATGGCGGTCGCGCGCCACTTGCCACCACGACGTCGTCAATAGCGAGGGCGTTTCGCGCGGCAAGCCGACGGCCACCAGCACGGCGACGAGCATCAGCGCGGCGGCGGCGATCCAGAACGGCACCGTCACGCCCCAATGCAGGGTCGCGCCCGCCAGGATCGGGCCCACCAGCCAGCCCAGGTAAAACGCGCCGTTCAGCCACGACATGGCGCGCAGGCGCAGCGCTCCCGTCAGCTGGTCGGCCAGCATGGCGCGCGCCACGGCGCCGTTACCCTCCAGCAAACCCGTGATGAAACGGGCGACGATGAACAGCGGATAGGACTGGATCACCAGCGCCCAGGCCGTGATGGCGTGGCCGATGGCGGCGCCCACGGCCGTGCGCATCAGCAAGGGGCGGCGGCCGTAGCGGTCGGACAGCGGCCCCAGCAGGGCCGAACCGATCAGCAAGCCCAGCGGGTTGATGGTCAGCGCCAGACCGAACAGCAATTTGGATGGCAAGCCGAGGAAATTGTTGAAGGCATTGGGCGCCTCGGCCGCGAACAGGGGCGGCAGGATCGGGTATGGCAAGGAAGCGCCGATGGTCGACAGCAGCGCCAGCAGGCAGGCGGCGGAAATCAGGATGATGTTTTTCATGCGGGCTCAGCGAATTTTAGTCTGGTAAGCATACGTTGACCATGCCACACAAGCAAACTTAAATATCTATTAATCATGCCATCATTGCCGCCATGAAGCGCGCCAGGCATCGCCTCGGCTATCATGCCGCCATGACCCACGTTGAACAGGACAAACATGACACTGTCAGAAATTGAAAGCAAACTCGGCTTTATCTATCCTGCGCTGTACCGGCAGCTCGAGCGCGACGGCATGCTGGCCGTGGGCGAATATGGGCCCGACTGGTACAAGCTGGTCTATCCCACCTTGACGGAGCGCCCTACCCTGCTGTTGCATGCCGATGATTTCGAATTGCTCAACATCAAGGCCGTGGCCGAAGAGGCGGACACCTTGCGCGACGCGGACGATTACCGGCAGATCGATCCGGCCTTCCGCTTCATCCCGTTCGCGCAAACGGGCGCGGGCGACCACTACTGCTTTTTCGCCTCCGGCCAGCAGGACGGCGATATGCCCGTCGTGCTGCTGTGGCATGACCAGAATGAAGCGCAGTACCTGGCGAAAAACCTGCAGGATTTCGTGTTCCACATGTTGTTGAACAACATGGCGGATCAGGATACCTATAACGAGGTCAGCGACGAGGCATTCAGGGAACAGCTGGCCAACACCCTGGGCACGCATGCGCGCTACCTGACGGCGCGGCAAGCCGAAGTGCTGCAAACCTTGCTGGCCAGGGACATCCTCGATTACGAGGTGACGTTGCCGAAAGGACGCAAGCAGGCGCACCGGGGCTTGCTGACCGACATCGAACTGGCCAGCCTGCGCGCCGAACTGATTCCCTACGAAAAGTTTGATACCTGTTTTGCCTACAGCGCGGCTGGCTGAACATAAAATCGCTGGGCAAGCGGCGGCTGAAGGTTTAAACTGTATATAAACACAGTAAAACCGATCATCTTGCATCTTGCCCTATTGCCATCCCCATGTTGAAAGTCCTGGAAAATCCCCTGTACTATCTGGATAATTTCCAGGACGTGCTGAACTGGATCAGCGCCCGTTACGCCGATCTGCTGAGTGCGGAAGAAACGCGCTTCATCGCCGCCTTCGGCGCACTGCCGCAGCCATCGCGCGCCCTGTTCGTGCGCCTCGTCATGCGCCAAGGCTGCCTGTTTCGCGCCAGTAAGCTCAATTATCCGGAAATCGGCGACACGCGCGCGGCCGCCCTGCCCTTGCTGGCCCTGGCATGGGTGGAAGCCGATCCCGTCATTGCGCTCGACGAGCTGTTCGACTTGCTGCTGAAAGCGGAAATCGCCCAGGCTTTCGATCTCGCCCCGTCCCTGAAGGCGGCGCGCAAGGCCGAGCAGCTGGAGGTCTTGCGCGAGCAGCATGCGGAAAACAGACCGTTTTCCGCATGGCATCCGGCCTGCCGCGACGTGCTGTACCGCATCGGTTTGCAGCCCCTGTGCGACCGCCTGCGCCTGATTTACTTTGGCAACTATCATCAGGACTGGTCGGAATTCGTGCTGTCCGACCTGGGCGTATACAAGTATGAAAAAGTGGAATTCTCGCCCGAGTCGCGCGGTTTTCGCACGCGCCAGGATATCGAGCACTATGAAGTACTGCACCAGTGCCGGGAACGCTACAACGACAGCGCGCCGGCGGACGAAGTGCTGCAGGAACTGGCCGCGCTGCCATTGCCAGAAGACAATACCTGGCTGGCCAGCCGGCGCGACAAGCTGCGTTTCCAGATCGCCCAGCACCTGGAGAAATGCCAGGACTGGCCGGCCGCCTACCGTGCCTATGCCGATTGCCGCTATCCGGGCGCCCGGGGCCGCGCCATCCGCGTGCTGGAAAAAGACGAGCAGCCGCAAGCGGCCTATGAACGCCTGACGATCGCCCTGGCGGCGCCGGAAAGCGAGGCGGAACAACAATTGCTGCTGCGCATGGCCCCCCGTTTGCGGCGCAAGCTGGGCCATGCGAAGCAGGCAACCAGCACCCCCGCCGCCGTGGACCGCATCGACCTGCTGCTGCCCTGCCCGGAACAGGCGTGCTACGTGGAAACGGTGGTGCGGCAACACCTGATGCAGGACGATGCCCCTGTGTACTACGTGGAAAACACCCTGATCAACTCGCTGTTCGGCCTGCTGTGCTGGCCCGCCATCTTCAAGGCCATGCCGGGCGCTTTCTTCCACCCGTTTCACCGTGGCCCGGCCGACTTGCACAGCGCCGATTTTTACCAGCGCCGCAGCATCGACTTCGCCGCCTGCCTGGCGCTGCTGGACGACGGCGGCTACCACGCCGCCATCCGCGCCACCTTTGACGCCAAGCACGGCATCGTTTCGCCCTTCGTCAGCTGGGAGGCGCTGGACGACGGCTTGCTGGACCTGGCGCTGGCCTGCATGCCCGCCGCGCACCTGAAGAAGGCGTTCGAGCGCATCTTGCTCGATATCAAAAGCAACCGCAGCGGCTTGCCTGATCTGATCCAGTTCTGGCCGGCGGAACGGCGCTACCGCATGATCGAAGTCAAGGGTCCGGGCGACCGCCTGCAAGACAACCAGCTGCGCTGGATCGCGTATTGCGCCCAGCACGCCATGCCCGTCAGTGTGTGCTATCTGCAATGGCAGGCGGCGGCATGAGCGCCAGGAGGTACACGATCGCCGTGCGCGCCCTGTGCGAATTCACGGCCAAGATGGGCGACCTGGACCTGCGTTTCACGCCCTCGCCCACGGCGCAGGAAGGCATGGCCGGCCACGCCACCGTCACGGGCCGGCGCGACGACGATTACCAGCGCGAAATCAGCCTGTGCGGCGACTTCGGCCCCCTGCACGTGCGGGGCCGCGCCGATGGCTACGACCCGGCGCGGCGGCAGCTGGAAGAAATCAAGACCTACCGGGGCGAACTGGACACGATGCCCGCCAACCACCGCCAGCTGCACTGGGCGCAGGCGCGCATCTACGGCCACTTGCTGTGCCAGCAGCTGAACCTGCCCATGCTGCGCGTGGCGCTCGTATATTTCGACATCGCCAGCCAGAAGGAATCGGTCATGCACGAGGAATGCACGGCCGAGGCGCTGCGCCTGTTCTTCGAGCAGCATTGCGCGCTGTTCCTCGACTGGGCCGAACAGGAAATGGCGCACCGCGCCAGCCGCGACGCGCAGCTCACGGCCATGGCCTTTCCCCACGCGGACTTCCGCCCGGGACAGCGCCAGCTGGCCGAAGCCATGTACAAGGCCAGCAGCCGCGGCTGCGGTTTGCTGGCGCAGGCGCCGACCGGTATCGGCAAGACGGTAGGCAGCCTGTTCCCCATGTTGAAAGCGACGGCCGCGCATGGCCTCGATAAACTGTTTTTCCTCGCTGCCAAGGTGCCGGGCCGCCAGATGGCGCTCGACGCCTGCGCCATCCTCAAGGAGAGCGCCCCGCTGCTGCCCTTGCGCGTGCTGGAACTGAGCGCCAAGACCAGCGCCTGCGAACACCGGGACAAAGCGTGCCATGGCGAATCGTGTCCGCTGGCCAAGGGTTTTTACGACCGCCTGCCGCTGGCGCGCGAGGTGGCGCTGGCCAGCGGTTTGATATTGGACAAGGAAGCCGTGCGCGCCGTCGCCTTGCAGCAGGGTATTTGCCCGTATTACCTGGGCATGGAATTGGCACGCTGGAGCGACGTCGTCATCGGCGACTACAATTATTATTTCGACCTCAGCGCCATGCTGTATGGCATGACATTGGCCCACGACTGGAAAGTCAATGTGCTGGTCGACGAAGCGCACAATATGGTGTCGCGCGCGCGCAGCATGTATTCGGCCGAACTGGCGCAGATCGACCTGAAAATGCTGCGCAAGTTCGCGCCCGAAGGGCTGAAAAAGCCGCTGGACCGCCTCTCGCGCCAGTGGACGGCCTTGTTGAAAGAGCAGGATGGCGATTACCACGTGCATGCGGCCTTGCCCGACAAATTCTTTGGCGCCCTGCAAGGCGTGGCGACAGCCATCGGCGACTACATGGCCGAACATGCCACGGCTCTGGACGAAGATTTGCAGCGCTTCTATTTCGACGTGCTGCTGATCAACCGCCTGGCGGAAAGCTTTGGCGAGCATTCGCTGTTCGACGTGAGCAAGACGGAGACGGGCTCCACCGTCTGCATTCGCAACATCGTGCCGGCCCCGTTCTTGAAAGAGCGCTTCGCGGCCAGCCACAGCACGGCCCTGTTTTCCGCCACCCTGAGCCCGTGGAATTACTACAGCGACACCTTGGGCATGCCGGCCGACACGGCCTGGGTCGACGTGGAATCGCCATTCCAGGCGGAACAACTGTCCGTGCGCGTGGCCGATACCATTTCCACGCGCTACCAGCACCGCGCCGCTTCGCTGCTGCCCATCGCGCAATTGATGGCGAAGCAATACGCAGAAACGCCGGGCAATTACCTGGCCTTCTTCAGCAGCTTCGATTACATGGAAAAGACGGCCACCCTGTTCGCCCAGCACTACCCGGACGTGCCCATCTGGCAGCAGCCGCGCCGCATGGATGACGGTGCCCGCGCGCAATTTCTGGGCCGTTTCGGTCTGGAAACACGCGGCATCGGCTTTGCCGTGCTCGGCGGCGCCTTCGGCGAAGGCATCGACCTGCCCGGTGCCCGGCTGATCGGCGCCTTCATCGCCACCCTGGGTTTGCCGCAGATCAATCCCGTCAACGAGCAGATCCGCCAGCGCATGGGCGACATCTTCGGCGCCGGCTACGACTATACGTATCTGTATCCGGGCATGCAGAAGGTGGTGCAGGCGGCCGGCAGGGTCATCCGCACCCAGTCGGACAAGGGCGTCGTCTACCTGATCGACGACCGTTTTTCACGCCCGGAAATCCGCCAGCTCTTGCCCACGTGGTGGGATGTGCAGCTGGCTGGCGGATAGCACGCGGTTAATCTCTTCAGGTGTTGCCAGCCCGCTTGCGCAGCACACTGGCCTTCCGCTTTCGGGGGGGCGTCGCAGACTCAGCAAGTGCGCTGTCATGGACATCGGCATCAACTTCCTGGCTACGCAGAAAATTCTGCAGTTCGATACGAACGCCGTTTTGCGCGACGACCGACAATTCCAATGTCATGCCCAGCGATTGCAGGAAGCGGCGCAAGGTCGAGACATAGGTATCGGTACGCTTTTCCAGCTGGGAAACGGCATGCTGTTGAATCCCCAGTTCCCTGGCAACCTCCGCCTGGGTCTTGCCCACGGCCTTGCGGAAATCCGTCAGCGTGGCGGCATGCGCTATCATTTCCTGCATTTTTTCCTGGGACAGAGCCGCAATTTTTGCCTGACGCTCGGCCGGCAAACTGTGGATCACGTCGTTCAGATTTCTTCCCATGGCAAGCTCCTGTTCCTGAAATCATCTCCTGCCTTTGCCCTGCCTTGCTTTCGCCGTGGTCAGGTTTTTGAGGTGTTGCTCGTAGCGCGCATTTGCCTTGAACAACAAATCCCTGTAAAACCTGTCCTCGCCGACACCCTGCTTGGCTGCCGCAACCAGAATCACCGCCTCTCGCCGGGTATCGAAAGCAAAGACCGCACGCCACACCTCTGCCCCGTTATTGCCCTTGAAACGCAGCTCTTTCATGTTCGGGTGTTTAGGATTTTTCAACGTCCCGACATGAGGACGCCCGGCAGCCGGCCCCAGCTTCGACAGCGCATCGGCACTCGCCAGCAATTCATCCTGGACATCTATCGGCAGAGCATCGAATTCCGCATCGAAGTCATCGTGAAACGTGACCGGCCAAGTCTTCGGCGCATTCAATTATCATCTCCTGATGATATCACGCATAGATGATTATGCATCTACGCCACAGAAAATGCTAGCCCACCAATAATCTGAGTTTCTGATAGCCCGCCTTGCTCACCGGTATCCTCGTCTCGTCGCGCAGAATGGCCACGTGGCTGTCCTTGGTGGCCGCCTCGATGCGGCGGATGCCGTCGATATTGAGCAGGTACGACCTGTGTACGCGCAGGAACTTGGCGGGATCGAGCTGGATTTCCAGCTCCGATAAGCGTTGGCTTTTCAGGTAGGACTTGCCCTCGGAACGGATGCTGATGTAATCGTCCTGCGCCTCGATGTAGTCGATGCGCGCGCTGGCGATGACGTGGACCTTGGCGCCATCGCGGATCAGCACGCGATCCAGGGGCGCGGCGCGCGTGGCCGCCTCGCGCGCCACCATTTGCACAGTGTCCGGCGTGCTGCGGTTGGCGCGCGCATGGGCCAGCGCCTGCTCGAAGCGCTGTTCGCTGAACGGTTTCAGCAGATAATCGAGCGCATGGCATTCGAACGCCTTCAAGGCGTACTGGTCGTAGGCCGTGACAAAGATCAGCTTAGTCTTTGCGCCGATCAGCTCGGCCACTTCAAAACCGTCCAGGCGCGGCATCTGGATGTCGAGGAACACCAGTTCCGGTTCCAGTTCCGCGATGGCCTTGACGGCGTCGAAGCCATTGGCGCACTCGGCCACGATGTCGATATCGTCATGGCGCGCCAGGTATTCGCGCAACACGCTGCGCGCCAGTAATTCATCATCGACGATGGCCACCCGCATTCTTGCCTGCATCATGCTTCCTCCGTGTCACCGGTCTGCGCCGGCATCGATAGCGTAACTTCAAACGTCGCGCCGTGCCGCGCCCAGTGCACGCCGGCCTCGTGGCCATACGCGCCGGCCAGGCGCTGGCGTACATTTTCCAGGCCCACGCCATTGCCGCGGGCTGGCCCTTGATCCGCATCAACAGGATTGCGCACGGCGATCTGCAACAGACTGCCCGCGCGCCGGACTTCGATGGCGATCAGGCCGCCCTCCGTCAAGCCGCAGATACCGTGCTTGACGGCATTTTCCACCAGCGGCTGTATCAGCATGGGCGGCAGCAAACAGGCCAGCGCGGCAGTGTCGATGCTTTCCACCACTTGCAGGCGCGTGCCAAAACGCACTTGCTCGATGGCGAGAAAGTGGCGGATCAGCACCAGTTCCTCTTGCACGGTAATGTGCTTGTGCGCTTCCAGGCTCAGGCTCTGGCGAAAGAAACTGGCCAGCTGCACCGTCATCTGGCGCGCGCCCGCCGCATCGATAGACGTCAGGGCGCTGATGGAGTTCAGGCTGTTGAACAGGAAATGCGGATCGATTTGCGTGCGCAGCATGCGCAGTTGCGCTTCCTGCGCCATCAGCTGCGCTTCCAAGCCCCGCTGCTCGGCCATGCTGGCGCGCACGAATTCGAGCAGCAGATAATGCACGGCGGCGGCCAGACAATACAGCAGCGCGCCCAGGCCGAAGAACAGGGCCAGCAGCGACTGCGTCAGGTCCACGCCCAGCCAGTGCTGCTCCAGCAACAGGCTGACGCTGTTCAGAAATTGCAGCAGGGTCGCCCACAGCAAGCCCGCGAACAGGGCCGCCACGCCCATCACGCCGGCAATGGCGAGCGGATGGCGGGCGTGCAAGGGATAGGCGCGGCACAGGTAAAACGCGGAAAAGCCCGAACCGATCGCATACACGAGCGTGGCGGGCACCACCAGCAGGGTCGCATTGAGCCACGGCGCATGCGCCACCCTCGCCAAGATGGCGGCCAGGGCCAGGCCCAGCGCGATGCAGACCAGGAACACCACCACGGCGCCGCGCCGCTTCGACAAGGGTCCGGACATGCGCGCCTAGTTGCGGATTTCCAGGCCGCCCATGATGGCGTAACCCGTCACGTACAGGCGCTTGTTCTGGTTCGGCGGCACGATGGTCTTTTCCTCGAAGCCGCCAAGGATGGGCGTGCCCTGCAGCACCACGCTCCAGTCGGGCGGAATCTTGATAGTGACGCCGCCGCACAGGGCAAAGACGTTGAGCACGGCTTCGCCGTCGATCGATGCCTGGCGCAAGTCGATTTCGCAGCCCGCCATGATGACGTTGATATCGCCGCCCCTGAAGCGCTGCGACGACACGCGCCGCACGTAGCCGCCGAGGATGGCCGTCACTTCGATGATGCTGTCGTCGTCCGCCTGGCCGCCCGTGCCGGGTGCTGCAGCGGCATCGGCATCGGCGGCGTCCTTGTCGAGCGATACGGCGCCATTCCTGGCCTGGCCGAATGCGTCGGGCGCTGCGCTAGCCTCGGGCGGCGCGGCAAAATGCCGGCGGCGCTGCCGCTGCTGTCCGCCGGGCAAGGATTTCGACACGACGGCCACGCCGGCGGCGATGATGAGCAGCGGCCACAGCATGCTCCAGTTAATATAAAACAAGCCCATGGCTTTCAGGGTCCAGCTCAGGCCCAGCAAGACCATCACGCCGCCGAGAATGTAGCCGGAGCGGTTATGGCTTTGCGATATTTTCAGCAAGCCGAAAATGATGAGGATGGTGGGCCAGAAACGGAAGGTGTAGCGCACGTTGATAAAGCCCAGGTTATCGAGCAGGAACAGCAGCCCCAGGCCGATGACGATGACGCCCAGCACGATCTGCGATGGCGAGTGCAGCGGCGGTCTATTTTTCATGCTCGGACTCCCGGTAGGCAATAAAGTGTTTGTTCAACAACGGCTCCAGCACGAGGCCCACGCCCCAGGCGATCAGCAAGGCTGGCCAGCTATTGTAGAAATTCAAGTTCCACAGTTCTTCATACGACACATACCACCAGGCGGCAAAGAAGATCAGCCACAGGCCGCTCAGTACCTGCTTGGCGGACACGGGCGTGAGCAGCTTGTTGAGGCCGAAGACGGCCAGTATCAGCGGCCAATAATGCCATAGTGCATAGTAATCATGAAGATAGATCACATCGAGCCGGTCCAGCAGGATCACGGCGCCGATGGCGATCAGCAGCACGCCCCACAGCAGCTGGGTACGGCGGTAGTACGCTGGTTCAGGTTTCACGGTCGCCCCTTGAAGTTAATTGATCGTAAAGATACGCGGATTTCGGCCGCGCGAAAACAGCGCTTCGGCGAGTGGCGGACAGGTGGCGGTGAATGGCGCAACGGCGGTACGACAGGCAAAAAAAAGACCGGCTAGGGCCGGCCTTGAAGGGGTTCGCAGTTCACACCGCGACCTGGAGTTGCAGTGCATGGCTGCCTGGCGCAAGCGCGCCGGCAGCGGAAATCTGGTGCCGATCCTTGAGGCGACCGGCTGACCTGCTGGAAGATCGAACATGCCGCCAACTTCACGGCAGTGCGTCTCAACCAAGCAAAGGCATCATACTCCCGATCGGGCAAAAGCACCGTTCGCTAGCGCACACAGATGCGGATTTGCTGAGCTGCATCAAGCAGTCGTGGCGCGCGGCGAACGCAGCATGTCGTTCCCGATCCATGCCAGCACGGACGGTCCCTGCGGCTGCCAGCCCAGCAGCTTGCGCGCCCGCTCGCCGCGCACGCGGCTGTTGGAGCCGAGGCCGTAGGAAGCCATCTCGTAACCCCATTCAGCAATCGCCTCGGGCAGCGGCCAGTCCTGCGCAGGTCCCAGGTCCAGCGCCTCGGCGATGGCGGCCGTCATGTCGCGGAAAGCCGCTTCGCCCGACTCGACAAAGTAAAAGGTGCCGGCCGGCGAGTTTTCCAGCGCCAGCAAATACAGGCTGACGACGTCGTCGATATGCACGTTGGACCAGATATTGCGGCCCGGACCCACGTGGCGCACGATGCCGCTCTTGCGCGCCTGTTTCAATAAGCGGGGCAATTGCACGCTGTCGCGCGGCAAGGCACCGTGGCCGTAGATCAAGGTGTTACACAGCACGCTGGCGCGCACGCCCTGGCCTGCGCTGGCCAGCACCAGCTCATCGATGGCGACCCGTGCCACCTTGTCGGCCGTGGGCGCCGGCAGCTTGTCTTCATAATAGATCTGTTCCGTACCCTCGCCGCCCGACGCGTCGCCCACAATGGACGAGCCGCTGGTGTGGAGGAAAGGCTTGTTGCTGCCGGCCAGCGCTTCAATGATGGCTTCCACGGCGCCCCGGTGGTCACTGCTGGCGGCATTGATGACGGCGTCCGCCGCCCTCGCCTGTTCGATGATCAGCTCGCGGTGGTTCAAGGTGCCGACGATGCCTTGTACGCCGATGGTGGCCAGCTCGGCCACCTGCTCCGGCTTGCGCACGAGGCCCGTGACCTGATGGCCGGCGCGCACGAGGCCCGCCGCGATGGAACTGCCGATGAAACCTGCCGCGCCTGTCAAGAATACTCGCATCATTACTCCTTTGTTGGTTCAGATTGCAATCAATCACAGCAACAAAGTATGCCCGCTTTCGTCTTTCGCAAAAAGCGGCCGCGCGGCAAAAGGTTTATGACTTGGACGCAACAATCTTCTGCTTGAGCTGCAGGGCGGCGATGTAGCGGCTCCGGTAGGCGGGGTCTTCCGGCGTCAGCAAGCTGAGCCTGTCGCGTGCGCGCGTGGCGGCCACATAGAAACGGTTCTCTTCTTCCAGCGGGTCGGTCTTGCTGCGCGGGAATTCATCGACGGCCAGGTAGGGCAGGATCACGTGGTTGTATTCGAGGCCCTTGATCTGGTCGATGCAGGCGATGACGAGTTTGGCCTTGCCGGTCGAGACCGTCACGGCCTCTTCCATCTCGCCCAGCCAGCCGGCAAAGCCGCCCAGCGCCACGCCCGCTTCGCGGCATACGTCGATAAAACCGTGCAGGGAACGGGCCACGACCCGCGCCTGGGCCGGATCGACATAGATGCGGCGCGCCGTCTGTTCCAGCTGCATCAGGCCAAAGATGTGCTGCAGCGCGTCGCCGGCCAGGGCGTCGGGGGGCAGCGCGCGCAGGTAGTCGACGGCGGCCAGGGTCAGCGCCGCCTTGTCCTGGTTCTGCGACTTGGCCAGCTGGTTCGTCAAGAAGCCTTCCAGCAAGTCAGGGTAATTGGCCACGTCGGCCTTGGCTTGCTGCAATTCCGCGCGTGTAAAAGGGATTTCCGCGAAGGCCACCAGGGCTTCGAGGATTTCGCCGCGGCGCGGGCCGCTCTTGATCGCGTGCAAATCCTTGCGGGCGATGGCGACCATGCCGCGCAGCATCAACACTTCCAGGCTCAGCAGATAGCTGTTCATGTCCACCAGGCCATACGCGATGCCGCTCTGGAACAGGGCCGTTTCCACGCGGATCGCTTGGTCGCGGTCGCGCAGCAAGATGGCCGTCGTGCCCGCATGCGCGTGTTCGAGCGCGGCGATCAGCTGGGCGCTGCACGCCTGCGGCTGCGCATGGTCATACTCGAGCAGCTCGATGTGGGTGGCGCGCGACAGGGCCGACACGCTGGGCTTGTTCTTCAGCACGCCCACGGCCTGCGCCAGCTGCGGGCCGTAGCGGTAGGACGCCGTCAGCGGCAGGCGTTGCAAGGCGGGAAATTCCTGCTCGAAGCGCTGGCGCAGGAAGCGGTGGTCGGCGCCCGACCACGTGTAGATCACTTGATCCTTGTCGCCGGCGCCGCAGAAAAAAGCGTTGCCACGGCGTATCAACATGGTCAGCAGGCGGAACGACGCTTCGTTCAAGTCGTGCAATTCATCGGCCACGATGATCTGGAAGGCCGGCAATTGCTGGCGCAGCGGTTCGTCGCCGTCGAGCATGCGCACGAGGTCGTAGGTGGCGTCGAACGGGGCGCGGAACTGGATATCGCCTGTGTCGGCGCCGCGCAAGCCCTCGTATTCGCGCAGCCACAGATAATGCGTGCGCGACATGCCCAGCATTTCCAGGTTGTCATCGAGGGAATTGCTCTCGAAGTCGGGATTCTGGAAATCCAGGCGCGCCTTGGTGCGCAACTGCAATTTCAGGAATTCGGCGATGGCCCCGTTGGTCGTATTGATTTCCAGCGGATAGCGGTGAGCGTATTTCTCGGAGACCACTTCCAGCGCTTCCCAGGCCACGGGGCGCAGCTCTTCATCGCTACGCATGATTGCCACTTGCATGTTTTCCAGCTGCAACAGCACCTTGGCGGCAAAGGCGTCGAAGGTATCGACGGTCAGGCGCTTGACGACACCCAGCGGCACGCCCACTTCCAGCAGGCGCTGGCGCAGGGCCACGCGCGCCGCTTCCGTGAAGACGAGGGCCAGCATGCGTTCAGGCGCGCGGCCCCGGTGCAGGGCTTCGGCCAGGCGCAGGGCCAGGGTCGTCGTCTTGGCCGCGCCGGCATTGGCATCGATCAAGACCACTTTCTTTTGCGCCGTCTGGATGGCGACCTGCTCCGGCGTGGGCGTGATGCGTTTGGGAATGAACTGCGGGGCGTTATCTGTACTCAAGGGTATCCTGAAATGATGTCTGTTCTCGGCGCGCTACCAGGCGCAGGTGCGCAGGCCGGCAAAGATGTCGCCCCGTTCGGGCGCATGGAAGGCGCGCATGCGGGCCGAATGCAGGCGCGGCGGCGTGGCGAAGGAGGCGCCGCGCAGTACCTGGTGCTGCATGAAATACGGCGCCGAATATTCGCGCCAGGCATCCACCGCAAAGCCCGGATACGGCTCGAACGGCGTCGCCGTCCACTCCCACACCTGGCCCCAGTGAAAGCGCGGATGGCCGGACAGCGCAGCATACTCCCATTCCGCCTCGGTCGCCAGGCGGCGCCCGGCCCAGGCGCAGTAGGCCTGCGCTTCATACAGGTTGATGTGGCGCACGGCTTCGTTCGGCGGCAAGGTCGTGCGCTGGCCGAAACGCATGGTGCGCCACTGCGTCGCTTCGCGCAGCCAGTACAGGGGCGACGAGCGCTCCTGCCGCATCAGCCAGGCGCTGCCGGCCGCGCTCCAGAACTGGCGGTTCTGGTAACCGCCATCGGCGACAAAATCGGCAAACTGGGCATTGGATACGGCGCAGGCATCGATGGAAAACGGCGCCACGTAGCAGCTGTGGGGCGGCGATTCATTGTCGAAGGCAAACCCGTTCCCGCGCGGCGAGCCCAGTACGATGGTACCGCCAGGAAAAGCGATCTGGGCCGCTCCGGGCGGCAAGGCAGGGCTGGCAGCGAGGGATTCCGGTGCTGCCAGGCCCAGCCATTGCAGGCCGGCCAGCATTTCCTCGCCACACAAGTCTTCATGGGCCAGGGCCAGCCGGTACGGCGCCAGGGCGCTGTCGACATTGGCTTCGCGCGACAGTTTATCGAGAACCCTGTCGAGTACTTCGTGGCAATACGTTTTGACGGCGCCGGGGCTGGGCAGTTCCAGCGTCCAGCGCGCGCGCTGCTGCACCATGTTGGCGTCGAACAAGTCGTCGCCGCGCGTCAGCAGGGAGTTATAAATGGCATCGGCCGGATGGCTGGACGCCGCTTCGCGCAGGATGAACCACTCGGCAAACCAGGCGATCTGCGCCAGTTGCCATAAAGGCGGATTGAGGCGCGGATGACGGGGCAGGCCCGCCACCACATCCAGGCCGGCAGTGACGTAACAGTCGAACAGGGAAAGGGTGTCCTGGCGCGCGGCCAGCAGCGACTGGGCCAGTTGCTGCGCGCCGGCGTGGCGAAAAGAGGCGTTGATTAAAGTCATAGCCAGATTGTAACGACTTATGGCAACCTTGCACTAGTCGCACAGGAAACAGGAAGGGAATACTCCCCTCCCCCGCCTACTTGACCAGCAACTCGCCCTGCAGCGGCGTGACGACGGATTTGGGCATGCTGACGATAAAACTGCTGCCCTTGTCGGCCACGGACTGGATGGCCAGGGTACCGCCGTGGCGCAGCAGCACGTGCTTGACGATGGCCAGGCCCAGGCCCGTACCCTGCGTTTCGCGCGAGCGGCTCTTGTCGACGCGGTAGAAACGTTCTGTCAGGCGCGAAATATGTTCCTGGCTGATGCCGATGCCCGTGTCTTGCGCGATGAATTGCGGTCCGGCCGGGCCATCCTGCCAGCGCAGGGTGATGGTGCCGCCGGCCGGCGTGTAGCGCACGGCGTTCGAGGCCAGGTTGCCGAAGGCGCTGTACAGTTCATCGTAGCTGCCCAGTACGTCGGGGCCGTCGCATTCCATCGTCACGTCATGCTTGCCGGCCGACAAGCCCTTGGCGTCGCGCATGACTTGCTGCATGAGCTTTTTGATGTCCACGGGCTCGGGGCGCAGCGGATAGTCGACCGATTCCAGGCGCGACAGGGTCAGCATGTCCTCGATCAGATGCTGCATGCGGTGGCCCTGCTCCGTCATCAGCTTGAGGTGGGCGGCGCGCGTGGCGGCATCGAGGTCCAGCTCGGCGGAAGCGATTTCCAGGAAGCCGACGATGACGGTGAGCGGCGTGCGCAATTCGTGCGAGGCGTTGGCGATGAAGTCGCGGCGCATCATTTCGATGCGTTCCGTCTCCGTCACATCGTGCGTGACGAGGATCTGGCGGCGGTTTTCAAATGGAATGATCTGCACGATCAGCTTGCGGTTGCGGAAGGTGATCGTCAGCGGCTGGTCGTAGCGCCCCAGGATGATGTAATCCATGAACTCGGGGCTGCGGATCAAATTCGTCACGCGCATGCCCTTGTCGCGCTCGTGCGTGAGGCCCAGGTGTTTCTCGGCGGCAGGATTGCACCATTCGAGGAACAGCACGTCATCCATGATGACTACGCCGTCGGGCAACAGATGCATGGCCTGGCGGAAACGCGCCAGCCATTCCGTCAGCTCGGCCTGGTTTTTCTCGTCATCGCGGCGCATGCGGTACAGGCGCGCGAAGATGCTGGTCCAGGCGCCCCAGCCGTCGGGCAGCTTGGCGCTTTGCGGATTGTCCAGCCAGTTACTCAGCTGGAATAGATACGACAGCTGCACGAACACCATCATGGCCATCAGCACGAAGGCGATGCCCAGCGCATACGTGGCGCCAAACAGATACCAGACGACGGCCACGCCCAGCAGCGCCAGCACCATGCGCAAGGCGGCCGGTACCCAGAACAGCAATTTCGGATTCATAGAGTGAGGCTTTACTTTTCAGACAACATGTAGCCGACGCTGCGCACGGTCTTGATCAGGCTTTCCGCCTCTTTCAAGGCTTTGCGCAAGCGCAATACGTGTACGTCGACCGTGCGTTCCTCGATCACCACATGGTCGCCCCACACCTTGTCGAGCAGCTGGCTGCGCGAAAACACGCGCTCCGGATGGGCCAGCAGGAATTTCAGCAGCTTGTATTCGGCATGGCCGATATCGATCTTCTGTTCATCCATCATGACGGTGCAGCTGACGGGGTCCAGGGCCACGTTGCCGGCGCGCATGGGCGCCTGCGCGTGTTCCGGACTCTTGCGTCGCAACAGGGCCTTGGCGCGGGCCAGCAGCTCGCGCGGCGAGAACGGCTTGGTCACGTAATCGTCGGCCCCGCTGTTCAGTCCGGCCAGCTTGTCTTCTTCCATGCTCTTGGCGGTGAGCATGATGACGGGGATGGCGGCGAAATTGCGGTCGGCGCGGATGCGCGACAGCAGGCGCAAGCCCGTCTGGTCCGGCAGCATCCAGTCCAGCAGGATCAGATGCGGCGTGCGGTGCTGGATGAATTCCCAGGCATCGGCGACGTTTTGTACGGAACAGCAATTCCAGCCGGATTCGCGCAGCGAATAGGTCACCAGTTCAACGATGGCCGGCTCATCTTCAACAATCAATACCGTGGTTTTATCAGATGCCATAAAGCTTACTCAGGGAGCTCCTCGGAAATGGCGGGAGCAGCCACCTTGGTGTGGCGGATGTCCTTGCCTTCAACCACGTAAATCACGTATTCGGCGATGTTTTTCGCATGGTCGCCGATCCGTTCGATGGCCTTGGCCACCCACAGGGTATCGAGCGCCGCCGAAATCGTGCGCGGGTCTTCCATCATAAAGGTAATCAGGTTGCGCATGATAGACCGAAACTCATGGTCGATGATGGCGTCTTGTGCAATTAATTGTAATGCCTGCTTGCCATCGTTGCGCGCGAAAGCGTCCAGCGCGTCGTGCAGCATGTCGGTGGCCGTGTTGGCGATGCCGCGCACCATCTCGTAATGGTTGACGACGGCGTTGCCCCGCTTGTGCAAGTTCTTCGCCACGCGGGCAATCTTGGTCGCCTCGTCGCCTACGCGCTCGAGGTCGGTAATCACCTTGATGGTGGCCATGATGGTGCGCAAGTCGTTGGCGGCCGGCTGGCGGCGCACGATCAGATGGCTGCAGGCGTCGTCCAGCGACACTTCCAGCTGGTTGACGACGTCGTCTTCGCGCATCACGCGGTCGGCGCGTTCCGGGTTGCCGATGCGAAAGCATGTCATCGCGTCGAGGAACTGGGTTTCAACGATGCCGCCCATCAGGAGCACTTTCGAGCGGATCGCTTCGAGTTCGTTGTCGTATTGCTTGGATGAATGTTCGCCTATCATGCTGTCTCTCCGTATTCAGTAGTCTTGTATATCGTTATTCTGGGCGGATCAGCCGAAGCGGCCCGTGATGTAATCCTGCGTTTCCTTGCGGGCCGGATTCATGAAAATCTGGTCCGTTTCGCCGAATTCCACCAGCTCGCCCAGATACATATACGCCGTGTAGTCGGAGCAGCGCGCCGCCTGTTGCATATTGTGCGTCACGATGGCGATCGTGTAATCCTGTTTCAGTTCGCTGATCAGCTCTTCCACCTTCGAGGTCGAGATCGGGTCCAGCGCCGAGGTCGGCTCGTCGAGCAGCAAGACGTCCGGTTTCACGGCCACGCCGCGCGCAATGCACAGGCGCTGCTGCTGGCCGCCCGACAGCGACAGGCCGCTCTTGGTCAGCTTGTCCTTGACTTCGCCCCACAGCGCGGCCTTCTTCAGGGCCCACTCGACGCGCTCGTCCATTTCGCCCTTCGACAGGTCTTCATACAGGCGCACGCCGAAGGCGATGTTGTCGTAGACGGACATGGGGAACGGCGTGGGCTTCTGGAACACCATGCCGACCTTGGCGCGCAGCATGTTGACGTCCTGGTCGGCGTCGAGCACGTTGCGGCCGCGGTACAGGATGGAGCCTTCCGCGCGCTGGCCCGGATACAGGTCGTACATGCGGTTCAGGGTGCGCAGCAGGGTCGACTTGCCGCAACCGGACGGGCCGATGAAGGCCGTGACCTTCTTCTCGTGAATGTCCAGGTTGACGTTATGCAAGCTTTGCGTTTTGCCGTAAAAAAAGTTCAGGCCCGAAATCTCGATGGTTTTTTTCTTTGGTGCCAAGTCTTGGGCTGGATTCATTTGCGTATTCATATGGGTTCGCTTCGCTCGGTATCTGTTTAATGTGGGACTTTTTGGCTGAACACGGTGCGCGACAGGATATTCAGGGCCAGCACGCTGAAGGTGATCAGCAGTGCGCCGCCCCAGGCCAGCGAGCGCCAGTTGTCGTACGGGCTCATTGCAAACGATGCGATGACGGACGGCAAGTTGGCCATCGGCGCATTCATGTTAAAGCTTTGGAACTGGTTATTCAGGGCCGTGAACAGCAGCGGTGCCGTTTCGCCGGCGATGCGGGCCAAGGCCAGCAGCACGCCGGTGATGACGCCCGCTTTCACGGCGCGCAAGCGCACCAGGGTGGCGACTTTCCAGCGCGGCGCGCCGAGGGCAAACGCCGCTTCCAGCAGGCTGTTCGGCACCAGGCGCAGCATATTGTCCGTCGTGCGCACCACCACGGGCACGGCGATCAGGGACAGGGCGATGGCACCGGCGTAACCGGAGAAGTGTTTGACGTGCGCCACGTACAGCGCATACACGAACAGGCCGATGACGATGGACGGTGCCGACAGCATGATGTCGGTGACGAAACGCGTCACTTGCGCCAGCCTGTTTTCTTCGCCGTATTCGGCCAGGTAGATGCCGGCCAGGATGCCGATCGGGGTGCTGACGACAGTGGCCAGGCCCACCATCAGGGCGCTGCCGACGATGGCGTTGATCAAGCCGCCGCCTTCGCTGCCGGGAGCCGGCGTCGTTTGCGTGAACAGATCGACGGACAGCGCGCCGAAACCCTTGATCACCAGCGTGAACAAAATCCACACGAGCACGGCCAGGCCCAGGGCCATGGCGGCCACCGACAGGGCGATGCCGACGCGGTGCATCAGCAGGCGCTTGCGGTAGACGGGGTTCATGGCCGGTTTGGCCGGAACGTCGAGGGTGCTAACTTGGCTGAGCTGGCTCATTTCGTGCCTTCCTTGCGGGACATGCCAGCCAGCATCAGCTTGGCGGCGGATAAGACGATAAAGGTGATGACAAACAGGATCAGGGCCAGCGAGAACAGCGAGGACACGTGCAACGCCGATTGCGCTTCGCCGAATTCGTTCGCCAGCAGCGAGGTGATGCTGTTACCGGCGGCAAACAGCGACCACGACAGTTTATTCGCGTTGCCGATGACGAAGGTCACGGCCATGGTCTCGCCCAGCGCGCGGCCAAGGCCCAGCATGACGCCGCCGACGACGCCGGTCTTGGTGTATGGCAAGACGATCTTGCGCACCACTTCCCAGCGCGTGCAGCCCAGACCGTAGGCGGATTCCTTCAGCACGGCAGGGACGATTTCAAACACGTCGCGCATCACGGAAGCGATGAAGGGGATGATCATGATGGCCAGCACCAGGCCGGCCGTCAGCAAGCCGATGCCCATCATGGGGCCGCTGAACAGCTGGCCGATGACGGGCACGTTGCCCAGGGTGGCTTTCAGCAGGGGCTGGACGTGGTCGGCGAACAGGGGCGCGAAGACGAACAGGCCCCAGATGCCGTAGATGATCGATGGCACGCCGGCCAGCAGCTCGACAGCCGTGCCCAGCGGGCGGCGCAGCCAGGCCGGGCAGATTTCCGTGAGGAACAGGGCGATGCCGAAGCTGACGGGAAAGGCGATCAGCAAGGCGATGACGGACGTCACCAGGGTGCCGATGATGGGGATCAGGGCGCCGTACTGGTCATTGACGGGGTCCCATTCCGCGGACACGATGAAATGCAGGCCGAAGGTCTTGAAGGCCGGTATCGATTCCATGATCAGCGAAATGATGATGCCGACCAGGACGATCAGCACCGACAGGGCGAACAGCATCGTCACCTTGTGGAACATGAAATCCTGGAAGCGCTGCTTGCGCATGGTGGAAAGCATTTGCGCGTGACTGATGGAATCGGTCATGGTGCCGCCTGGCAGGGGGATCGTGGAGGAGGTAGATTGTGCGCTCATATTGTGCCAGATGTGGGTGGTACTGCCGGTGCTGCTGTTTTAATACGCCTGTCAAAACCTACTGCGCGTCGGGATTTACGGCCTGCGATGCTCACTGTACCTTCGTACAGTTGCGCTTCTCGACCGCAACTCCCTTCCGCTCGCTACGGTTTTGTCAGGCGTCGTTGCTTTTATTCTTTCAGCTACTTTTATTCTTTTAGCCAGGACCGTCTGCAAGGGCTTGCGGGCGGTCCTGGCTAACTCCCTGCCCCGCCATACTGCCGGCGGGGCAAGGATGAATGACTCAGGCTATGCGATTAGTAGATCGACTTGCCCGATGCATCTTTCAGGTTGGCTTTCCACGATTCCTGCACCAGTTTCACGACCGATGCCGGCATCGGCACGTAGTCCAGTTCGACGGCAGCAGGGCCGCCGTTCTTGTAGGCCCAGTCGAAGAATTTCAAGACTTCTTTTGCCTTGGCTGCGTCAGCCTGGACTTTGTGCATCAGGATGAACGACACGCCCGTGATAGGCCAGCTGTTCTTGCCAGCCTGGTCGGTCAGGACCACGCCGAAGCCTGGGGTTTGCGTCCAGGGTGCCGAAGCGGCGGCGGCCTTGAAGTTGTCGTCGTCAGGCTGCAGGAAGTTGCCGTCCTTGTTTTGCAGCTGGGTGTGCGACATCTTGTTTTTCTTGGCGTAAGCCCACTCGACGTAGCCGATCGAACCCTTGATGCGCTGTACGTTTGCTGCCACGCCTTCGTTACCCTTGCCACCCACGCCGACGGCCCATTTCACGGCCGAGCCAGCGCCGATTTTCGATTTGAATTCCGGGTTGGTTTTCGACAGGAAGTCGGTGAACAGGAACGAGGTGCCCGAACCGTCGGCGCGGTGCACCACGGTGATTTCCGTGTCCGGCAGCTTGACGCCACTGTTCAGTGCAGCGATTTCAGGCGCGCTCCACTTGGTGATCTTGCCCAGGTAGATGTCGCCAACGACCTTGCCCGTCATTTTCAGCTGGCCTGGGGTCACGCCGTCGAGGTTGACGATGGTGACCACGCCGCCCATGATGGCCGGGAACTGCATCAGCCCCGCTTCTTCCAGCTCTTCCGCCTTCAAAGGCATGTCCGAAGCGCCGAATTCAACAGTCTTGGCCTTGATTTGCTTGATGCCGGCGCCGGAACCGACGGACTGGTAGTTCAGGCCGTTGCCCGTGTTGGCTTTGTACGTCTCAGCCCATTTGGCGTAAATCGGGTACGGGAAGGTTGCACCAGCACCTGTCATATCTGCCGCCATGACGGAAGCGGAAGAAAATGCCATCGCTGCCGAAGCACCCACGACGATAAATTTGAACATTTGCTTCATTTGCATATCAAGTCCTCAGGGTTGTTAGGGCTCAAAGTCCCGGTTGAATGCTGCGCAGTCTAGCAAGCGAATATGACAGCTTTATGACATAGGTAAAAAATCCTGAAATAATTGGCTACGCCCCGGGAATCGCCCTTTTCGGCGCGAAAAATGACAGGACGGGCGACGCTTTATGACAGCTTATGTCACGCTTACGTCATATTTCATGATTACACTCACAACGCGTCATATACGATGAAATACGGCTAGAATTAACTATCTGCAAAGACAAAAGAATATGAAACCTGAACTGCACACGGAAGTGACCAAATCGGGCATCCTGCTTGACCGCGAACTGTCGCAACTGACTTTCAACCGGCGCGTGATGGCCCAGGCGGAAGACCCGAACATTCCGCTGCTCGAGCGCCTGCGCTACCTGTGCATCGTCAGCAGCAACATGGATGAGTTCTTCGAAGTGCGCGTGGCCAGCCTGCTGGCGGCCGGCAGCATCGGCGGTTCGCTGGCCGGCCACCCTGCCCTGGCGGCCAATCTGGAGCGCATCGGCAAGGAATGCCATGCGCTGGTGGAACGCCAGTACGAGATATTAAATAGCGAAGTCTTGCCGGCCCTGCGCGAAGCGGGCGTGCATTTGCTGCGCGACAACGACCGCAACGATGCGCAGCGCGCCTGGGTCAAGCAGTATTTCGACCGCGAAGTGCGCCCCCTGCTGACCCCTATCGGCCTGGACCCGGCCCACCCGTTCCCACAGGTAGTCAACAAGAGTCTCAATTTCATCGTCTCGCTGAGCGGCAAGGATGCGTTCGGCCGCGGCACGGCCATCGCCATCGTCAAGGCGCCCCGTGTCTTGCCGCGCGTCATTAAGCTGCCGGACGAGATTTCCGGCGACGGCGTCTCCTTCTGTTTATTGTCGTCCGTGATCCATGCGCATATCTCGGACCTGTTCGCCGGGCGCGAGGTGATTGCCTATTCGCAATTTCGCGTCACGCGCGACAGCGACCTGTGGGTCGATGAGGACGAAGTCAAGAATCTGCGCCAGGCCTTAAAAGGCGAACTCGTGGGGCGCCAGTTCGGCACCTCGGTGCGCCTGGAAGTGGCGCGCAATTGCCCGCCAGAATTGTCACAGTTCCTGCTCGACCAGTTTAATCTGGATCAAAGCCGCCTCTACCGCGTCAACGGCCCCGTGAACCTCGTGCGCCTGTCGGAAATGATCGACCACGTCAAGCAGCCCGAGTTGCGCTTCCCGCCGTTCTTCCCGGGCCTCGCGCACAAGGCCATCGGCAACGACATCTTTGCCGCGCTGACCAAGCACGACATCCTGCTGCACCACCCGTATCAATCGTTCCAGACGGTGATCGACTTCATCCGCAGCGCCGCCTACGATCCGTCCGTCGTCGCCATCAAGCAGACGATCTACCGCACGGGCATGAACTCGGACCTGATGGAGTCCTTGATCACGGCGGCGAAGATGGGCAAAGAGGTAACAGTCATCGTGGAATTGATGGCGCGTTTCGACGAAGAAGCCAATATCAACTGGGCCGACAAGCTGGAACAGGCTGGCGCGCAAGTCGTGTACGGCGTGGTGGGCCTGAAAACCCACGCCAAGGTGGCGCTCGTCATCCGCCGCGAAGAAGGCGCTCTTCGCTTCTACGCCCACTTGGGCACCGGCAACTACCACCCCACGACCACCAAGCTGTACACGGATTTCGGCTTGCTGACGGCGAACCAGGACCTGGCTGTGGAAGTGAACGAAGTCTTCATCCACCTGACCAGCCTGACCAAGCCGCACAACCTGAACCATTTGTGGCTGGCGCCGTTCGGCCTGCAAAGCGAAATCATCAAGGCCATCCGCAACGAGGCGAAGATCGCCCGTTCCGGCCGGCGCGGTCGCATCATCGTGAAAGTCAACGCGCTCGTCGATGAATCCGTGATCCGCGCCCTGTATGCGGCCTCGACCGATGGCGTGAAGATCGACCTGATCGTGCGCGGCGCCTGCACCCTGAAGCCGGGCGTGCCGGGCTTGTCGGAAAACATCAAGGTGCGCTCCGTGATCGGCCGTTTCCTCGAACACAGCCGCATTTACTACTTCCGCAACGACCTGGCGCACGATGTCTACCTGGCCAGCGCCGACTGGATGAGCCGCAACCTGTTCCGCAGGGTAGAAGTGGCCTTCCCCGTGCTGGACCGGGCGCTGAAACGGCGCGTGATCGCCGAGGGCTTGAATCCGTATTTGAAGGATAATACAAATGCATGGGAACTGGAGCCGACGGGCCATTATGCGCGCCGCAAGCCGCGCGGCAAGCAGATGCCGTTCAGCGCCCAGCAATACCTGATGCACACACTGGGCACGCCGGGCGCGGAGGTCGGCGAATAGGCAACTCTACACACAGGAGTACAGCATGGATCTCATCTTGTGGCGACACGCAGAAGCCGAGCCGGGCCTCCCCGACCTCGAACGCGCCCTGACCGTCAAAGGCCAGAAACAGGCGCGCCGCATGGGAGAATGGCTGGCCTCGCAACTACCGGAAAATTGCCGCATCCTCGTCAGCCCCGCCCTGCGCACCCTGCAAACGGCGGAGGCGCTGGGACGCAAGTTCAAGCTGATGCCGGAACTGGCGCCCGGCGCCGAAGCGGAAGACATCCTGAAGGCGGCCAACTGGCCCGGCGGCAAGGAAACCGTGCTCATCGTCGGCCACCAGCCCACCCTGGGCCAGGCAGCCGCCCTGCTGTTGACGGGCGAAGAGCAGGAATGGGAAATGCGCAAGGCCAGCGCGTGGTGGTTCTCCCAGCGCGAGCCAGGCGACCCCGTCAGTGTCTATTTGAAAGCCGTGATGGCGCATGATCTGGTGGTGAAATAGTAAAACAGGGAAATGCGCAAGGCCAGCGCAGAATGGACAGGTTCTCGCCGCGCGAGCCAGGCGACCCCGTCAGTGTCTATTTGAAAGCCGTGATGGCGCATGATCTGGTGGTGAAATAGTAAAACAGGGAAATGCGCAAGGCCAGCGCAGGATGGGCAGGCTCTCCCAGCGCGAACCAGGCGATCCCGTCAGCGTCTATTTGAAGGCCGTGATGGCGCATGATCTGGTGGTGAAATGAGGGTGGTGAAGCAGAAAATGCGCAAAAAGTGCGCTGGGACAAATACTGGTAGGAATTACAACTCGGCAGCCTTGTAAAGCGCTGCCGATCTGCTAGAGTTTAATTGCATCAACTACGTGCTGGAGCGCTGCTCCCGCACATTGAGCAACCCAGCGGACGGCCGTCCAACGGCGGCTGAAAGACCATGTTAATCACCTTCCTCGTTTTTCTCTTCATCGCCATCTTCGCTGCCATCATCGGCTTTGTCGCCTTTGAACTGGTCGAAGAAATGCGCGGCAGCCACCATAAGCTGATGGACCGCTATCACGAGTAGCGTTCACCTCGGCACTATCGCATGGCGCCAGCGACGGCCAACAGGCCCGTCTCTCGCGCCATCCTTGCTTTTACGCTCCCGTCTTACACTCCCGTCTTGAACTTCGTATAAATGCGCGTCATCAAGCGGCGGATATCGGCCGTGATCGCTTCCGGCGCGGCCATGCGCTGCTTGTCGGCGTCCGACAGGAAGATGGCCTTGTTCTCGCCGATGTCCTTGCGTACATATTTGATGCTGGCCGGATTCGGATTCGCGTAGAAGACCTTGTTGCTCAGGCTGGCATGCACTTGCGGACGCAGGATGTAGTTGATGAACAGGTGCGCATTGTTCGGGTGCGGCGCGTCGGCGGGAATGGCCATGGTGTCGAACATCAGGGCGGCCGTCTTCGGCACCAGCACCTGGATCACGTTGCCATTCTTCGCGTCAATGGCGCGCTGGCGCGCGATATTGATGTCGCCCGACCAGCCCAGCGCCACGCAGACGGAACCGTTGGCCATGTCATTGATGTAGCCTGAGGAGCTGAACAAGGTTACGTAGGGGCGGATCGCCTGCAGCACCTTGCCCGCTTCCTGGTAGTCGGCGGCCGTTTTCGAGTACGCGGGCTTGCCCAGGTATTGCAGGGCGGCCGGCAGCACTTCCGACGGCGAGTCGAGGAAGGACACGCCGCACGATTTCAGCTTGGCCGCATATTTCGGATCAAAGATCAAATCCCAGGCATTGTCTGGCATGGGCATGCCGCCCAGCGCGGCCTTGACCTTGTTGACGTTGATGCCCACCGTCGTGTAGCCCCACAGCCAGTCGACCAGGTAATCGTTGTTCGGGTCGATCTTCGACAGCTTCGCCTGCAGGTTCGGGTCCAGGTTGCCCAGGTTCGTCAGCTTGCTCTTGTCGAGCTTGCGCAGCAGGCCCGCATCGATCTGCAGCCGCGCCCACTGGGCCGTCGGCACGACGATGTCGTAGCCGGACTTGCCCGCCACCAGTTTCGCATTGAGGATTTCGTTATTATCGAAAACGTCGTAGCGCACCTTGATGCCCGTTTCCTTCTCAAAATTCTTGATCGTATCGTCGCCGATATAGTCCGACCAGTTGTAGATGTTCAGGACTTTTTCTTCCTGGGCGTGCGCAGGCAAGGCCAGCACGGCCGCCGCCAAGGTCAGTCCCAGTCCAATGCGCCGTCCTGCTTGCCATGTGTTTGCCATCGTACCGCCTCCGAAAATTAGTCAGAAAATAGTGACGATGATAGCAAGAAGGGCGCGATCAGGTCTAGCCCGATCGCGCCCTGCCTGAGGACGTCTAACAAAACCTACTGCGCGTCGCGCTTTGCGGCCTGCGATGCTCACCGTACTAGAGTACGGTTGCGCTTCTCGGCCACAAATCACTGCCGCTCGCTACGGTTTTGTTAGACGTCGCAAATCGTCGCAAATCTTCCTCACTGCAAATGCCGTAAAACTGGGGTCAGACACGACGGGGGAAGCTGCCCCAATGAAATAGCTTCCAATCCCGCAGGGACTGACCAGCCAGCATTACACCTTGTCCAGCCCCACTTGCGCCCCTGTAAACACCAGGTTGCCGTTCTGGGCGTCGATGCGGATCTCGTCTTTCGGACCGAAGCGGCCTTCGAGGATCAGCTTCGACAGCGGATTTTCGATCTGCTGCTGGATCGCCCGTTTCAACGGACGGGCGCCATACACCGGGTCGTAGCCCGCTTCGGCGATCTGCTGCAGCGCAGCGTCCGTCAAGCTCAGCTGCATGTCCATGCGTTCCAGGCGTTCTTCAAGGATCTTCAGCTGGATCTTCGCGATCGCGCCGATATTCTTCTCGTCGAGGCCGTGGAACACGACGATTTCGTCGATACGGTTGACGAACTCGGGACGGAAGTGCGAGCGTACCTCGGCCATCACGGCCAGCTTCACGACACCGGGATCATCGCTTTCCATCGCCTGGATTTTATGCGAACCCAGGTTCGAGGTCATGATGATGACGGTATTCTTGAAGTCCACCGTGCGGCCCTGGCCGTCCGTCATGCGTCCGTCGTCGAGCACCTGCAGCAGCACGTTGAAGACGTCGGCATGCGCCTTTTCCACTTCGTCGAGCAGGATCACGCTGTACGGCTTGCGGCGCACGGCTTCCGTCAGGTAGCCGCCTTCGTCGTAGCCCACGTAGCCCGGTGGCGCGCCGATCAGACGGGCCACGGAATGCTTCTCCATGAACTCGCTCATGTCGATGCGGATCATCGATTCTTCCGTATCGAACAGGAAGGTCGCCAGCGCCTTGCTCAGCTCGGTCTTACCCACGCCCGTCGGTCCCAGGAACATGAAGGAACCATAGGGACGGTTCGGATCGCTCAAGCCGGCGCGCGAGCGGCGGATGGCGTCGGCCACGGCCGTGATGGCTTCATCCTGGCCCACGACGCGCTCATGCAGCTTCTCTTCGATGTGCAGCAGCTTGTCGCGCTCGCCCTGCATCATGCGCGACACGGGAATGCCCGTCGCGCGCGACACCACTTCGGCGATTTCCTCGGCACCCACTTCCGTGCGCAGCAGCTTCGGCTGGTCGGGATCGAGCTTGGGCATGCCGCTGTCAGCCTGCTTGAGCTGGGCTTCCAGCTGCGGCAGCTTGCCATACTGCAATTCCGACACTTTCTGCCAGTTGCTTTCACGCGTGGCCTGCTCCATCTGCAGCTTGACCTGCTCGATTTCTTCCTTGATGTGCGTGCTGCCTTGCACCACGGCTTTTTCCGCCTTCAGGATTTCTTCGAAGTCATTGTATTCGCGCTGCAGCTTGAGGATTTCTTCCTCGATCAGGCCCAGGCGGCGCAGCGACGCTTCGTCTTTTTCCTTCTTGACGGCTTCGCGCTCGATTTTCAGCTGGATCAAGCGGCGTTCCAGCTTGTCCATCACTTCCGGCTTCGAGTCGATCTCGATCTTGATCTTCGCCGCCGCCTCGTCGATCAGGTCGATCGCCTTGTCGGGCAGGAAGCGGTCGGTGATGTAGCGGTGCGACAGCTCGGCGGCCGCGATAATGGCCGCGTCCGTGATTTCCACCTTGTGGTGCAGCGCGTACTTATCCTGCAAGCCGCGCAGGATGGCGATCGTCGCCTCCACGGTCGGTTCGTCGACGAGCACTTTCTGGAAGCGGCGTTCCAGCGCCGCATCCTTCTCGATGTATTTTCGGTACTCGTCGAGGGTGGTGGCTCCCACGCAGTGCAGTTCGCCGCGCGCCAGCGCCGGTTTGAGCATATTGCCGGCATCCATCGCGCCGTCGGCCTTGCCCGCGCCCACCATGGTGTGCATCTCGTCGATGAAGACGATGGTTTGCCCTTCATCCATGGCCAGTTCCTTGAGCACGGACTTCAGGCGCTCTTCGAACTCGCCGCGGAATTTCGCGCCGGCAACCAGGGCGGCCATGTCCAGCGCCAGCACGCGCTTGCCTTTCAGCGACTCGGGCACTTCGCCATTGACGATGCGCTGCGCCAGGCCTTCGACGATGGCCGTCTTGCCCACGCCCGGCTCGCCGATCAGCACGGGGTTGTTCTTGCTGCGGCGCTGCAGGATCTGGATGGTGCGGCGGATTTCATCGTCGCGGCCGATCACAGGGTCGAGCTTGCCCTTGCGCGCCCGCTCCGTCAGGTCCAAGGTGTATTTTTTCAAGGCTTCGCGCTGGCCTTCGGCTTCCTGCGAATCGACCTTGTTGCCGCCGCGCACGGCGTCGATGGCCGCTTCCAGCGCCTTGCGGGTCAGGCCGTTTTCGCGCGCCAGCTTGCCGCAGTCGGACTTGTCGTCCGTCATGGCCAGCAAGACCATTTCGCTGGACACGAACTGGTCGCCCGCCTTTTGCGATTCCTTGTCGGCCAGGTTCAGCAAGGCCACGAATTCACGGCTCACCTGCACGTCGCCGCCCGTGCCGGAGACCTTCGGCAAGCGTTCGATGGACGCACCCAAGGCCTTGGACAGGCCGCCCACGTTGACGCCGGCCCGCTGCAAGAGCGAGCGGGCGCCGCCGTCGTCCTGGTTCAACAGGGCCGTCAGCAGGTGGACTGGTTCGATATAGGGGTTGTCGTTGCCCACGGCCAAGCTTTGCGCATCGGCCAGGGCTTCCTGTAACTTGGTAGTCAGTTTATCTTGTCGCATGAAAAGCGCTCCCGGTTAATTAGTTGTTAACCAAATTGGGGTGAGGCAGTACTTTTCAAGCATACACAAAGCAGAAAACTGATGCATTTTGGCAAATGCTAGCGTGCGCGGCGCGTTCGCTTCAAATGGCGCTTGCTTTTGCGGCCCACTTGTCCAGGGCCGTCTCGTCGCTGTCGCGCGCATCGACCCAGCGCGCCCCTTCCGGCGTGTCTTCCTTTTTCCAGAACGGCGCTTCCGTCTTCAGGTAATCGATGATGAATTCGCAGGCGGCAAACGCCTCGCCCCGGTGGGCGGACGAGACCGCCACCAGCACGATCTGCTCCTGCGGCAGCAAGGGCCCGACGCGGTGGATCACCAGCGCGCCGGACAGGGGCCAGCGCGCCCGCGCCTGTTCGACGATTGCTTCGATGGACTTTTCCGTCATGCCCGGATAGTGCTCGAGCTCCATCGCGGCCACGTCCAGCCCCTCGTTCATGTCGCGCACCGTGCCGACGAAGCCGACGACGGCGCCCACCTTGGGGTTGCCTGCACGCAATTGTGCGATTTCTTGACTCAAGTCAAAATCGGCGTGCTGGATGCGGACGGAAGTGTTCATTTCGCATGACCTCCGATGCGGCGCAGCAGGGTTTCGATGCGGCTGGCCGTGCGCGCATCGGTGGCGGCGGCAATCGCGCACAGCTGCATCAGCTGCGACACTTGCGTGAGCGGCTTCTGGCCCGATTTGAGCGACGATTGCAGCACTTCCACCTGCATTTTCAGGCGGTCGCGGGCAAATTCGGCGCCGCTGTCGACGCCGGCGACGATTTCCAGGCGCAACACTTCAGCGAGCAAGCGCTCCTGGTTGGCCTGCAATTGCCGCGCGTAGGCGGAAGCGCCCTCGCCCAGCGCGGCCTGGGCGGCGGCAAAGCGCTGCTGCAGGCTGCGTTCGTACTGGGCGTCGAGCGGCGGCAAGGCGCTCCAGCGTTCGCTCCACGCCTGCGCGTCGGCGCCGTCGCCGCCATCGGCCAGTGCGGCTTCCAGCGATTGCACCAGACGCAGCTTGTCGCGCAAGGCGTTGGCCTGCGCGGCACCGGCGCGCTCGGCGATGGCGTCCGCCTGCGCTTGCACGCCGGCGACCGCCGCCTGGTAGCGCTGCTCGATCTTCGCTTCGCTGGCGCGCGGCACGGGGCCGGTGGCGTTCCAGGCGGCGCGCGTGTCACGCAGCAAGTGGTTGATGAAGGCGCTGCGGGCCTTGTCGTCGCCCTCGGGCACGACGGCCGTTTCCAGCGCGGCGCACAGCGCTTCGCGCGCATGCAGGTGTTCGCGGCGCTCGTGGTCGGCCGCGTGGGCCGTTTCCTTGCGCCTGGCGAAGATATCGTCGCAGGCGGCACGGAAACGCTGCCACAGCGCCTGTTCCGCGCGGCGTTCCAGCGGCAAGGCTTTCGCCAGCTCCTGCCATTTGTCCTGCAAGGCTTTCAGCATGTCGACCGTGTTGCGCTCCGATGGTTTGAGCAGGCCCACTTCGACGATCAATTGTTCGCGGCGCGCCGTCTCGATCTGGCGCTGCGTGTCCAGCGGCTTGGACAGGGCGTCCAGCGCGGCGCCGAATTCCGTATCCAGGCGTTTCTTTTCCTTGCGGTCGATGGTGCCCAGGCGCGTCCACGCCTGGCGCAAGCGCTGCGAGGCGGAAGCGACATGTTTCCAGTCGGTACTCTCTTCGGCCGCCAGGGCCGCCGTTTCCGCGATCAATTCCTGGGCCTTGGCCGCATTGCCGTGGCGCTCTTCCGCCAGTTGCTTGAAATGCTGGGCCGCCGGCGCATACGCCACGCTGCAGGCGGCGTCGAAACGCTCCCACAGGGATTTCGGTGCGGGGCCGGACAAGGTGTCGAGCGACTTCCAGCGCTCGCGCAGGCTGCCCACTTTCTTGGCCAGCTCGGCCATCGGCAATTGCTGCGCCGGCAATTCCTCGCCCGCCTTGACCAGTTCCTCGCGCGACACGTTGCCGCCCCAGCGCGCCCAGTCGGCCAGGCGCTTGAACTCGCCGCGCACATGGGCCAGGCGATCCGCTTGCGCAGGCGTCAAGCGGCCATGCTTGCTATCGCGCAAGGTTTTATCGTGCTCGGACGCCACGTGCAGCAAGCCTTCCTGCAAGGCCGCGTCCATGGCGTCGAGGGTCTTGATGAACTGCTCCGTTGCTTCCTTCGACACGGGGGCGTGTTCCTGGCGCGGCTTGCGCGGCGCCGGTTCCGCATGCGCTGGCGCGTCCACGGCTGCGGCAGGGACGACCGGCGCCGGGGCGCTGGCCAGCAGGGCCGCAAATTGCTGCTGCAGGCTGTCGGACAATGGCGACTCGGGCAGGCGCGGCAAGGCTTGCCACGCGCGTTTCAAGGTGTCTGCATCGAGCGTGGCGGCATCCTGCGCCTGCCATGCGGCCAGCGCAAGCTGGCGCGCGTCGAACACGGCCTGGTGCTGCTGCAGCGCCTGCAAGGCGGACTGCGCCTGCTCGCGCGCCTGCGTGAAATCGCTCTCCAGGTGTTTCGGCAAGGAAGCGCGCTCCGGCGATTGCGCATGCTGCGCATGTTCCGCGTCCAGGCGGGCCAGCGCCTGCGCCAGCTCATCGGAGGACTGGCCACTGGCAGCCAAGGCGCGCGCGGCGGCGACGGTGTCGATCACGGCGCGCTGCAGCACCACTTGCGCTTCCAGGCGGGCGGCCAGCGCGGCGCGCGCGGCGGCAAAGGCGCTCTCCAGCTCGGGCGTGGCCTTGATGACTTGCCATTGACGGTCCAGCTCGGCTACCTGGTTCGGGCTCAGCTTGTCATCGTTCAACAGGCGCTGGGCCGTGGCGATGCTGGCCTGGGCGCGTTGCGTCTCGGCCGCCTGATGACGGATCAGGTCGATGCGGCCCTGCATCAGCTTGGCAACGCGGCGGTCCGTATTGCGCATGGCGTGGTGGACTTTTTCCAGCAGGGGCAAGCTATGGACGTGTTCGGCCGCGATCAGGCGGGCATCGGCAAATTCGCTGGACACGATGAATTCACAGGCGGCGGCTTCGTCGCCCGCCACGGCATGGGCACGCGCAACCTGTTCGGCGCGGCGCGATGCGCTCTGCGCCGAGGCGGCGGCCTGTTCTGCCACGACAGGATCGGGGACGGCAGTCTTGCTGGCAGAACGCTTGAAGAGAAATTCGAACATGACGGGTTTCGCGTGGATCAAAACCACCATCATAACAAAGCCCGGGGTATTGCATCGGACAGGGCTGAACAAGTTATCAAATGACTAAAATGAATCTTTTCCCTATGACGGCGCCATGTGCCCGGCGATAAAACCGCCCTGGCACAGGCGGGCCTGCCGGGGTGTGCGCTCGCTACCCGTTCAAGCCTGCGCGCGCAGCGGCGGTGACGGTGCAAGCTGCGCCGACGCGCCGCCGGCCTCGGCGTTTTCCCCGCCGGTGGCAGGCGCGCCCGGCGCCGGCAAGGATGTCGGCAAAGGCGCCGGCAAAACAAAGGGCAGCACCTGCGCCTTGCCACGGCGCGCCTCCTGCGCGCGCGCGTCGTGGGCGAGGAACTGGTAGGCGATGGCAAACCACGCTTCGCCCACGATGAC
The DNA here is from genome assembly GCF_002735765.1 of Janthinobacterium sp. BJB304. Classification (NCBI taxonomy): domain Bacteria; kingdom Pseudomonadati; phylum Pseudomonadota; class Betaproteobacteria; order Burkholderiales; family Oxalobacteraceae; genus Janthinobacterium; species Janthinobacterium sp. BJB304. Next base: position 327,681 of record NZ_PDZN01000003.1, read on the forward strand.
CTTGCGCGCCAGCGCGAACAGTTCGCGCTCTTCTTTTTCCAGGCGCTGCAGCAAGGCCGCGCAAAAGGCGTCGATGGCCGCGCACAGCTGCTCGGCCTGCAATTCGGAATGGTCGATGGCGGCGCCCGCGCCCTGCTGCACCACATTGATGCTTTCCAGCGCCGCGTGGTTCAGGCCATTGAGCTCATCAAGCAAGCCATCCGCATGGGGCGCGGCCTGGCGGATGGCGGGAATCAGATACATCTCGACCTTGCGCCAGTAGCCGCCCTGGTACAGCCGGCTCAGCCAGTCGCCCGCATACTGCAGCTGCGCCAGGCTGAGTCTGCTCTGGTGACGCAGCTGCACATGCATGTACTTCTGAAAGGCCAGCAGGCTCATGCGGATGCTGGCCTGCTCCACTGACAGGGAAACCAATATATATGTTGCCGTAAGCATGCACTCACTCCCAAAAATGCGCTGGATGTCTGATCCTGGAAGTGAAAGTGTAAAGACTACCGACAGCGATGGGTTTGATCCTGCACAAACCCGCAGCGGGCCAGCCGCGCTTTCTTTTACGGCGCGCGCAGGCCGATATGCAGGTTGACGACGCCGGGCTCTTCCGATGGCGTGACTTCGCCGCCAAAGCTTTTCACCAGCCGCTGCATGCCCTTGTTGCGCGCCATGGCCTCGCCCACCAGCGCTTCCGTGCCCCGGCTGCGGAAGTAGTCGACGAGCTTCTCGAACAGGATATGGCCGAGGCCCTTGCCCTTCAGGGCCGAACGCACGGCGATGGCGAAATCGGCGTGGATATTGTCCGGGTCGGCCACGGCGCGCACCACGCCCAGGGTTTCCGGCTTGCCGTCCGGCCCCGTGTGCGTGGCGATGAAGGCCATGGCGCGGTCGTAATCGATCTGCGTCAGGCGCGCCAGCTGCGACACGGGCAGCTCGCGCATGGAGGTAAAAAAGCGCAGGCGCACGTCGTCCGGGTCCAGCGCGTGGAACAGATCCATGTGCTGCGGCGCGTCCTCGGGGCGGATGGGGCGCAGCAGAATCGATTGCCCCATCCACGTCACCTGCTCTTCCAGCTCCTGCGGATACGGGCGGATGGCCAGGCGGTCGCGCTGCTGGCCCGGCTGCAGGCGGATGCGGGCGTCGAGCGCGATCACGCCGTCGGCGTCGGCCACCAGCGGGTTGATGTCGAGTTCGGCCAGCTCGCCGATGTCGGCCACCAGTTCGGCCACCTGGATCAGCGTGTAGCAGATGGCGTCGATGTCGGCCGGCGGCTGGTTGCGGTAGCCGGCCAGCAATTTCGACACGCGCGTGCGCGCCAGCATGTCGCGCGCCAGCACCATGTTCAGCGGCGGCAGGCCGATCGCGTGGTCGGCCGTCACTTCCACGGCGATGCCGCCCTGCCCCACCAGGATCACGGGGCCGAAGGCGGCGTCCGTCGTGACGCCGACGATCAATTCATGCGATTGCGGCCGGCGCGCCATCTGCTGCACCGTAAAACCGTCGATCAGCGCGTCGGGCCGCATGCGGCGCACGCGCTTGAGCATGGCGGCGGCGGCCGTGCGCAGGATGTCGGGCGTGTCGAGGTCGAGCGCCACGCCGCCCACGTCGGATTTATGGGCGATGTCGGGCGAATGGATTTTCAGCGCGACGGGATAGCCGATGTCGGCCGCCACGGCCAGCGCCTCTTCCACGTCGGCCGCCATGCGCGTGGTGGCGACGGGAATGCCGTAGGCGGCCAAAATCTCCTTCGAGCGGCATTCGCCGAGCACCGTCTGGCCGGCCGCCAGCGCGGCGGCGACGATTTCGCGCACCCTCGCGCGGCGCGGCGTGGCCGACATGGGCAGCTGCGCCGGCACCTGCATCAGGGTTTCCTGGTTGCGCCGGTATTGCACGATCTGCATGAAGCCATGCACGGCCTTTTCCGGCGTGTCATAGGTGGGAATGCCGGCGCGATTAAAAACCTGGCGCGCGGGCGCCACGGTGGTGCCGCCCAGCAGGCACGACAGCACCGTGCGGGAGGTGGCCTTGATCAGCGGCGTGACGGCTTCGGCGATGTCGATCGACGAAACCATGGCCGTGGGCGCGTGCAGCAGCAGCAAGGCGTCCGCCTGCGGCTCGTCGAGCAGGGGCTTGATGGCGTCGGCATAGCGCTGGACGGCCGCGTCGCCGGGCAAGCCGACGGGGTTGTCGTGCGACCACCCGCGTGGCAGCGCCTTTTCCAGCGCGATCACGGTGTCCGGCGACAGCTCGGCCAGCTTGCCGCCGCTGCTCACCAGCGCATCGGTGGCCATCACGCCCAGGCCGCCGCCGTTGCACAAAATCGCCAGGCGCTCGCCGCGCTGCGAACGGATGTGCGTGAGCGTTTCCACGGCGTCGAACAACTCTTCGGCCGAGTACACGCGCAGCATGCCGGCGCGGCGGATGGCCGCGTCGTAGACGGCGTCGGAACCGGCCAGCGCGCCCGTATGCCAGGCCGCCATGGCCGCGCCTTCCGCCTCGCGCCCCGCTTTCAGCACGATGACGGGCTTGCTGCGCGCGGCCGCCCGCGCCGCCGACATGAATTTGCGCGCCGCCTGGATGTCTTCCATGTACAGCAGGATGGCGGCCGTGTCGATGTCGCCGGCCAGGTAGTCGAGCAGGTCGCCGAAATCGATGTCGTAGCTGGCGCCCAGCGAAATGAACTTGGAAAAGCCCACGCCGTGCGCATTGGCCCAGTCGAGCACGCCCGACACCAGCGCGCCCGATTGCGAGACGAAGGCGATCTTGCCGCTCGTCGCACCGACGTGGGCGAAGCTGGCGTTCAAGCCCAGTTTGGGCACCAGCAACCCCATGCTGTTGGGGCCGAGGATGCGCAGCAAATGCGGTTTGGCCGCCTTCAGCATTGCCAGGCGCAGCGATTGCTCGCGCACGGGATCGAGGCCCGACGTCATGACGATGGCCGCGCGCGTGCCCAGCGCGCCCAGTTCGCGGATCAGCGCCGTGATGGTGGCGGGCGGCGTGCAGATGATGGCCAGGTCCGGCGCCTTGGGCAGGTGCGCCAGCTTGCGGTAGCATTTCAGGCCCATCAGCTCGTCGTACTTGGGATTGACGGGCCAAAGATCACCTTTGTACTGCGCGCCTTGGTCGCCGCCGCCCAGCAGGTTGTACAGGGCGATGGCGCCCAGCTTGCGCTCGCGCGCCGTGGCGCCGATCAGGGCCACCGAGGCCGGCTTGAACAGCTTGTCGAGATTACGGATACTCATGTTCTGGCCTCATGGTTTGCCGGAGTGGCTAAAGGTACTCCCCAGTGTATCGGATGCCTTGCCAAAAAAATTTGACTTTGCGTAGCGTTTCACGAAAAACCCGCACGCGCCTACCAGCGCGAGCGGTGGCTTTCCGTCACGCCCGCCAGTTGCGCCACGATGCGCTTGGGTGAGTCCGCGCTGGTGCGCACCCAGCCGCTGAACGTGCCGATGGGCTGGATGTAGCGGCTGGCGGCGATCCACAGGTTTTTATCCTCGCGCCGCGCTCCTTCCGGTTTGAAGTGCAAGTCCAGCAGATCGTCGTCCGTCCATACGTGCCACGGCGCCAGCGGGTTGTCGGGATTGAAGTCGAAATGCGCGCGGCCCAGCGGATACAGCTGGCCATCGAGCCACAGCGCGTTTTCATGCGCGCCGAAATAGCCGGCCTGCAGGTTGAACCCGAGGTCCAGGCTGTGCGCCGAAGCCCAGCGCCATTCCGTCTCGCGCGCCAGCAAGCCGTTCGAATAATCGAAGCTGGCCACGCCGTCGTCCAGGCTGTAGCCGACGGCGCCGCAGCGCACGCTGCCCCACAAGGGCAAGCCGCCCGATTTTTGCGTCGCATGCACGCTGCCGCCCTCGCCCACAGGGCCGATGGCCAGCAAGGTGGGCGCCACGGGCGGGCCGCATTCCGCATCGATGCCGAAATGGCCGCAATCGAGCCGCAATCGGTAGCGCTGCTGCGGCTGCGCCTCGATGCTGATTTTCTGCGACAAAAAACGGAAACGGCTGCTGGCCCCCGCATGCGGCGCCAGCGTGGCGCACAGGCCGGGGACGCCATCCTGCGAAAAGCTCGCCACGATCTTGCCCTTGTGGCGGTCGAAGGCATAGGCGAAGGCCGTGCTGGTCCAGCCCAGGTCGACGATGGCCACGCCGCAAAACACGGCCGGCGTCGACAGGGCCACGTAATGCCAGCGTTTGTGGTGGAACAGGCGCCAGAGGGCGCCGCGCGCGTAGGGCGGCGCCAGCGCGGCCCAGTCGAAAGCGTCCAGCTGGCCCGTGTAGCGGCCGAAACATGGCTGGCCGTCGGCGGCGAGCAGGGATGACGGCGCGGGCGGCAGCATCATGCGGCCTGCCTTGCGGCAGCGCCGCCGTCGTGCAGGGCGGCGGCCAGCAGCGCACCGAAGGCGGCCGGCTGCGCCTGGGCTATCTCGACCTGCGGGCAGGCATGCCAGAGCGCCAGGCGCCGCACGGCGCCGGCCACGTCCTGCACCAGGCGGGGGCTGACGCGCACGCCCTCTTCCAGCGCCAGCGATTTGATCTCGAAGCGCCCCTGCGCGCGGTGCGCCTTGGCGTCCAGGCGCCCCACCAGCGCGCCGCGCCGCAAGATCGGCAACGTGAAGTAGCCATAGCGGCGTTTTTCAGCGGGCGTGTAGCATTCGAGCCGGTAGTCGAAATCGAACAGTTCCAGCGCGCGGCGCCGGTCCCAGACGACGGGATCGAACGGCGACAGGATCGTCGTCAAGGTGGGCGCCAGCTTGCCGGCGGCCGCCGCGCGCAGCAACTCCCCATGCTCGGCATGCACGTAGACGGCGTCGCTCCAGCCGGCCACCGCGCAGCGCAGCAGCGCGCCCTCGTCCACCAGCGCCTGCAGATCGTGCGCCATGCTGGCGCGTGACTGTTTGGTGCGGAAATAGTCGCTGATCCAGCTGGCCCGCGCCAGACCCAGCGCCTTCACGCTGGCCAGCAGCAGGCGGCGGCGCACCTGGTCCTCGGGCGGCAGCAAGCCGTCGTGCCAGCCCGGCAAAATGCGTTCGGCCAGGTCGTAATAGCGCTGGAACTGATGGCGCTTGGCGATCATCAGCACGCCCGACGTAAACAGCACTTCGAGCGAGCGCTTTTCCGGCTTCCAGCTCCACCAGCCGCCCGCCTGGCCATCCGTGCGTTCGAAGTCGGCCGAGCGCGCGGCGCCGTTGGCGCGGATGTGGTCGAGCACCGACGCGACGGCGTCGCCCTGCTCGGCCATCCATTTGACCGAATACTTCCAGCCCATGGCGGCCGGATCCAGCATGCGGTGACGGTACAGGCCATAGTCTTCGATGGGCACGAAGCACGCTTCATGCGCCCAGTATTCGAACAGCGCGCCCTCGGCCAGCAACTGCTCGAGCCACGGCTGCGGATAGTCGCCCAGCCGGCTCCACAGCACCAGGTAGGGGCTGCGCGCCACCACGTGGATGGTGTCGATCTGCAGCACGCCCATCCGGCGGATGGCATCGAGCACGTCGGCCTTCACGGCTTTTTTACGCCGCGCCTGCAGCAAGCCCTGCGCGGCCAGGTGCAGGGCGCGCGCGGCGGCCAGCGAGAGCGGGGGGACGTCGGAAGGCGGGTGCTTGTCTGGTCTGTGCATAACAGAAAGATACCGCATTCTGCCCACGCATTGTGCGTTTTATCGCTATCGGATCGCGCAGCCTTCAGCCTCGCTATGCGGCGGGAAACACCAGCGTCACCGCCAGCCCCCTGCCCTGCAGGCCGGCGCCCAGGACGATGGCCGCGCCATGCCGCTCGGCGATGCGGCGCACGATGGACAGGCCCAGCCCGCTGCCGGGCAGCTGGGTCGCACTTTCCACCTGCACCAGGCGCACAAAACGTTCGAACGCGCGCTCATGCATGTCTTCGGCGATGCCCGGTCCCGTATCGGCCACGCGCACATAGCTGCGCCCGCCTTCCACGCCGCAGCTGATCTCGACGGCGCCCGGCGCCGGCGTGTAGCGCAGCGCATTGTCGACCAGGTTACGCAACAGCATCTGCAGGCTGTCCGCATCGAGCGCGCAGGGCGCCGGCGCCACGTTCACAGCCAGCGACAGCCGGTACGGCGCGGCCAGCGCCTGCCACTGCGCGGCCTGCTGCGCCAGCAGCTGCGCCAGGTCGCCCGGCGCCAGCGCCACCTGGGCTTGCGCCTGCGGATCGAGCCGGGCCAGCGCCAGCAGCTGGTTGACGAGGCGCGTGGCGCGCTCCACGCTGGCGCCCAGGGCGGCGATGAATTCCTCGCGCTCGTCCGCGCTGCGGGCCCGCTGCAGCACTTGCAGATTCGTCTTGATGGCGGCCAGCGGCGTGCGCAGTTCGTGCGCCGCATCGGCCGTGAAGCGCTGCTCGTTGTCGCGGCTGTGCCGCACCCTGCCGAACAGGCGGTTAATTTCCAGCAGCAGCGGATGCAGTTCGTCCGGCGCGCCAGCGAGCCCGACGTCGGCCAGTTCATCGGGCGTGCGCGCCGACACTTCATCGGCGCACGCTTGCAGCACGCGAAACACGCGGTGGACGGCCCACCAGATGGCGAGGGTGGCCAGCGCCACCAGCAGCAGGCCGAACAGCGCAACGCGGTAAAAGAAGCCGCGGCTGATGTCGTCGCGGTGGCTGGTCGGCTCGGCCACCAGCAACTGCAGGCTGCGCTGCGGGTCCCACAGCGAGAACAGACGCCAGCGCTGGCCACCTATCGTGGTCCACGACAGGCCATCGGGCGCGCTGCGCGACAGGGCGATGTCGGAAGCCGCATCGTTGCGGTACAGCACGCGCTGCTGCGCGTCGCGCACCTTGAACAGCAAATACTGGTGGGGATTGCGCTGGCCGCGCAGGGGCAGGTCGATGGGCCCCGTCAAGCCGTGTTCGCGCGCCTCCTTTGCCACCAGCGACAGCAGCAGATGCCCCGTCTCGGTCAGCGACTGGTCGAACAATTCCTGGCTTTCGCGGCGCGCTTCCACATACACGATGGCGGCGCTGCCCACCCACAGGGCCAGAGTCAGGCCCAGCAGGACCGTCAGCAGGGTGCGCCGCAGCGACCAGGTTTGCACGCCGCGGCCGGCAGTTAAGAATCTCTTAAGAACTTCTGCGCAAGATCCGGAGCGAAATATTTTCTGGGTAGCCATGGCCGCAATTGTAAATGATTCTTATTGCTTTCATGATTCCCATTCCCTCGTTAATACAGCGCAATTATTCATTCACCCTTCAGGAGTTTGCATGTCCAACCGCACCCGCCGCGCGCCCCTGCCGCGTCCCACCACCCTGGCCCTGACTCTGGCCGCCCTGTCATGCCTGCCGGCTCACGCCCAGACGGGCACGCCGGCCAGCATGCCGGAAGTGGTCGTGTCCGCCTCCGGTTTCGAGCAGGACATCAAACAGGCGCCCGCCTCGATCACCGTGCTGACGCGCGAGGAGCTGTCGAAGGAACGCTTCGGCAATCTGACGCAGGCGCTGGAAAGCGTGGAAGGCATCGACGTGGGCGCGGCGGGCGACAAGACGGGCGGCATGAACATCAGCATCCGCGGCATGCCCAGCGACTACACCCTGGTGCTGATCGACGGACGCCGCCAGAATGCGGCCGGCAACGTCACGCCGAACGGCTTCGGCGGCACGCAGACGAGCTTCATGCCGCCACTGGCCGCCATCGAGCGCATCGAGATCATCCGCGGCCCCATGTCGACCCTGTACGGCTCGGACGCCATGGGCGGCGTGATCAACATCATCACGCGCAAGGTGGGCAAGCAGTGGATGGGTTCCATCTCGGCCGACTATACCGCGCAGCAGGAATCGGACTTCGGCGACGTGAAAAGCGGCCGCTTCTACCTGAGCGGCCCCATCGCCACCGATCTGCTGGGCCTGTCCCTGCGCGGCAGCAAGCAGCGCCGCGATGCGGCCGCTATCCGCTACAACGGCGCGGCCGGTGCGGAAGTCACGCCGAACATGGGCGCCAATCCCGTGCGCGCGGACATCGCCAACTTCGGCGCGCGCCTGGCGTTAACGCCGAACCGTTACCACACCGTCATCCTCGACGCGGACGCGGGCCGCCAGACCTACGACAATTCGAACGGCCAGCTCGGCACCAAGACCGTGCAAGGCGGCTACGGCCCGGAACAAAAATATAACCGCGACCAGTGGACCCTGTCGCACACGGGCCGCTTCGGCTTCGGCACGCTCGACAGCAGCTACATGGTGAACAAGACGGAAACCCTGGGCCGCACGATTCCGCCAGGCACGCCCGGCGCCGTCGCCGGCAGCGCGCGCACGCTGGAAGTGGAAAGCCAGGTGCTCGACACCAAATTGGTCATGCCTTTGGGCAAGCACATGGCGACCGTCGGCGCGCAATGGTGGAAGGCGGAAATGACGGATGGCGTGGCACCGAAAAAATTCGAATTCACGCAAAAAGCCCTGTTCGTGGAAGACGAATGGCAAGTGCTGGAAAACGTCGCGTTGACCTTTGGCGCCCGTTATGACGATCACAGCATCTTCGGCGGCCAGACCAGCCCCCGCGCCTATGCCGTGTGGAACGCGACGCCGAGCTGGACCGTCAAGGGCGGCGTCAGCAAGGGCTACAAGACGCCGCGCGTGGAACAATTGTCCCCAGGCATCAACGGTTTCGGCGGCCAGGGCACGATCCCCCTCGTCGGCAGCCCGGACCTGAAGCCGGAAACGAGCACGACGACGGAAATCGGCGCGTACTTCGACAACCTGGCCGGCTGGACGGCCAGCGGCTCCCTGTTCAACAACGCATTCAAGGACAAGATCACGACGGGCACGGGCCTCGTCAACTGCGACTACCGTCCGTCGCCGAACCGTCCCGGCTGCGTCAGCTTCGGCAACTGGCCCAACGTCGATGCGTTTGGCCAGTCCGTCAACGTGGATGAGGCCGTCACACGCGGCGTCGAGCTGAACACGCGCTTCCCGCTGGGCAAGACCTTGTCGGCCAGCGCCAACTACACGTACACGGAAAGCGAACAGAAGAGCGGCAGCAATGCGGGCAAGCCGCTGAGCGACACGCCCAAGCACGCCGTCAACGCGCGTTTGAGCTGGGATATCTCGCGCGAGTGGAACGGCTGGCTGCGCGCCGAATACCGCAGCGAGCGCTTCCGCGATCCAGGCACCTCGGCTTCCACGCGCGCCGCCAAGGCTGCGCTGGGCGACTACAAGGGCTACACCATGCTGCACCTGGGAACCAGCTACCAGCTGAGCAAGCGCGTGACCCTGAACGCGGCCGTGTACAACCTGCTCAACAAGGACTTCATCGACTACCAGCCTTACCGCGCACCGGCACTGAGCTACGCGAACCGCTAGGTCAACAGCCTGGACGGCCGCCGTCTGTGGCTGTCAGCCACCGTCGATTTCTGATCAAGGGGGGGGCGGCCTCCCGGCCGCCTTTTTTCCGTCAGGCCGCTTTGGGCTTGTCGATGCAATAGCCGACCGCATGCACGGTGCGTATCAAGTCCCGCCCCAGCTTCTTGCGCAGGTGGTGGATGTGCACTTGCACGGCGTTGCTTTCCACTTCATCGCCCCAGCTGTACAGGTTTTTCTCCAGCTGTTCCCGGCTCAGCACGCGGCCGCCATGTTCCAGCAGCAGTTGCAGGATGCGAAATTCCTTCACGGTTAACATCACGGGCACGCCCCCTTGCGTCAGCTGCCGGTCCGCGATATCGAGTACCAGGTCGCCGTGCACGAGCTGCTCGCGCAGGCGGCCCGCGGCGCGCCGGCAGGCGCTGCGGATGCGCGCGGCCAGTTCGTCGAGGTCGAACGGTTTGACGATAAAGTCGTCGGCGCCCGCATCGAGGCCGGCGATGCGCTCGCCCACCTGGTCGCGCGCCGTGACGACCAGCACGGCGCCGCTGTAGCCGTTATCGCGCAGCACGCCCAGCGCCTGCATGCCGTCCTGCCCCGGCAAGCCCAGGTCGAGCAGGATGCAGCCATAGTCGTGCAGGCGCACGGCCGTGTGCGCGTGTTCGGCGCTCGTGACCCAGTCGACGGCATAGCCGCCCTGTTCCAGGCCGATTTGCGTGGCGCGGCCCAGCTGCGGGTCGTCTTCGGTCAGCAGGATGCGCATGGAGAAGCGGCGATCCGCTCAGTCCTTCTTCTTGATCAGGCCGGCCAGCGCGGCAAACGGATTGTGCGTGGCGGGCGCCACCTCGGCCGACAGCAGGCCGGCGCCACGGTCCGCTTCCAGATAGCGCGAGTGCTCATTGTCGTGGCAATACAGGCACAACAGTTCCCAGTTGCTGCCGTCGGGCGGATTGTTGTCGTGGTTGTGGTCGCGGTGGTGCACCGTCAGTTGCTGCACGTTGGCGCGCGTAAATTCGCGCATGCAGCGGCCGCAGACCCACGGATACATCTTCAGCGAGCGCTCGCGGTAGCCGCTCTCGCGCTGGTCGGCGGCGCGGCGCGCTTCGGCCACGATCTTGTCCAGTCTTGCCGCGTCGGGCTTTTTACTCTGCATGACAACTTTCGATATGGGAGGAAGAAGCATCCATTTTAATGAGGATGGGGGCGCAATTGTACTTTTTCTGCCACGGCGCAAGCCCGTGCCGCCCCCGGCGTGCTTTTTTTAGCGTGCGCGGCACCACAGGTTCTTGATTTAACGCAAAATAAGCCCAGCGACAGACCACGAACAGACGCTAGGGCAGCAGGCAGCGCGCAGGTCAGCATATTTCGGCTATGATGCGCGCCACGCCGCCCTTCACCTTTCCATGACCCTAGCCTGCAAGCGCCCGTGATAGCGATAACAAGACCCCTGCAACGCCTTGCCCGCCGCCTGTACCGTCTCAGCCTGGTACCCCTGTTCGCGCTCATCTTGCTGCTGGCGCTGTGGGCGGCCGTCTTGTACCAGGTGGGCCAGGAACGGGCCAGCGCCGTGCGCGACGCCGTGGCCGTCAGCCAGTCGCTGGCCCGTACCTTGGCCGACCATACCAGTTTCACCCTGCGCCAAACGGACCACGCCACGCAATTGTTCAAGCTCAAATACGAGGAAACGGACGGCACCCTGCGCCTGAACGAATTCACGCGCCGCCAGGGCTTGCTCGACAGCGTGCTGCCATCGAAGCTGGAACTGCCGATCGCGCTCGTCGACGCGCGCGGCGACGTGATCGACAGCGCCAACGCGTATCTGCCGGAAAACCTGGCCGGCCAGGCATTTTTCAAGGCGCTGGCCGCCAATGCGTCCGACACGGCCCTGGTCGACACGCCCATGCTCGACGCGGGCAGCAAGCACTGGACCATCCGCCTGGCGCGCCGCCTGAACGATGGCCAGGGCCGCTTTGCGGGCGCCATCGTCATCCACGTCGACCCTACGTATTTTGTCGACGACTACGACCGCCTGAACCTCGACGAGCATGGCGCGCTGATGCTGGTGGCGCGCGACAGCGGCCTGACGGTGGGGCGCATCGGCGAGCAATTGATCCTCAGCGACCGCATCGACTTCCGCATGCCGGGCCCGCCGCAGCACGCGCCCGAGGAATTGCTGATCGAGCCGCCCGTCGATGCGACGGCGCGCATCTACAGCTACCACGAACTGTCCCGCTACCCGCTGCTCGCCGTGGTGGGAGTGAGCCGCGCCACGGCACTGGCCCGCTTCGAACACCGCCGCCTGGTGTATATCGGCGCCCTGCTCGCCGCCAGCGTGCTCATCGCCGGCTTTACGGCGCTGCTGATGCGCCAGAGCGCGCGCCTGCGCCGCAGCATCCGCCAGGCCAAGGAAACACAGGCGCTGCTGCGCGCGGCGCACCAGGCCAGCCTCGATGCCGTACTTCTGCTCAAAGCCTGGCGCCCCGCGCCGGGCAAGCCGGTGGAAGATTTCACCTTTGCCGACATTAACGAGCGGGCCGCCGATATGCTGGGCAAGCCGCGCTCCGAACTGCTGGGCCAGCGCGTGCTGCCGCGCGTGCCGCTGCTGCGCGGCGAGCGCTTTTTCAAGCGCTTCGTGCTGGTGATGGAAACGGGCCAGCCGCTGGAGGATGAATTCGAGCTGAAACTGGCGTCGGGCGGCACGCGCTGGCTGCGCCACCAGGTGGTGCCGATCGCCGACGGCGTGGCCGTCACCTCGCGCGACATCAGCGCGCGCAAGCACGACGAACTGGCGCTGCAGGACAACCGCAGCTTCCTGCAGTCGCTGATCGACCACCTGCCCGTGCTGGTGTACGTGAAAAGCGCGCGCCCGGAAAACTTCGGCCGGATGGAAGTGTGGAACAAGGCGGCCGAGGACATCACGGGCCACCTGGCCGCCGACGTCATCGGCAAGACCGATTGCCAGGCCTTTCCGCCCGACTTCGGCCTGCACGATGCCGAGGACGACCGCGCCATCCTGGCCGAGCGCGGTGTCATCGACCATACGGAAAAGCCGCTGCGCCTGCTTGACGGCAGCCTGCGCTACCTGCGCGCCGTCTCCGTGCCCGTGTTCGACGAGCGCCAGCAGGTCGAGCATATCCTGTGCATCGCCGAGGATATCTCGCAGCGCCGCCAGCAGGAACTGGAACTGCGCCAGAAACAGGCAGAGCTGGCCGCCGTCAACGACGCCTCGCCGCTCGGGCTGGTGCGCCTGGACCGTCAGCGCCGCTGCACCTACGTCAACCGCACCTTCGAAGCCATCACGGGCCTGCCGCGCGCCGCCGCGCTGGGCGCCGGCTGGACCAGCGCCCTGCACCCGGACGACTATCCGCTGATGCACGTGGCGCTGGAACAGCTCACGCGCAGCCACGCGCCATTCCAGTCCACCCTGCGCTGCCTGCAGCGCGACGGCAGGCTGGTCTGGGTCTCCGTCAAAATTGCCCCCATCCTCATCGACGGCCAGATCGACGGCTACGTGGGCAGCCTGGACGACATCACCACCTTGCGCGAATCGGAAGTGGCGCTGCTGGAAAGCGAAGCGCGGCTGCGCACCATCGCCGACACCTTGCCGGCCATGATCGCCTACATCGACGCCGACCAGGTCTACCGCTTCCTGAACATCGCCTATGAACGCGAATTCGGCCTGACGGGGCGGCAGGCGCTGGGCAAGAGCGTGCGCGACACGGTGGGCGAGGCGCGCTACGGCACGGTGGCGCCGTATATCGAAAGAGTACTGGCCGGCGAAACCTTGAGCTTCGAGGAAGAAGACGAGAAGGAAGGCATAGAGCGCTGCATGGAAGTGATCTACATCCCGCAGATCGGCGAAGACAGGCTGCAGGTCGTGGGTTTTCACGTGATGCGCCAGGATATCACCGTGCAAAAGCGCGAAAAACAGCGGCTGCTGAAGCTGTCCCAGGTCGATGCATTGACAGGATTGTCGAACCGCGCCGGCTTCCAGCAAAAGCTCAGCGACGCCATGCACGCGAGCCGCCGGCAGCAGCACCTGATGGCCGTCATGTACATGGATATCGACCGCTTCAAGCCCGTCAACGACACGCACGGCCATGGCACGGGCGACGCCCTGCTGCGCGCCTTCGCTCAGCGCCTGACGCAGACCATGCGCGCCACCGACATCATCGCCCGCCTGGGCGGCGACGAATTCACCATCATCATGGAACAGATCGCCCGGCCCGACGACGCGGCCGTGCTGGCGGAAAAAATCGTCGCCGCCATGCGGCAGCCGTTCGAACTCGACGGCATCACCGTGCGCATTTCCGCCAGCATCGGCCTGGCCTTCTACCGCGACGAAGACATTTCCCCCGCCGTGCTGCTGCAGCGGGCCGACGTGCTGCTGTACCAGGCCAAGCAGGATGGGCGTAATACCTACAGGGCCGGCGTGCTGACGACTTGAGCACCTGAGAAAACGTCCATGGCTGCGTTGCAGTGCCTTGCCGTACTATTCGTACTGCCTACGGCACTACGCCTTGCCCTGAACGTTTTTCAGGCACTCTGGATGTATCGATAAAAATCGAAAACGCTCTTCGAAATTCGTTCAATTCTCCAGTACCTGCCTCATTTCAGCTATATTGGCGCCTGTCTTCCCTACCCTTGCCACACCATGCGCCTGCTGCACACTTCCGACTGGCATCTGGGCCAGACCCTGCACAATTTTGAAAGGGGTTACGAACACCAGCGCTTCCTCGACTGGCTGCTCGACACGCTCGTGATGGAGCAGGTCGACGTGCTGCTGGTGGCGGGCGACGTATTCGACAACGCCAACCCATCGGCCGCCTCGCAAAAGCAGTTATATGTCTTCCTGCAGCAGGCGCGCGCGCGCCTGCCCGCGCTGCAACTGGTCGTCGTCGCCGGCAACCACGATTCGGCGGGACGGCTGGAAGCACCCGGCCCCCTGCTGGCCGCGCATGGCACGCACGTGATCGGCCATGTGCTGCGCGGCGACGATGGCCAGATCGACCTGGAACGCCTGCTGCTGCCGCTTACCGGCAACGATGGGCAAGTGCAAGCCTGGTGCCTGGCCGTACCGTTCCTGCGCCCCGGCGACGTGCCGAAACTGCCGGCCGGCGACACCCAGGATGCCTACCTGGGCGGCATCGCCCTGCTGTACCGCCAATTGACCGACCTGGCGCTGGCGCGCCGCCGGCCCGGGCAAGCCATCGTTGCCATGGGCCACTGCCACATGGTGGGCGGCGAAATGTCGAACGATTCCGAACGCCGCATCGTCATCGGCGGCACGGAAATGCTGCCCTCGGGGATCTTCGATACGTCCATCGCGTATGCGGCGCTGGGCCATCTGCACAAGGCGCAGGCCGTGGGCGGCCAGGAGCACATCCGCTACTGCGGCAGCCCGATACCGCTGTCGTTCGCGGAAGTGAATTACCGCCACCAGGTGCTGTGCCTCGACATCGACGGCGAAGCGCTGCAATCCGTGCGCGCCATCGAGGTGCCGCGCGCTGTGCCCTTGCTGCGCGTGCCCGCCGCACCGGCGCCCATAGCCGAAGTGCTGGTGCAGCTGGCCGCCCTCGACGTGCCGGACGCTCCAGCCGAAGCGCAGCCGTTCCTGGAAGTGCGCGTGCGCCTCGAGGCGCCCGAACCGGGCCTGCGCACGCGCATCGAAACGGCGCTCGACGGCAAGAGCGTGCGCCTGGCGAAGATCGAAACGTCGAGCGCTGCGCGCAGCAGCGCGCCCGAGAACATGACGCTCGACCAATTGGGCCAGCTGCAGCCCGACGACATCTTCCGCCGCCTGTACCTGCAAAAATACGCGAAGGAAGCGCCGCCCGAACTCCTCTCGGCCCTGGCCGAATTGCTGCTGCCCGGCGCCTGACGTCCAGGGGCATTACGCCCACAATCCATTCTCCCACGGTACCATTTGAAAGGTTTTATGAAGAAAATCCGTCATTTCCCCCTGCTGGGCGTTTCGTTGCTCATATCGCTTGCCGGTTGCGGCCCAAGCGCCGAGTACCCGCCCCCGATGCCGGCCGAAAAGACAGCAGCGTCGCAACTGTCGAAACCCATCATGCTCAAGGACCTGAGCACCGGCATCAAGGCGGGGGAATCGGTGGCCGATGGCTATCTGGGTAAATGGAGCTATTTCGGCAAACCGCGCGTCGTCACCACCGAGCAGCTGGCTGACGGCACAGTGACGGCCATCACGGTCTTGCTGGAAGGGTCTGACTCATACCAGCTCCAGAAAGAGCTTGAGGAAAAATACAGCAAGGAAGAAGGGCATCCCGTCACATTCAGCTGCAACCGGGCGTACCGCCGCCTCCCCGCACTCGACAACTTGAGAATCGTCGATGAAAACTGCATTGTGTATCATGCCGATCAAATATTGCGCATTCATTCCCTCTCTCCGTATGACACAGAGATGATCAACAAATTGTGGTCCGCCAGAGCCCTGTTCTTCACCACCAAACTGACGCTGGTCGATGCCGGCCTTGAAACCAAACGCGAAGCCGCCATAGCGGCGGCGTCCGCCGAAAAACACGCGGCCGAAGAAGCCAAGGCGAAAAAAGATCTGTAAGCGCACCCGTCGGGCGACTGCATCAGCATAAAGAACAGCATGAAAATCCTGAAAATCAGCGGCAAGAACCTGGCTTCGCTGGCCGGCGAATTTGAAGTCGACTTCCAGCAGGAACCGCTCGCGTCCTCCGGCCTGTTCGCCATCAGCGGCCCCACGGGCGCGGGCAAGAGCACCCTGCTCGACGCGCTGTGCCTGGCCCTGTACGACGCCACGCCGCGCCTGCTGAAGGTATTGGGCCGGGGCAGCGCCCTGCCCGACGTGGGCAAGGAAACCGTCAACGCGCAGGATACGCGCACCCTGCTGCGCCGCGGCACGCCGGACGGCTACGCGCAGGTGGACTTCGTCGGCAACGATGGCGGTCACTACCGCGCGCGCTGGAGCGTGCGCCGCTCGCGTACCAAAGCGGAAGGGGCGCTGCAGGCCACCGCCATGAGCTTGCACCAGCTGCCCGCGCTGCAGCCCATCGGCGGCACCAAGACGGAAGTAAAGGAAGAGATCGAAAAACGCATCGGCCTGTCCTTCGACCAGTTTACGCGCGCCGTGCTGCTGGCGCAAAACGAGTTTTCCACCTTCCTCAAGACGGAAGACAATGAACGGGGCGAATTGCTGGAAACCCTGACGGGCAGCAGCATCTATACCGATATTTCCATGCGCGCCTTCGAGCGGGCGAAAAAGGAAAAGCAGGTGCTCGAACGGCTGGGCGAAAAGCTGGCCGACCAGCGGCCGCTGTCGCCGGAAGAGCGCAGCGAGACCGAAGCGTCAAGCGGCGCGGCCGAGACCGCCCTGCAACACATCGACTTGCGCAAGGCGGTGCTGGAATTGCAGCAGCGCTGGCACCAGGAGACGCACAAGCTGCAAACCCAGGTGACGGCCGCGCAAGAGACGCTCGATAACGCCGATGCCGAACGGACCGCCGCGCAAGAACGCCGCGCGGCGCTGGCGCAGTGGGAATTGCTGCAGCCGGCGCGGCCCCTCGTCGACGACGTGGCGCGCCTGGCCAACGAGGTCGCCGGCACGGGCGCCGCGCTGGAAGCGTCGCGCGCGCAGGCGGCGCAAGCCATCGCCAGCGAAGCGCAGCTGGCGCAGGCCGTGCAGCAGGCGGCAGCGGCCTTGCTTGCCACGGAAGCGGCGCAGCGCGATGCCGCGCCCCCGCTCGACCAGGCCAAGGCGCTCGACGCCGGCATTGCGGCGCACATGCCCGCGCATCGCCAGGCGCAAGATGGGGCCCTGGCCGCCGACCAGGCCAACGAGGCGGCGCGCGCCGCGCTGCACGCGCTGCAGCAGCGCCAGCATGCCGCGCAAGCGGAACAGGAAGCGGGCCGCCAGTGGCTGGCATCGCACCAGCAGTGGCAGGCGCTGGCGCAATCGTGGCAGTTGTGGGATCAACTGTTTGCCCAGGCCGGCCAGGCGGCCGCGCAAGCCGATGCGGCCGACGCCAGCATGGCCGAGTCAAGACAGCAGCTGCGCCAGGCCTTTGACGCCGCGCAGGCGGCGCAAGCGGCGCTGGCCAGCGCCGCTGCCGTGCTGGCGGCGCGCGATGCGGAACGGCGCGAGGCGCAAGCGGCCGTGCAAGCCATCGATGGCCAGGGGCTGCAGGAACAGCGCGGCCGGCTCGAGGCGCACGCGCGCACGTTGGCCAGCGCGGAAAAGACCTGGAGCGAACTGGCGCGCCAGCAGCAGGCGCTGGCGCACTGGCAAGCGAGGGCGGCCCAGCTGGCGCAGGCCGCGCAAACGGAAAGTACGGCATGGGCGGCGGAAGCGGCGCAAACGGCGCTGCTGGAAGCGCGCCTGGCGCAGGCGGAAAAATCCTTGAAAGGCGCGGAGGCGGCATGCGCGGCCAGCGTGGAGCAGCTGCGGGCCAATTTGCAGGACGGGCAGCCCTGCCCCGTCTGCGGCGCGCTGGAACACCCGTACAGCCACGCCGACCACGCCTTGCAGGCGATGCTGGCCAGCTTGCAGGATGAGGTGCTGGCTTGCCGCACGCAGGCGCGCGGCAATCTGGAGCGGCTGGCCACGCACAAGGCGGCGCTGGCCGCGACGGCACGCGAACAGGCGCAAACGGAGGCCGAACTGGCGGCCCTGCCGCCCGCCATCGACAGCTTGCTCGCGCAGTGGCAGCCGCATGCCAATACCCTGCAGCTGCCGCCCGAAAACCGGCGCGCGGACTGGTTCGCGCAGCAGCTGGCGGCCAATGCGGCCGGCTTGCAGGCACTGGCGCAGCAGGAAACGGCGCTGCGCCAGGCCGGCGTACGGCGCGAGCAGGCGCAGGCGGCGCACGAACTGGCGTCCAGCGAGCACGCGCGCCGCACCAGCACCGCCGCCGAGGCGCAGGCGCGCCTGGCGCAGCTGCAAGCGCAGCAAGCGGGCAACGCCGACAAGGGCGCGACGGCGCGCGCCGCGCTCGACGCCTTGCTGGCGCAGCTCGATGGCGCGTTCGCCGACGCCGACGGCGCCGAGGACTGGAAAGACAGCTGGCGCGCCGGCCCGGCCGACTTCCGCGCCGCGCGTGAATCGGAAAGCCGGCAATGGCTGAAGCAGCAGGCGGACCAGGACAAGCGCGGCCACGCGCTGGCGACCCTGGCCGCGCAACTGGAAGCGGCGCTGCCGGCCGCCGCCAAGGCGCAGCAAGCGGCACAGGAAGCCCACGCCGTCTTTGCCGCCGCCGACAAGCAGCGCACGACAATGCAGGCGCAGCGCAACGCGCTATGGCAGGGCCGGAGCGTGGCCGAGGTCGAACGCGCGCTGGCAGGCGCCATCGCGGCAGCCAAAGAGCTGCTGACGCAGCAGCAAACGGCGGCGCAATCGGCCAGCCATCAGCGCACGCGCCTGGAAGAAGCGTGCGTGCAGCTGTCGCAGCGGCTGGCTGCCCTGCGTGAACAGGAACACGGCGCCAGCGCCGCCCTGCACGGCTGGCTGCGCCAGTTCCAGGATGCCCATCCGGCCCGTGCGCCGGGCGACATGGACGCCTTGCGCGCGCATCTGGCCATCGCGCCGGACACCATGCGCGCCGAACGCGACGCCCTGCAAGCGATCGCCGACCTCCACACGGCGGCCGTTTCCGTGCTGGCCGAGCGCCGGCAGCAGTTGGCGGCGCATGTGCAGCAGCCGCCGGAGGCACTGGAAATGGACGAGGCGGCGCTGCAGGATGCGCTCGACGCGCTGCTGCTGGAACGCCAGGCGGCCAACCAGGAAGCGACACGGCTGCGCCTGGCGATCGCGCAGGACGACGCGCGGCGCCACGGCGCGCAAGCGATGCTGGCGCAAATCGAGGCGCAAGCCGTCATCGAGCGGCGCTGGGCCAGCCTGGATGAATTGATCGGCTCGTCCGACGGCAAGAAATTCCGCAACTATGCGCAGCAATTCACCCTGGAAGTGCTGCTCGGCTATGCCAACGCGCATTTGAACCAGCTGGCGCGCCGCTACCAGCTCGAACGCATCGACAACCCGGACAAGCCGTCGCTGGGCCTGATGGTGCGCGACCAGGACATGGGCGGCGAGCTGCGCTCCGTGCATTCGCTGTCGGGCGGCGAATCGTTCCTCGTCTCGCTGGCCTTGGCGCTGGGCCTGGCCTCGCTGTCCTCGAACCGCGTGCGCGTCGAATCGCTGTTCATCGACGAGGGCTTCGGCAGCCTCGATACGGAAACCCTGCGCGTGGCCATGGATGCGCTCGACGGCTTGCAAGCGATGGGCCGCAAGGTGGGCGTCATCTCGCACGTACAGGAAATGACGGAGCGCATCGCCACCCGTATCCTCGTGAAGCCCGGTTCAGGCGGCAAGAGCGTGGTGACGGTGCTCTAGGTCGCTAGCGGCTGGCCGGCTCCCGGCACAGCCTGAGCATATCCCAACCCAGTTCGCGGCGGATCTGCTCGGGGTCGGGCGGGGGGCGGCGCTGTTCCAGCTCCGCTTTCAGCCACTTCCTGACCAGCTCCTTGGCGGGCTGTGCAGGCTTTTCCTTGTCATGCTTGTCCATGGTGCTACCTCTTCAATGGCGGTCAGACGACCTCCTATATACGCTCAACGTCATGGCGCGGATTCAGTTGACGTGCGCGTGGCGCAGATGCAACAACGTGTAACGATGGCCGGAGTGCGTTAAAATCGCCGCCTTCGCGTAACTACCCGCTACGCCCCGCAACAGTTCAAGGAGCCCCATGAAAGCCGCCCGCAGCCTCACCTTCAAGTGCGTAAAATGTCACAAATCCATGCAGGTTTACCTGCAAAAAGTCTCCGCCTGCTCGCATATCCAGCCATACCAGGGCATTTGCGCATGCGGCGAACTCAAGCGCCACGCCACGGGCCAGGCCGATGCCGTCAAGTCCTACCTGGAATCGGCGGACGGTAGCTGGTCGCACCACCACTAATGGTTAAAGAATGGGGCACGGCTGCCGTTAACTGAGTACTTACTCATTCGGAATTTGTTCATGTCCCAGCTTCCCGCCCTCGTTCCCGGCTCGCGCCAGCCCGCCGCCAATACCCTGGCAGGGCAAACGCCGCCTAAAACGGGCGCCGGCCTGGCCGCTTCCCCCCTGATGCAGCGCACGGCGCAAGACGTGGTCGCGCTGTCGAAGAATGGCCTGGACCTGTCGGCCAAGGGACTGTCGCAACGGACCGATGCGCTGGGCAACGCCACCGTCGACGTGGCGCAGGATTTTCTGAGCAACATGACACGTCAGCTGTTCGGCGACGGCGCCGCCGTCGCCTTCGATTCAGTCGACCTGCAAGCCGGTTCCAGCTTCAGCAGTGCTGGCGCCAGCGTCTCGGGCGCAGGCGGCAGCAGCCGCGCGGCCGCCTTCAGCCTCGATGAAAACGCGCATTTCATCGGCAAGGGCAAGATCACGACGGCCGATGGGCAAACCTTCGACTTCGAAGTGGAAGTGCAATATCAATCGAACATCAGCGCGGGCGTCCTTGAGCAAACGCAAGGTGAAACGCCGGAAGCCACATCCTCCGAAGACGACGCCCTGCCCGCCAAGGAGTTGCCCGCCACGCACTTCGGCGGCAATCTGCACGACCTGCTCAAGCTGCTGGGCCAGCAATTGCAAAGCAACATTTTTAATAACAACGTCAACAGCAACGCCGATGGCGCCAGCGCCAGCGGCAAGGATGGCGACCTGGCAGGCAGCCTGAGCTTGCGTTTGCTCAAGCTGGTGCAGCCGGACGCGGCGGTCAAAGCCGACCAGAAAGCCGTAGAGACGACGCCGGAAGACCAGGCGCGCGCCCGCGCGCTGGCACTCGCCTATGGCACGGACACTGCTAAGAGCACGGCCAGCGACGTATAATGGAAGACGGCCTGCGCAGGCGACCATGCCGCGCGCCCCCTTCTATCGATTGAAATCCATGTCCGACACTTCTTCCCCTACCGTTCATCCGCAGATCCACTGGAGCGAAAACGGCGCCGAGCATTCGGCCCGCTGGCGCTCGGAAAGCGGCATGCCGCCGCCCAAGCGCGTCGTCATCGCCGATGACCGCACGACGGCCGACCAGGCTTACCGCCTGGCCTGCGAAGGCACGGCCATGCTGTGGCGCGGCGACTTCCAGAACGCGCGCCAGCTGCTGCAGGCGCTGGCGCGGCGCGCCGACCACAAGAACGACAAACCGAGCAAAAAGGCCAAGGCCGCCAAATTGGCCAAGCCGGAACCATCGGCCACGGAAGCGTTCCATTTGCACCGCCAGGCGCAGTCGCAGCGCGCCCGCACCCTGGCCATGCTGCTGCTGCCGTTCGATGCCGACTACACGATCCCGCTGCGCCGCGCTCCGGACGTGAAACTGGCTTGCAATGAAGCGTATGGCCGCGGCGAGGAAGCGTTCGTCGCCTCGCTGCGCGAGCTGCTGGGCCTGATCGGCGCGCATGAATGGCGCCGCACGGGCGTGGACCTGCCGGCCCTGGGCCAGCGCATCCACCCGCATTACGGCGTATTCGCGCCCATCCGCGGCGAATACGTGGGCCTGGTGGCGGAAGCGCCGCTGCCCGCGCGCGCCAGCCTGGCCTTCGACATCGGCACCGGCACGGGCGTGCTGGCCGCCGTGCTGGCGCAGCGCGGCGTCGCCCGCATCGTCGCCACCGATCAGGACCCGCGCGCCCTGTCCTGCGCGCGCGAAAACCTGGCCCGCCTCGACTTGCAGGACAAGGTCGAGGTGGTGCAGGCCGACCTGTTCCCCGCCGGCCGCGCGCCGCTCGTGGTATGTAATCCGCCATGGCTGCCGGCCCGCCCAAGCTCGCCGATCGAATACGCCGTCTACGATCCGGACAGCCGCATGCTGCGCGGCTTCCTTTCCGGCCTGGCGGAACACCTGGAAGCCAACGGTGAAGGCTGGTTGATCCTGTCGGACCTGGCCGAGCACCTGGGTCTGCGCCCGCGCGCGCAATTGCTCGAATGGATAGAGCAGGCAGGCTTGAAGGTCGTCGGCCGCCTGGACGTGAAACCCACGCACCCGCGCGCGCAGGACGCCACCGACAGCCTGCACGCGGCACGCTCGCAGGAAATCACCTCGCTGTGGCGCCTGGCGGCGGCGTAATCGAGGGTCTGAAACCCGGCCATTGCGCATTGCAGCAAACCCCGCTATAATTCGCCTGCGGGGTGGAGCAGTCTGGCAGCTCGTCGGGCTCATAACCCGAAGGTCACAGGTTCAAATCCTGTCCCCGCAACCAGACACCGAAAAGCCGCTGATTCTTGCAAGAGAATCGGCGGCTTTTTCCATTGCGGCGCAGTATCTCAAGGGCCATCCTGCAAGCCAAATATCCTTCATTTCCATCCGCTCTTTCGCAATGCAGCAAACTCGGTTATAATTCGCCTGCGGGGTGGAGCAGTCTGGCAGCTCGTCGGGCTCATAACCCGAAGGTCACAGGTTCAAATCCTGTCCCCGCAACCAATACATAAAAACCGCTGATTCCTGCAAGGGAGTCAGCGGTTTTTTCATTCCGGGCCGGCGCATGCCTTTACGCGCTAACGCTGGCCCTGATCTGCCTGGCCGCCGCATGCAGGCTGGCCGCCACCCGTTCCAGCTTGTCGGCGCCCGCCGTTTCGGCCAGGGCGGCAAACGCGCTGATATGAAACGTGGCCACCATGGCCGGCGACACTTCCAGCTCCAGCGCCGTCTTGCTCAACTCCGTCGACGCCTCGAGATAAGGCTCGCTGCCCGCCTCGAACGCCTGCTTCGTTTCCAGCAATTCCTGTCCGCCCTCGGCCTTGGCCAAACATGCATCGACCTTTTGCTGGAAAGCAGGCAAGGTATCGCGCTCGGGGCCGGCGTCGGGCGCCGCTTCCGGCTCCGGCTCCACTGGCGCAGGCGCAGCGGCGGCCGGCTTGTTCGCCGCCGGCATGTCGCGCATAGTCAGCCAGCGCTCGACGGCGAGAAAATCGGCAAACGGCTCGTCCACCTTGGGGTTCATCAGCCAGACTTCCCCCGTGCGCCAGTCGATCCGGGCACCGCGCTCGTTTCTCGCCAACAGAATATCCTTGCCGCCATCGGCATTCGACACCCGGCCGATGTCAATCCAGTTCATCACTTCCGCCTGGCGCGACATCGCGTTGACCCGATGGAAATAGGCCAACCATAAAAATCTGGCGACCAGGAGAACCAGGGCACCGCCAACCATCCACATCATTTTTCGCTCCGCTCCGCACCACATCGACAGCCCGCATTTTCTCACATGAAAGCTTGCGCCAAGGAAACTTTTACATCTGCCGTGCGCAGGCGCAAAGCCCGGGCCGCGCGCGGCCCGGGCGCGCAGTCGCATTTCAGCAACGCCGCGTTTTCCTCATTGCCTGGCGGGCGCCGCTGCGCTATAATGAGAACAATTCTCATTTAGATTAAGATATTCCATCCCGTCCGCATGCTGTCCGCCCCTTCCCCGCCGTCCGAATTCCAGGACCTGTACGCCGAGCACCACTCGTGGCTGCTGCACTGGCTGAAGCGCCGCCTGCACGATGCGGGGCTGGCGGGCGACCTGGCGCAGGATACCTTCCTCAAGATCTTCGTTGCGCGCAGCAGTGCCGGGATCGCGCAGCCGCGCCCCTTCCTGGCCACCATCGCCAAGCGCCTGCTGGCCAACCACTGCCGGCGCGAAGAACTGGAACGCGCCTACCTCGACGCCCTGCGGCACCAGCCGCAAGCGAGCACGCCGTCGCCGGAAGCGATGTCCATCCTGCTCGAATCGCTGCAGCTGGTCGACCGCGCGCTGGACCGGCTCTCCGCCAAGGCCAGGGCCGCCTTCCTGCTGGCCCACCTGGACGGCATGAGCTATGCCGAAATCGCCGCCGAACTGGGCACCACCACACATTCCGTCAAAAAATACCTGAGCAAGGGCAACTTGCTGTGCTTTTTTGCCGTGCCCGATTTTGCCGCGCCCTGACATGCGCGGCGCCACCGTCTACGCCCAGGGCCAGCCCATCGACCTGGCCATCGCCATGCAGGCGGCCGAATGGCTGACCACCCTGATGAGCGGCGAAACGACGCCGGCGGAAAAAACGGCGTGGCAGCAGTGGCGCCAGGCGCACCCCGACCATGAACGGGCATGGCGTCACATCGAAAGCGTCAGCGGCGGCTTGCGCGAACTCGATGGGCCAGCCAGCCGCAAGGCGCTGCTGCAAAGTCCCCTCTCGCGTTCCGCCTCGCGGCGCGGCAGCCTGCGGCTGCTGGCGTGGGTATCGGCCATCGGCATCACGGGCTGGTTCGGCGCGCGCTCGGAATATGCGCCCGGCATGGCCCGCGCCGCGCTGGCCGACCTGTCCACCGGCGTGGGCGAACGCCGCGAGCTGACCCTGGTCGACGGCAGCCGCCTGCATCTGAACAGCGGCAGCTCCGTCAACATCCGCTACACGGACACGCAACGGCTGCTGCAACTGGTGCGGGGCGAAGTCTTCATCGCCACCGCCCGCGAAACGGGCCGGCCTTACCGCCCCTTCCTCGTCGAAACGGCGCAAGGCCACGCGCAGGCGCTGGGCACGCGCTACTCGGTGCGCCAGGCCGAGGGCAGCACACTGGTCGCCGTCGAGGAAGGCGCCGTGCGGCTGATGCCGCGCCAGGGCGATGGCAGTCTCGTGATCCAGGCCGGCCAGGGCGGCGGCATGACCGCGCGCAGCATCGGACCCGCGCACGCCGTCTCGCCCGACATCTGGGCCTGGCGGCAGGGATTGCTGCTGGCCGACGCCATGCCGCTGCGCGACTTCCTGCATGAATTGAGCCGCTACCGCCACGGCTTGCTGGGCTGCGACGACGCGGTGGCCGGCCTGCGCATCTCCGGCGTCTTCCCGCTGGCCGACCTGGACGCCGTGCTGCTGTCGCTGCCCGATTCCCTGCCGGTGGACGTGCGCCTGCGCACGCGCTATTGGGTGCAGGTGGAAGCGCGGCGGCAGCGCTGAACATGTATTTTGACGCCAGCGCAAAAAAAAGGTACCCGTTTTCGATTCTCGCGTGACCTGTGTAGGCAACGTTCTTTTTGACGACTACACCACAAGGTAACCATGTCTCCTGCCATTCATTCCAAGCCGCGTATCAAACCCATGGCGTATGCCATCCAGCTCGTCTTCATCGGTTCGGCCCTGCTGCTGAATATTCCCGCGCCAGCCCTGGCGCAGGAAAGCGCGGCCGCCGCTGCGGCCAGCCTCGACTTCCAGGTGCCGGCCGGCGACCTGGCGGCGGCGCTGCGCCAGGTCGCCAGCCAGTCCAGGGTCATCCTCAGCTTCACGCCGGAGCAGACGCGCGGCAAGACGTCGGCCGGCTTGAGCGGCCGCCACGACGTGCTGGCCGCCCTGAACGGCGTGCTGCGCGGCACGGGCCTGAAGGCCGAGCGCAGCGCCAATGGCAGCTACGTGCTGCGCCCGGCCCAGGCCCCGACGGAATCCGGCGCGGAGGCCATCGCCATGATGCCGGAAGTGTCGGTCAAGGCGCAGCAGGACGCCACCGAAGGCTCGGGCGCGTATGTCTCCGCCCTGCCGATCGCCACTGCCACGCCGCTGGGCCTGTCGATCAGGGAAACGCCGCAGTCGGTCAGCGTCATCACGCAGCAGCGCATGCAGGACCAGGGCTTGAGCACGATCGCGCAAGTGATGGCGCAAACGCCGGGCATCACCCTGTTCTCGCTGGGCAGCGAGCGCACGGGCTTTACCTCGCGCGGCTATTCGATCACCAATTACCAGCTCGACGGCGTCAGCACGCATTCGGAAAACCTGGGCCTCGACGCGATACCGTCGCAAAGCCTGGCCGACATGGCGCTGTACGACCGCATCGAAGTGCTGCGCGGCGCCTCGGGCCTGATGACGGGCGCGGGCGATGCCTCGGGCGCCATCAACATGGTGCGCAAGAAGCCGACGGCGCAGTTCCAGGCCGCCGTCGAGGGCGAGCTGGGCTCCTACGATGAGCGGCGCGCCATGGCCGACATCTCGGGTCCGCTGAACGAGGCGCGCACGGTGCGCGGCCGCCTGGTGACAGTGTACGAGGAAGGCGACAGCATCATCGACGGCTACAGCCGCGACAAGAAAGTGGTCTACGGCGTGGTCGAGGCGGACTTGTCCAGCGACACGAAACTGACGGCCGGCGTGACGCACCAGCGCAAGCGCTCGGACGGTTCCCTCTCCTACCTGGGCTTCCCCCTGTTCTACAGCAATGGCGCCATGACGGACCTGCCCCGCTCCTTCAGCCCGGCGGCCAGGTCGAATCGCTTCAACACCAATTCAACCGACATCTTCGCCACCGTGGAGCACGCGCTGGCGAACGACTGGAAGCTGAAAATCTCGGCCAACCGCGTGCAGTCGTCGCAGGAGGAGCGCGCCGTCTACATGAACGTGAGCGCCAGCTTCCCCGACCAGGCCACGGGCGATGGCCTGCGCTTGAGCGCCGACTACCGCGATTACCAGCTGAAGGTCAACAGCGTGGACGTCAACGTGCGCGGGCCATTCAGCGCCTTCGGCCGCCAGCACGAGCTGGTGCTGGGC
Organism: Janthinobacterium sp. BJB304; assembly: GCF_002735765.1. NCBI lineage: Bacteria > Pseudomonadati > Pseudomonadota > Betaproteobacteria > Burkholderiales > Oxalobacteraceae > Janthinobacterium > Janthinobacterium sp. BJB304. The sequence goes on from NZ_PDZN01000003.1 coordinate 354,500, forward strand.
ATGGACTACAGCCAATTCCAGAGCAAGACGGATGGCCGCTTCGACTGGAGCATCCAGGGCAGCGGCGTCAACCTGTACCGCTGGAATCGCCTGGCAACGCCCGCGTTTGGCGATACCTACGTCACCTACGACAGCACGCGCCGCCAGGCCAGCGCGTATGCCGCCACGCGCCTCAACCTTTCCGAGCGCCTGAAACTGATCGCCGGCGCCAAGGTGCTGCGCTACAGCGAGAACTACATCTCGGACGCGCCTTCCGTGCCGTTTTACAGCGCGTCGCCAGCCTCGGAAAGCCGCGTCTTCACGCCGTATGGCGGCCTGGTGTTCGACATCGACGGCACGCACAGCGCCTACGCCAGCTATTCCACCATCTACCAGCCGCAAGCCCAGCAAGACCGCTACGGCAAGCTGCTGGCGCCGCGCGAGGGCAAGACGTTCGAAGCGGGCATCAAGAGCAGCTGGCTCGATGGCCGCCTGAACACGGCCGCCGCGCTGTACCAGATCCGCCAGAGCAACCTGGCCGAATCGGACCCCGGCTACACCGTCCCGGGCACGAACAATCCCGCCAACCGCACCATCAAGGGCGCCAAGACCCAGGGCGTGGATCTGGAAGCGACGGGCGCGCTGACGCCGGACTGGAACATCTCGGCTTCGTGGTCCTACAGCCAGACGGAAAACAATACCGGCAAGGCGATCCTGACCACCTTCCCGCGCCACCTGGTGAAACTGTGGACCACTTACCGGCTGCCCGGCGAGCTCAATCGCCTGACGGTGGGCGGCGGCGTGAACTGGCAAAGCCGCGTGTATTCCGACATCGACGCGTGGCAGATCAACAGTACCCTGCACTGGGAACAGAAGGCGTACTCGGTGGCCAGCCTGATGGCGCGCTATGACGTCAACGACAAGCTGTCGGCCACCGTGAACGTGGCCAACCTGTTCGACAAGCAGTACACGGCTTCCGTGTCGGACTGGTGGTACTCGGGCATGCATGGCCCGGCGCGCAAGGTGGCCTTGAGCGTGCGCTACCAGTTCTGACGCGCTGAAGGGGCGGGGCGAATATTTCACATTATCCAGGGGCCGGTGATACAATTTTCCGCTTCACGGGCAGCACCGTGGCCCGTGCCACAGAGACACCCAAGGAGAATGTGTGAAGGACCTCGCCCCCGCCCTGCCAGCCGATCCGGCCGACCAACCCGCCAATCCCTCGCGCCGGCGCATTTTCCAGGCTGCTTCCGCAGTCGGTCTGGCCGCCAGCCTGCCGGCGCTGGCCGACGCCGCGCCAGCCAGGAAGACCATCGCCAAGGGTTCGCTCGACGCGAAACTCAAGGCGCACGTCAAGAACGTGGTCGTGATCTACCTGGAAAACCGCAGCTTCAACAACCTGTTCGCCAACTTCCCCGGCACCAGCGCGCCCCTGTCCGCCGTCACGGCGGAACAGGCGCAGCAGCTGGACCGCGACGGCAAGCCGCTGACTACCCTGCCGAAGATTTGGGGCGGCCTGGTGCCGAACCAGCAAAACATCGGCGGCATCGATTACCTGATCAAGGAAGAGCAGATTTTCGGCCTGCCCAACGCGCCCTACAAACTGAGCGACGCGGCCGGCAAGCCCCTGCCCGAGAGCATCATCACGCGCGACCTCGTGCACCGCTTCTATAACAACCAGATGCAGATCAACGGCGGCAAGAACGACGGCTTTGCCGCGTGGGCCGACAGCGGCGGCCTGGTGATGGGCCACTACGGCGAAACGTCGAAAAACCTGAACCTGTGGCAGATCGCCGAGCAATACACGCTGTGCGACAACTTCTTCATGGCGGCCTTCGGCGGCTCCTATATGAACCACCAGTTCCTCGTCACGGGCCGCGCCAACGAATATTTCAATGCTGCCGAGACGGCGGCGAAGAAAAAGATCGCCGTGCTGTCGGACGGCCCGCAAGGCGTGCGCCTGGCCATCTCGCCCGACTGCCCCGCCTCCGCGCTGGACGGCAAGCCGAAATACGTGAACGACGGCGCCATCACGCCGGACGGCTATGCCGTCAACACCATGGCGCCGCCGTACCAACCGAGCTACATCCGCCCCGCCTTCGACGGCGACCCGCTGCACGCCGACCCGGCCGACGCGAATACGCTGCCGCCGCAAACCTACGACACCATCGGCGACCTGCTGTCGCGCAAGGGCGTCAGCTGGGCATGGTATGGCGGCGGCTGGCAAGCGGCGCTCGACCACAAGGGCGGCGGCAGTAAACCAAACTTCCAGTTCCACCACCAGCCGCTGAACTACTTCAAGCAGTTCGCGCCCGGCACGGCGGCGCGCGCCGAACACCTGCGCGACGGCGGCACGGGCGACAGCCCGATCTCGAACAAATTCCTCGCCGCCGCCGTGGCGGGCAAGCTGCCGGCCGTGACCTTCTACAAGCCGCAGGGCAACCTGAACCTGCACGCGGGCTATTCGGATATCGAGTCGGGCGACCAGCACGTGGCCAACGTCATCCAGCATCTGAAGGAATCGCTGCAGTGGAAGGACATGATCGTGGTGATCACGTTCGATGAGAACGGTGGCTGGTGGGATCACGTGGCGCCGCCAAAGGGCGACCGCTGGGGCCCGGGCACGCGCATTCCCGCCATCGTCGTCTCGCCGTACGCGAAAAAAGGCGCCGTCGACCACAGTTTCTACGACACGACGTCGATCCTGCGTTTGATCACGCGCCTGCACGACCTGCCGCTGCTCGAAGGCCTGAAAGTGCGCAACGATGCGTTTGCGGCACGCGGCGCGCTGCCGCCGGGCGACCTGACGGGCGCCCTGAGCTTCCGCTAAACGCCATCCAAAACCTGCTGCGCGTCGCGATTTGCGGCCTGCGATGCTCACTGTGCTAAAGCACAGTTGCGCTTCTCAGCCACAACTCACTGCCGCTCGCTACGGTTTTGTCAGGCGTTATAAGCCACCCACGGTGCGGCACGCCTGTGATACACTGCGTGCCGCACTTAAATCCGCAGGACAAGTTTTCCTGAAGGTTATCCCAACCATGAGCCCGACTCCAGTAGCCGGGCTTTTGTTTTGTGGATGAAGTGAAAGCGTATTGACATAGGCGGGCAGCACCTTGCCCGCCCCTTGGCCTTCGCAGGCCAGGGACAGAGGTTAGCAAATGAGAGATAAAAAAGACAACGCCACCATCGACTTGCCCGGTTTCGGTCCGCCGCCAGCGCTCGAGGCGCCAGAGCCGGCGCCGGAGCCGCAGCGCCGCGCGCGCGCGCGCAAGGCGGCGCTGAAGCAGGTGCAGCTCGAATTGCTGGAGCCGACCGACGCCACGGGCCTGCCCGTATGGACGCGCGACGCCGGCCTCGATCTGACCGGTTTGCCCATCTGGGCGCCCGATAATTAGTACCCCACGCCGGCGGCCGTTCGCCGCCGGCTTCCACACCACCATCCGCACAAGGGCGTAGAACGCCTGTAGACTGTGCCCATTCACCCGCTTTTTACCGGCTCCGCCCTTTATGAACACCACATCCGCCACCACCTCTTTTTCCTGCCTGCCGCTGACGCCCGCCTTTTTGGCCAACCTGGATTCGCTCGGCTACCACGAGATGACCACCATCCAGGCGCAAAGCCTGCCGGCGGTGCTCGATGGCCGCGACCTGATCGCGCAAGCGAAAACGGGCAGCGGCAAGACGGCCGCCTTCGGCATCGGCATCCTGCACAAGCTCAATCCGGCCTGGTTTGCCGTGCAAGGCCTGGTGCTGTGCCCCACGCGCGAGCTGGCCGACCAGGTGGCCAATGAGCTGCGCCGCCTGGCCCGCGCGGCCGGCAACATCAAGATCCTGACCCTGACGGGCGGCGCGCCGATGCGCCCGCAAATCGCCTCGCTGGAACACGGCGCCCACATCGTCGTCGGCACGCCGGGCCGTTTGCGCGACCACCTGGGCCGCGGCACCATCAACCTGAATCACGTGCAGACCCTGGTGCTCGATGAAGCTGACCGCATGACGGACATGGGCTTTTACGAGGAAATCGCCGGCATCGTCAGCGCCTGCCCGGCGCGCCGCCAGACCCTGCTGTTCTCGGCCACGTACCCGGAAGACATCCGCCGCGCCACGGCGTCGTTCCTCGTCAATCCGCTGGAAGTGACGGTCGAAGCGCAGCACGACAACGACAAGATCGAGCAGCGCTTCTATGAAATCGGCTTCGACGAGCGCAACAGCGCCGTCGGCAAGCTGTTAAAACACTTCAAGCCGGAATCGACCCTGGCCTTCTGCAACACCAAGGTGCATTGCCGCGAACTGGCCGAAGAATTGCGCCAGCAAGGCTTTTCCGCGCTGGCCCTGTACGGCGAGCTGGAACAGCGCGAGCGCGATGAAATCCTCGTGCTGTTCGCCAACCGCAGCTGCTCCGTGCTGGTGGCCACCGACGTCGCCGCGCGCGGCCTCGATATTTCCGACCTGGGCGCCGTGATCAACGTCGACGTCTCGAAAGACACGGAAGTGCATATCCACCGCATCGGCCGCACGGGCCGCGGCAGCAAGAAGGGCCTGGCCCTGTCGCTGTGCGCGCCGAACGAGAAAAAATGGGTCAAGCTGATCGAGCAATACCAGAACAGCGCCGCCGAATGGCACGACCTGAAGGAACTGGCGGAAGATGACGGGATGGAGGCGCTGCCGGCGCCGATGGTCACCCTGTGCATCATGGGCGGCAAGAAGGACAAGCTGCGCCCGGGCGACTTGCTGGGCGCGCTGACGGGCGATGCGGGCCTGACGAAAGAACAGGTGGGCAAGATCAACGTGTTCGAGTTCATGACCTACGTGGCGCTCGACCGCAAGGTGGCAGAAGCGGCCTTCAAGCGCCTGAACGCGGGCAATACCCTGGGCCGCGACTTCGGCAACATCAAGGGCCGCAGCTTCAAGATGCGCTTTATCGAGGCGTAAGCGCCTGCAACGCACGCAGGGCCGCCATGGTCCTGCGTCCCGGGTAGCTGTCCCACACGGGATACTGCCCGCGGTAGTAGCAGTTCCAGTAACTGACGTTGCGCCGCTCCAGCGTATCGAGATACGCGGGGTTCTCCCGCAGGTAGCGCGCCAGTGCATCGGCATTCCAGGCCGGCAGCGCCGCGCCAATGACCTCGACAATCTCCAGCACGTATTCGCCGCACAGGTGCACGACGAAGGGCACCGTCCACGCCCGCTCCTGCAGCAACAGCTGTCTTGCACACGCTTCGCGCAGATGGCCGTCATGGTGGCGCGTGCCCAGGCACAGGGCGAGCACGCCCGCGTCGCCGGGCAGCCGCGTACAGGCCAGCAGCGGCTCGCGGTCATAATAGGTGCGCGCCGGGATCAGCAAGGCCTCGCCATCCTGGCGCACGGCAAATGGCGGGTGTGTCCGGCCGCTCCCCAGTGCGGGCAGCAGCTGCGCCACGGTGCCGGCCAAGGCCGCCGGAAAGGCATCCGCTTCAGCCATCGCGCCCCTCCCGGCACACCTTGCGCACGCCCAGTGCGGGTTTATCCATCTTTTCAAAGATCACGTTCGAATACCAGTCGGCGGGGCCGCCGTCCGTGGGCTTGCCCAGCGAAATATAATAGCCGCCATGGGTGAACAGGGCCGTCGTTTCCTTGCCTGGCGTGGTCCTCTGCAGGAAGGCGGGCCAGGCCGCCTTGTCGACTGGATTGAAACGCGCGGCCAGCAGCGCCAGCAAACGCGCATGCGTAGCCGCCGCATACGGGAACAGATACAGGTATTCGACCAGTTCGCCGCCATCGGCCAGGCGCGTGACCGCGGCCGTCGCGGCATCGACCGTTCCCCCGTCGTCGCCGAAGCGGCACAAGGTGCCGCCGCTGTAGGCGAAATCGATGACGGTCGCCGGCGCGCACGCCTGCCGTTCGCGGTCGATGCCGACGGGCGGCAGCGCGCGCACTTGCGCCAGCAGCGCTTCGCTTGACGTGGCCAGCACGGGAAAGCCCGGACACTCGCTGGCCGCGCGGGCGGCAGAAAAGGCCAGGCAACAACTCAACAACAGCAAACGACGCTTCACGGCATCTCCAGTTTCATCAGGCGGCCATTATGCAGGACATCTTCACAAAGGCCGCGCCTGTTGCCCCTGCGGCGTATCGTCGATGTCGTAGCCGGCCGCGCGCGCCAGTTCGCGCAAGCGGTCCGCCTCGGCCCACTGGCGCTGCGCGCGGGCGTGGGCCCGTTCCGCCAGCCACGCCAGCACCGGCTGCGGCACTTCCACCTGCGCCGGCTGCCAGGCCAGCAGATCGAGCCCCAGCGCCGCGTCGAAGCTGGCCATGGTGGCCTTTTTCACGCCATCGGGCAGCGCGCTTTTCAGCAGCTCCCAGGTCACGGCCAGCGCGCGCGGATAATTCAGGTCATCGTTGACGCAGGTCCTAAAACGCGCCAGCCATGTCGCATCGGCCTCGCCGCCTGCGTCCCCCAGGCCATGCACGGCCACGCGCAGGCGCGCCAGGCCGCTGCTGGCGGCGCGCAGGGCTTCATCCGTGAAGTTGAGGCTGCTGCGGTAGTGGGCGCCCAGGCACAGGTAGCGGTAGGCCAGCGGATCGATGCCTTGCTCCGCCAGGCTTTGCAGGCGCAGGAAGTCGCCCGAGGATTTCGACATCTTCGCATCCTGCGTCTTGAGGAAGGCGCCGTGCAGCCAGAAGTTGGCCAGGCGCGTGCCATGGCGCGCTTCCGTTTGCGCGATCTCGTTGCTGTGGTGGACGGCCACGTGGTCTTCGCCGCCGCAATGGATGTCGAAATACGCGCCCAGGTGCTTTTCTGCCATGGCCGAGCATTCGATGTGCCAGCCGGGGAAACCCAGGCCCCAGGGACTGTCCCACTCCATCTGCCGCTGTCCCGGCACGCCGCTGAACTTCCACAGCGCGAAGTCGCAGATGTCGCGTTTCTCCCCAAGGCCCACCCTTTTCCCCGCCTGCAGTCCATCGCGGTTCAGGCGTGCCAGCTTGCCGTAACTGTCCTGGCGCGTCGTGTCGAAATAGATGCCGTCGTCCGTGCGGTAGGTATAGCCCTTCGCTTCCAGGTCGAGGATGAAGGCAATCTGCTCCGCGATGTGGTCGGTGGCGCGGCACCAGACGGTGGGCGGCAGGATATTGAGCTGGCGCAGATCGTCCTCGAACGCGCGGGTAAATTCAAGGGCGATGTCCCAGGCCGACTTGCCGCTGCGGGCGCTGCGCGCTTCGATCTTGTCGTCGCCGCTGTCCGCGTCCGACGTCAAATGGCCCACGTCCGTGATGTTCATCACGTGGCGCACCTGCAAGCCGTTGAACGCGAGCGCGCGGCGCAAGCCGTCGACGAACAGGTAGGTGCGCAGGTTGCCGATGTGCGCGTAATCGTAGACGGTGGGGCCGCACGCGTACAGGCCTGCCTGGCCCGGGGCGATGGGTTCAAACGGGCGCAGGCTGCGCGCATAGGTATCGTACAGATGAAGTGTCATGCGGGGCTTTCATTAACGCTGCGGAAAAAGAAAATGGCCACAGGTTTTTCAACACTGTGGCCATCGAATGAGGAGTAAAACGTCAGCGGCGCGCAGCCGCATCCTCACGGGGCCAGGCGCACGGACACAGCGCAGCAGCGGCGCCGGATGCAGAAACTGGAGGGAGGATGAAAGTGATCATGGGACGAATATCGCATGTACGCGGGCGGGCCGTCAAGCCCTCCCGCGTCCCCCGCTTATTTTTTCGCCTGCTCGATCTGCGGCAGCAGCACCGTCAGAATGCCCAGCAGCGGCAAATAGGAGCAGATTTTATACACATAGGCGATGCCGGAGATATCAGCCAGGTGGCCCATGGCGGCGGCCGCGATGCCGGACACGCCGAACATCAGGCCAAAGAAGATGCCTGCGATCATGCCGACCTTGCCCGGCACCAATTCCTGCGCGAAAACGACGATGGCGGAAAACGCGGACGAAATCACGAAGCCGATGATCACCGTCAGGACGGCCGTCCAGAACAGGTCGACGTACGGCAGCAGCAGGGTAAATGGCGCGGCGCCCAGGATGGAAATCCAGATCACGCGCTTGCGGCCGATGCGGTCGCCGATGGGGCCGCCCATGAAGGTGCCGGCCGCCACGGCGGCGAGGAAGAGGAACAGGTAGAGCTGGGCATCGCCGAGCGACAGGTGGAATTTGTCGATCAGGTAAAACGTGTAATAGCTCGACAGGCTGGCCATGTAGATGTACTTCGAGAACACCAGCAGCGCCAGCACGCCCAGCGCGCCAATCACCTTGTTGCGCGACAAGTTCGGGCCATGGCCGCCCGCCTTCGGCTTGAAGCTGGCCAGGTGGCCGCTATACCAGTGGCTGACCTTGTACAGCACGCCGATGGCCAGCACGGCCAGCAAGCTGAACCAGGCGACATTGCCGTGGCCACGGTTCACGATGACGGCGGCCGCCAGCAGCGGCCCCAGGGCGGAACCGACGTTGCCGCCCACCTGGAACAGGGACTGGGCAAAGCCGTAGCGCCCGCCCGAGGCCATGCGCGCCACCCGCGACGCTTCCGGGTGGAAAGTCGAGGAACCGACGCCGATCAGGCCGGCGGCGAGCAGCAGGGTCGGGAAGGTCGAGACGACGGACAGCATCAGCACGCCGGCAAGGGTAAAGCACATGCCGACCGGCAGCAGGAATGGCAGCGGACGGCGGTCCGTGTACAAGCCGATCCAGGGCTGCAGCAACGATGCCGTGCACTGGAACGTCAGGGTTATGAGGCCGACCTGGGTAAAACTGAGTGAAAACTCGGCTTTCAGCATCGGATAAATCGACGGCAATAATGCCTGGATCAAGTCATTGAGCAAATGCACGAAGGCGACGGCGCCCAGGATGTGCATGGCCAGACCGGATTGTTGTTGGGAACTATGAAGCGAGGGAGCCGCCGGCACGGACTTGGCCAATGGCGGGGCAGTTGTGGTTGTATGCATGTGTCTTCCGCAATAATCGGGCGCGGCGGGCGGCCCGGCAAAGAAGCCAGTATAGTATGGTCACTGAACTGATAACTTCCAATAATCGTCGCCCAAGTGACAACTGAGTGACAATCAGGCGACAAGCCAACGACCGACATGTACACCC
>NZ_PDZN01000040.1:0-19139 GCF_002735765.1 Janthinobacterium sp. BJB304
GTCGCCGCGCCCGCCCCCGAGCCGGTGCCCGCACCCGCCCCGGCCCCGGCTGTGGAAAAACCGGCTCCCGTCGCGGAAAAGCCGGCCAAGCCGGTCAAGGTGATACCGCCAGCGGCGCCTGTCAAACAGACTAGCGGCCTGGAAAGCGTGATCACGGACAGCCTGTCGGAAGCGAGCCACTGCATGAGTCAGCGCAAGTACGACTGCGCCATTGCCAACGCGAATGCCGTGCTGCGCATGGACACGGGCAACCGCCATGCGCTCGACATCAAGCGCAAGGCGAAGGAAGCGCAAGACAAGGCGCTGTCGCAAATCCAGATCGAGTAAGCCGCGCGGCTTGCCTTCCCCCTATTTTTGATCCTTCCGGAGAATAACGTGAAAAACTTGAAACAAATTGCCAAGCCCATGGTAGCGCTGCTGGTCGTGTCTTCGATGCTGGCCGGTTGCGCTGCGCCAGGCGGTCCTGGCGCCACGGGCAATACCACCACCGCCGGCACGGAAGCGGCCAGCGGCGAATGCAATACGGCCATGCTGGCCGGCATCGGCGCCGTCGTGGGCGGCTTGCTGGGCGGCGGCAACAATACCGTGCGCGGCGCGGCACTGGGCGCCAGCCTGGGCGCACTCGCCTGCGTGGCCCTGAATTATCAAAGCCAGCAAGTCAAGACGTCGCAGCAGGTACAGGCCGACTACAAGGTCGCCAACAAGGGCAAGCTGCCCGAGCAGTCGACCCTGGTGAAGTACGAGACGGGCTTTACGCCATCGTCCGTGCGTCCGGGCCAGAAGGCGCAGACCAATTCGTATATCGAAGTGGCGGCCGGCACGCGCGATCCGAACCCGCTGGTGGAAGAGGAATTGAGCCTGTACAAGCCCAATGGCGACTTGATCAAAACCGTGCGCAAGGTAGTCAGCAGCAATAACGGCAGCGGCGCCTACAAGGGCGGCTTCTCGATTCCCATGCCTGAAGGCGTGCCGCAGGGCATTTACCCGGTACGCACGGCCCTGTACCTGAATAGCAAGCGCGTCGGCGGCCAGGACGTCAAGCTGCAGATCGTCCAGCGCCAGGCGCCTGCGTCCGACCGGCAACTGGCCCGCGCTTACTGACACTGATTGCCACGGGGCGGCCATGCCGGCCGTTCCGTTCCCCGATTTACCCCCATCCAGGCTAGACATGACCATTTCCACAGAAGCACCTAAACCTCTTCCCTTTTCCTCCGCGCTCGGTTCGCTGATCGAAGCGACCGACGCCATCAAGAATTTCCGCGCGATTGCCCTGCTGGCCCTGACCTTCATCGGCGCCGTGCTCGTCGGTGGTGTACTGACGATGCTCGCCGGCAGCATGAGCAGCGTGCTGCTGGGTTTCCTGGGCGGCCTGATGGCCTTCCTCGTGATGTTTTACGGCTCCAACGCCGTAGGCATCCTGCTGATGCGCGATGCCCAGGGCCAGCCTGGCTTGAGCCTGGTGGATGCCGTGCTCGTCTCGCTGTACACGAGCCACCGCCTGATCGCGGTCGTGTTCCTGGAATTTCTGATCGTGCTGGCGGCCATGATCGCCATTGCCATCATTTTGTTCGTCTGCAAGATCCCCGTGCTCGGCCCCGTGCTGTACACGCTGGTCTTCCCGTTGTCGGCCATCGTGCTGGGCGTGCTGGTGTTTGCGCTGTTTTACGTGATGCTGCCGCTGGCCGGCCCCGCCGCGTGGTCGGGCGCCACCGTGTTCCAGATCATTGCCCGCCTGAATCTGATCGTGCGCACCAAGCTGGTGTCGGTGATCCTGCTGGAAGTGCTGCTGTTCCTGATCACGACGTTTGTGGCGCTGCTGATCTTTGGCGTGGTCGGTACCGGCGTGTCGCTGACCAGCGGCATGTCGGCTGGCATCCTGGGCCTGGGCGGCCAGATGAACATGTATTCCCTCGCTTCGGGTCTGAGTGGCGGTTCCGGCTACATCATCGCAGCCGGTCTGGGCGGCGGCTTGCTGATGGCGGCCGCGGCTGTGGTGCCCGGCCTGATCTTTACCAAGGGTGTGTGCATCATTTACCTGAACGCCACGCGCAATGTCGATTTCAGCGCCTCGGAAGCGAGCCTGAACGACGGGCTGGCCACGGTCAAGAAGAAAGCCGAAGAAGCGCGTGAACGCGCGCGTGCCCTGGCCGAACAGGCCGCGGCACCTGCCGCACCGGTCGCTGCGTCGGTTGACAGCCTGCATTGCCCGAGCTGCAAGGCCCCGGTCGCGTCCGATGACGTGTTCTGCGGCGAATGCGCGCATAAACTCAAGTAAGGCAGACCATGGCGCAATTCTGTAAACAGTGCGGCACCGCCCACGCGCCCGACGCGCGCTTTTGCGACGAGTGCGGCAAGGCCGTCAATGCCGCGCCAGTCCCATCACCCGCGCCGGCCGCGACACCGGCGCTGTCCGGCGTGAAGCGGCGGCACCTCATGATCGCCGGCGGCGCGCTGGCGGCGGTCATCGTGGCTGGCGGCGCCCTGGCGTGGCTGCTGGCGCCGGAAGCGGCGTCGGCCAGCAGTTTTGGCCGCGCCATCGATGCCCACCTGGCGGCCGACGAGGCGGCGCGCGACAAGCTGCTGTGCTTCACCAACTTGCCGTACCAGAAGGAAGAAATCCGCGTGGCGTCGTACGACAGCTCCACTCGACAATGGCTCGATATCCTCGTGCGTGGCGGCTTGTACAACGCGCCCGTCGAACAAAGCAGCGGCGGCTGGCTGGCGCAATCGCAATTCGTCTATGCGCTGGCCGCGCCGGGCAAGGCCGCCTTGCGCGGCGACAAGCTGTGCGTGGCCAAGGGCGTGAAAGTGGCCAAGGTCAGCGGCTACGAGCAGGTGCGCGAGATGGGCGGGCAGCCGACGGCGATAGCCACGGCCACCCTGGCGCTGAGCGATGAAGCGGCATGGCTCGTCAAATCGCCGGACCGCACGCAGATCCTGCAACGCTTGCCGGGCGGCGGCCTGGAAGTGCAACTGCCGCTGGCGCTGGTCGACAAGCAATGGCAAGTCACCGACCGTGCGCAACTGCACCAGGCCGCCATGGCCATGGCGGGTGCCATGCGCAATGCCTCGGGTGCGCAAGAAGCGGGCATGCTGGACAAGCTGAAAAGCCTGTTCCGCTTTGGCGGCCACCCGCTGGTGGGCAAATGGAAGGGCTCGACGGGCAAAATCCTGGAATTTACAAAGGACAGCATTATCGAGAACGGCAACGCAAGCACGGCCACGTTTGCCACCGAAGGCAATGTCGTGACGATCGTCTCGGAAGAGGGGGGCGGCATGGCCATGCAGATCAGCCTGAGCAACAGCAACAACGTGGCCACGCTCACCGTCGGCGGCATGCCGGTCGCGGTGCTGCAGCGCGTGCGCGATTAAGCGTCGGGCAGGCGGCAGCGTGCCGCCTTGCCTCATTCCCGAAGCCCGGCCCTGCCGGGCTTTTTTACGCCCGCCAGGCGCCGGTGCCTCCGTCAATTTATCTTGACATCAAGATAGTTCGCGCCCACACTGGCTTTTTATCTTGATGTCGAGATAGTACATGTCCGCCTTTTCTGTCCGCCCCGCCTGGGGCGATATTCTGCTCACGGCGCTGGCGCCCTTGATCTGGGGTTCCACGTATATCGTCACGTCCGAACTGCTGCCGCCGGACCGGCCCTTCACGGCGGCCCTGATCCGCGTGCTGCCGGCCGGCCTGCTGTCGCTGCTGATCATGCGGCGCCTGCCCGCGCGGCGCGACTGGGGCCGCGTGCTGATCCTGTCGGCGCTCAATATCGGCGTGTTCCAGGCGCTGCTGTTCGTGGCCGCCTACCGCCTGCCCGGCGGCTTGGCGGCCGTGGTGGGCGCCATCCAGCCGCTGCTGGTGATGGGCCTGGCCTGGGGCGTGGAAGGGCGCCGTCCGGCCCGCCTGGCCTTGCTTGCCAGCGTGCTGGGCGTGGCCGGCATGGCCGTTTTGTTGTTGTCGCCGCGCACGGTGTGGGAACCGATCGGCATCGCCGCCGCGCTGGGCGGCACGGCCTGCATGGCGGCCGGCACCTATCTGACGCGGCGCTGGAAGCCAGACTTGCCCGTGCTGGCGCTGACGGGCTGGCAATTGCTGCTCGGCGGCCTGATGCTGGCGCCTGTCGCCTGGCTGGCCGACGCACCGTTGCCGGCGCTGTCCTTGCAGCAAGTATTGGCTTACGCCTACCTGTGCCTGGCCGGCGCGCTGCTGGCGTATGCCTTGTGGTTCCGCGGCATCGCCAGGCTGTCGCCCGTGGCCGTCTCCTCGCTGGGACTGCTCAGTCCCCTGATGGCCGTCGTGCTGGGCTGGGCCTTGCTGGGCCAGGCCATGACGGGCTGGTCGATGCTGGGCTTGCTGCTGGTACTGGCCAGTGTGCTGGCGGTGCAGTGGGCCAGCGCCCGACCCGCAACAAACGCCTGACTTCCGCGCATTTCCCCTCGGCAGGCCGGTCGCATCGGCCTGCCCGTTTCCCTCTGAGCGTCCCCTTTTTGCTGCACCGCACATACTGTTTTGCTTGCACTGATATGGGGCATTGAGGCACTATTCGCTTCGCGCAAACGTTTGCGCGCAACGAATTTCCTAAAAAGCATGCAGTACACGTGCTTGACCAACCACTCTGGAGACGCTCATGACATCCCGTATTCGCCTGAAAATGATTGCCGCCGCTGTCCTCGTGTGTGCCTTGCCCGCCGTGCCGGCCATGGCGCAGACGCCTGCCAAACCGAAGGTGGCGCTGGTGATGAAGTCGCTCGCCAATGAATTTTTCCTGACCATGGAAAATGGCGCCAAGGCGCATCAGAAGGCCAATGCCGCCAAGTACGACCTGCTGTCGAACGGCATCAAGGATGAAACGGATACGTCGAGCCAGATCAAGCTGGTCGAGCAAATGATCGTCTCGCGCGTCAACGCGCTGGTGATCGCCCCGGCCGACTCGAAAGCGCTGGTGCCGGTGCTGAAAAAAGCCATCGACGCGGGCATCATCGTCGTCAATATCGACAACAAGCTCGACGAGGGCGCGCTGAAAGAGAAGGGCATCACCGTGCCGTTCGTCGGCCCGGACAACCGCAAGGGCGCCAAGGTCGTCGGCGACTTCCTGGCCAAGCAGATCAAGAAGGGCGACCCCGTCGGCATCATCGAGGGCGTGTCCACCACCTATAACGCGCAGCAGCGCACCCTGGGCTTCCAGGACGCCATGAACGCGGCCGGTGCCAAGGTCGTCAGCGTGCAGTCGGGCCAGTGGGAAATCGCCCCCGCCAATACGGTGGCCGCCGCCATGCTGAACGCCAATCCGAATATCAAGGCTTTGCTGTGCGGTAACGACAACATGGCCATCGGCGCCGTGTCCGCCATCAAGGCGGCCGGCAAGACGGGCAAGGTCCTCGTCGTCGGCTACGACAACATCAACGCCATCAAGCCGATGCTGGCCGACGGCCGCGTGCTGGCTACCGCCGACCAGTTCGGTTCGCAGCAAGCCGTGTTCGGCATCGACACCGTGCTCAAAGCGCTGGCGCAGAAGAAGAAACAGGCCGATCTCGGTGGCGTCATCGAAACCAAGGTCGAACTGGTCGCCAAGGGCGCCAAGTCCTGATCGTCTGATCCCGCCGGGGCCAGCGTCCGCGTCTCTGCCTGAGGCTGCGGCGCCGGCCCCGCCGCCTTTTTCCGCGGAGTTTTATCATGCCCACCGACATCCCCCCGGCGCCATCAGCCGCCATCCCTCTATTGACCCTGGATAACATCGGCAAGTCCTATGTCGGCCCCGTGCTGGGCGGCGTGGGCCTGCGTTTCGCCCCCGGCCAGGTGCTGGCGCTGACGGGAGAGAACGGTGCCGGTAAAAGCACCCTGTCGAAGATCATCTGCGGCCTGGAGCAAGCCACCACGGGCACGATGCTGCTCGACGGCAAGCCCTACCAGCCCGCCTCGCGCGGCGCCGCCGAGGCGCTGGGCATCCGCATGGTGATGCAGGAATTGAATTTGATTCCCACGCTGTCGATCGCGGAAAACCTGTACCTGAAAAACCTGCCGCAGCGTTTCGGCTTCATCGACCGCGCCCGTCTCGAACGCGACGCGCGCGAACAGATGGAGAAAGTGGGCCTGGGCGGCCTCGACCCGTGGACCCTCGTGGGCGAGCTGGGCATCGGCCACCAGCAGATGATCGAAATCGCGCGCAATTTAATTGGCGCCTGCCGTTTGCTGGTGTTAGATGAGCCGACGGCCATGCTGACGCACCGCGAAGTGGAATTGCTGTTCCTGCAAATCGAACGCCTGAAGGCCGAAGGCGTGTGCATCATCTACATTTCCCACCGCCTGGAAGAACTCAAGCGCGTGGCCGACCGCATCGCCGTGCTGCGCGATGGCCAGCTCGTGTGCGATGACGACATCGCAGGCCACTCCGCGGCCGACCTGGTCAGCCTGATGGTGGGCCGCTCGGCCGACGATGCCGTCGACCTGAGCGGCCGCACCATCGGTGCGCCGCTGCTGCGCGTGCGGGGCCTGGCGCGCGGCAAGGTGGTCAACCCGACCTCGTTCGACTTGCGCGCCGGCGAAATTCTCGGCATCGCCGGCCTCATCGGCTCGGGCCGCACGGAATTGCTGCGTTTGATCTTCGGCGCCGACCGCGCCGATGCCGGTGACGTGTTCCTCGGCGACAGCGAAGTCCCTGCTGCCTTGCACTCGCCGCAGGCAGCCGTGCAGGCGGGCATCGCCATGATCACGGAAGACCGCAAGGGACAAGGTTTGTTGCTGCGCCAGTCGATCGCCGTCAACACGACCCTCGCCGCGCTCGACACGGTCAGTGGCGCTGGCTGGCTCAACGATGCGGCCGAAGCATCGGTGGCCGACGACTATATTCAGCGCCTGGGCATCCGTTCGCGCAACAGCGCGCAAACGGTGGCGGAGTTGTCTGGCGGCAACCAGCAAAAGGTCGTGATCGCCCGCTGGCTGTACCGCGATTGCCCCGTGATGCTGTTCGACGAGCCCACGCGCGGCATCGATATCGGCGCCAAGTTTGATATTTATCAGGTGCTGGCCGAACAGGCGCGCCAGGGCAAGGGCCTCGTCATCGTCTCGAGCGACTTGCGTGAACTGATGCTGATCTGCGACCGCATCGCCGTCATGAGCGCCGGCAGCATCGTCGACACCTTCGAGCGCGGTGCCTGGAGCCAGGACGCGCTGCTGTCGGCTGCCTTCTCCGGCTATTTGACCCCCAATTCCACTCCAGCTGCGGCCTGATCCGCCGGAAAGATTCCCATGACCACCCACTCCTCTCCTTCGTATCTGCAGCGCAGCCTGGCCGACCTGAAAAACTATGCGGGCCTGATCGGCGCTTTGCTCGCCATGTGCGTGCTGTTCTCGTTTGCCAGCGAAAACTTTTTTACTTTGGCCACCTTGAGTACCCTGTCGAATAACATCCCGACCCTGGTCGTGATGGCCGTCGGCATGACCTTTGTGCTGATCATCGGCGGCATCGATTTGTCCGTCGGTTCCGTGATGGCGCTGGCCGCGTCCGTGCTGTCGCTGGCCGTCGTGCACTGGGGCTGGCCCGTGTGGAGCGCGGCTTTGCTGGGCATGTTCGTCGCCGCCCTGTGCGGCGCGACGACGGGCCTCATTTCCGTCGGCTGGCGCATCCCCTCGTTCATTGTGTCCTTGGGCGTGCTGGAAATGGCGCGCGGCATGGCCTATCAGGTGACCAATTCGCGCACGGAATACATCGGCAGCGCCGTGGACGGCATCAGCTCGCCGATTGCGTTTGGCCTGTCGCCCGCCTTCATCGCCTCGATCGCCATCGTCGTCATCGGCCACCTGGTGCTCACGCGCACGGTGCTGGGACGCCACTGGATCGGCATCGGCACGAATGAAGAAGCCGTGCGTTTGTCCGGCATCAATACAAAACCGTCGAAAGTGCTGGTGTTTGCCTTGATGGGTTTCCTCGCCGGCGTGGGCGCGCTGTTCCAGGTGTCGCGCCTGGAAGCGGCCGACCCGAACGGCGGCGTGGGCATGGAATTGCAAGTGATCGCCGCCGTCGTGATCGGCGGCACGAGCCTGATGGGCGGACGCGGTTCCGTCATCAGCACGTTTATCGGCGTGTTGATCATTTCCGTGCTGGAAGCGGGCCTGGCGCAGGTGGGCGTGTCGGAACCCGTGAAACGCATCGTCACGGGCCTGGTGATCGTCGCCGCCGTGGTGCTCGACACTTACCGCCGTCGCGGCGAGCGTTCATAATACTGGCCCATGGCAACCATCAAGCAAGTGGCGCAGGCGGCGGGGGTGTCGTTTACCACCGTCTCGCACGTCCTCAACAATACCCGCCCCGTCAGCGACGAGGCGCGCCGCGCTGTGCTGGCGGCGGCGGAGGCACTGCATTACGTGCCCAGCGCGCTGGCGCGCTCCTTGCGCAGCCGCAGCACGGGCACCATCGGCCTGATCATTCCGAACAATACGAACCCGTATTTCTCGGAAGTGGCGCGCGGCATCGAGGACAGCTGCTATGCGGCCGGCTACAGCGTCATCTTGTGCAATTCCGATGACGACCCCGCCAAGCAGCGCGACTACCTGAACGTGCTGCTGACCAAGCGCTGCGACGGCCTGATTTTGTCCGCGCTGGCCGACAGCGATGGCGAATTGCTGCGCAAGATGAAGGTGCCGGCCGTGCTGCTCGACCGCGCGCCCAGCGACCTGGCCATCGATGCGGTGGCCGTCGACAACCGCGCCGGGGGATCCCTGGCCGCGCGCCATTTGCTGGAGCTGGGGCGGCGGCGCCTTGCCTGCATCGCCGGTCCCCGCGAAGTGAGCATTTCCAATGAGCGCATCGATGGCGCGCGCAGCGCCATGGCGGACGCGGGCGTGGTCCTGGCCGACGCCCTGTGCCGCCACAGCGATTTCACGAGCGCGGGCGGCTATGCGGCCGCGCTGGACTTGCTGGCGCTGCCGCCAGGCCAGCGCCCCGACGCCCTGTTCTGCTGCAATGACTTGATGGCCTTTGGCGCCCTGCGCGCCGCCGCCGAGCGGGGCATTGCCGTGCCGGCCGAACTGGCCGTCGTCGGCTTCGACGATATCGACCTGGCCAGCTTCGTGCATCCGGCCTTGAGCAGCGTGGCGCAAAATACGCGCGAGCTGGGCCACATCACGGCCGCCTGTCTGCTGGCGCGCATCGCCGACCCCGCCTTGCCGCGCCAGCAGCGCAGCATCGCCCCCGAGCTGCACGTGCGCGGCTCCAGCGTGGCCGCCACGCTACCTTCTTCCGCACCTACTTCTTCACCTGCAACTGAACTGATGGGAATGACATCATGATCGTGGTTATCGGCAGCATCAATATGGACCTGGTCTTGCGCGTGCCGCGCATGCCCCTCCCCGGCGAAACCCTGACGGGCGGCGCGTTTAGAACTATTCCTGGCGGCAAGGGCGCCAACCAGGCCGTGGCCTGCGCGCGCCTGAGCGGCAAGGTGGCGGGCGCCCAGCAAGTGGCCATGGTCGGCTGCGTGGGCGACGACGCCTTCGGCGCGACGTTGCGCGCGGCCCTCGTGGGCGACGGCATCATCGACAGCCACGTCACGACCTTGCCCGGCGTGGCGTCCGGCATCGCCTCGATCCTCGTCGACGACAACGGCCAGAACAGCATCGTGATCGCCGGCGGCGCCAACGATCTGCTCAGCCCCGCGCATATCGACGCGGCCAAAGAGCTGATCGAGCAGGCCGACATCGTCGTGCTGCAGCTGGAAACGCCGATGGACACCGTCGTGCACGCGATTAAACTGGCCCGCTCCTTGGGCAAGACCGTGGTGCTGAACCCGGCCCCGGCCCCGGCGGCCAGCTTGCCGCAAGGCGTGCTGGAACTGGTTGACTACCTGATTCCGAATGAAATCGAAGCGGCCATGCTGGCCGGCGTCAGCCCGGAAGGTGCCGATGCCAAGGCGCTGGCGGCCGCGCTGCAAAAGCTGGGCAGCGACAACGTCATCATCACCTTGGGTTCCAAGGGCGTGCATGCGGCCCTGTATGGCGGCGATTTCACCTTTCCGGCCGAAGTGGTGCAAGCGGTCGACACAACGGCCGCCGGCGACACGTTTATCGGCGGTTTTGTGGCGGGCCTGGCGTCCGGCATGGACGAGGCGGAAGCCATCCAGCAAGGCCAGCGCGCGGCCGCCTGGAGCGTCACCAAGCCCGGCGCGCAAACCTCGATCCCCCACTTGCACGAGCTGTTCTAACGACACCACGCCCATGAAAAAATCACCGTTGCTCAATATTGCGCTGTCGCAAATGATCGCGTCGCTCGGCCATGGCGACATGCTCGTCATCGGCGACGCGGGCTTGCCGTCGCAGCCGGGCGTGCCCCTGATTGACCTGGCCCTGACGCGCGGCATTCCCGGCTTCATCGATACCGTCAACACGGTATTGAGCGAAATGCAGGTGGAATACCATTTGCTCGCCAGCGAACTGCCGCAGCATAATCCGGCCATGGCGGCGCAGGTGGCGGCCTTGGCCTTGCCCGATGCGCGCCAGGTGACGCACGAGGAGTTCAAGCAATTGAGCAAGGGCGCGCGCGCCATCGTGCGCACGGGCGAGTGCAGTCCGTATGCCAACATCATTTTGGTCGCCGGCGTCGTGTTCTAGCGCAAACAAACGCGCAATTGTTTGCCAAAAACATCAACGCTATTGTTCTCACTGAAATAATTATCCAATGGCAAAAGGGGCGGCTACAATAGCTTTACCCCTGCCAGCTCGGCAGCTTCCTGTGGTGTTCCGCCATGCCGATGAAAGCCCTCGATGCTTTCCGCTTTGTCTTGCCGCTCGCCGGCAGGCTGGCGTGCGGCTGGCGCGGCCATTTCTTCCTGCTGCTGTGCCTGGCCACACAAGCCCGGGCTCTGGAGCCCGTCTCCCTGCAGCTCAATTTCACGCACCAGTTCCAGTTCGCCGGCTATTACGCGGCCATCGAGCAAGGCTATTACCGCGAGGCGGGCCTCGACGTGACGCTGCTCGAAGGCAGCGGCGCGCCGCGCGCCGAGGCGGCCGTGCTGGCGGGCCAGGCCGAATATGGCGTGGGCAACAGCACCTTGTTGCTCAGCCGCCTGGCAGGTAAACCCGTGGTGGTGCTGGCCGTCGTGTTCCAGCATTCGCCCAGCGTGCTGTTGATGCGCCAGCAAGGCGGCGCGCCCGACGTGCGCAAGCTGGCGGGGGCGCCCGTGATGATAGGCGCGCCCACCGACGTGGCGTCTGCATCCGATGAAGTGTCGCTATTCCTGCGGAAAATGGGCGTCGCGCCGCAGCAGATGCGCCACTTGCCGCCCAGCTACCGGGTCGAGGATTTGATCGAGGGCAAAGTCGATGCGATTGCCGCGTATTCCACCAACGAACCGGACTATCTGGACCGGGCGGGATTTCCCTATTACCAGTTTACACCGCGCACGGCCGGCATCGATTTCTACGGCGACAACCTGTTTACCAGCGAGCGCGAACTGCGCCGCCATCCCGAGCGCGTAAAAGCGTTCCGCGCGGCCAGTTTGCGCGGCTGGCAATACGCGATGGCGCACCGCGAGGAAATGGCGCAATTGATCCATCTCAAATACAGCCAGCGCCATGACCGCGCGCACCTGCTGTACGAGGCGCAGCAGATGGAGCTGCTGCTGCAGCCTACGCTGGTGGAGCCGGGCTACATGAATCCCCAGCGCTGGCAGCATATCGCCGATACGTATGCCGCCATGGGCGTGCTGCCGCGCAATGCCACGGACAGCCGCGCCTACCAGGGTTTTTTGTATCGCCCCGTGCCAGGCGCGGACCTCGGCTGGCTGTACCTGTCGCTGGGCGTGGCGGGCAGCCTGTTGGCCGTATCGGCCGCCTTTCATTTCAGCAATCTGGCGCGTGAGCGCCGCCGCACCGAGGACACCATCCGGCAAGGGGAATTGCGCTTTCGCACCATGTTCGAGCAGGCGCCCATGGGCATCGCCCTGATCGATACCGTGAGCGGACAGTTTCTGGATATCAATCCGCGCTATCTGGCCATCGCCGGGCGCACGCTGGAGCACATGAAGCAGACGAGCTGGATGGAAATCAGCCATCCCGACGACGTGGCGGGCGAGCAGGCGCACGTGGCGCAGCTGCTGGCGCGGCGCATGCA
Source organism: Janthinobacterium sp. BJB304 (assembly GCF_002735765.1). Classification (NCBI taxonomy): domain Bacteria; kingdom Pseudomonadati; phylum Pseudomonadota; class Betaproteobacteria; order Burkholderiales; family Oxalobacteraceae; genus Janthinobacterium; species Janthinobacterium sp. BJB304. The sequence continues at coordinate 12,099 of NZ_PDZN01000040.1, forward strand.
GGGTTTTCGCCACGCCAAGCGCATCGTGCGTCCCGATGGCGGCGTGGTGTGGGTCGACGCCTCGGTGACGGCCATCGCAACGGCGCGCCATGGCGGCCCGCACCACCTGTGCATGCTGGAAGACGTGACGGACAAGCGGCAAACGGAAGCGCTGATCTGGCAGCAAGCCAATTTCGATACCCTGACGCAATTGCCGAACCGCCGCATGTTCCACGAGCGCCTGCGCCTGGCGCTGGCCCAGGGGCGGCGCGACGCAAGCCGCGTGGCCATCCTGTTCATCGACCTCGACCATTTCAAGGAAGTCAACGACACCCTCGGCCACCACCAGGGCGATATCTTGCTGATCGAAGCGGCGCGGCGCATCCGCGTGGGCGTGCGCGAGACGGACACGGTGGCGCGCCTGGGCGGCGATGAATTCACGGTGATCCTGTCCGATATCGATGATTTGCAGCAAGTCGACCGCATCGCGCGGCAAATCCTCGACGGCTTGCTGGCGCCGTTCCTGCTGGGACAGGAGCAGGCCTTCGTCTCGGCCTCGATCGGCATCACCCTGTATCCGGACGACGCGGGCACGATCGAGGAATTGCTCAAGCAGGCGGATCAGGCCATGTATGTCTCGAAAGGCGCGGGGCGCAACCGCTACAGTTATTTCACGCCGGCCATGCAGGTGGCGGCCGTCAACCGCATGCGCATGGGGGCGGACTTGCGCGCGGCCCTGCACGAACAGCAGATGCAGCTGTATTACCAGCCCATCGTCGAGCTGCATAGCGGCAAACTTGCCAAAGTGGAAGCCTTGCTGCGCTGGCAGCATCCGCAGCGGGGCATCGTGTGCCCGCCCGATTTCCTGGCGCTGGCCGAGAGCAGCGGCCTGATCGTGGAGATCGGCGACTGGGTGCTGCGCACGGCGGCCGCGCAGCTGCGGCGCTGGCGTGCCCAGGGCCAGGCCATCGGCTTGCCGGGGCTGCAGCTGTGCCTGAACCAGTCGTCGCTGGAATTGCAGCGCGAAGTCGAGGCGCCCGGCACCTGGCTGCGCCAGCTGCTGGCGCTCGATGTGCCGCCTTCGGCCATCGTGCTCGACATGCGCGAAGATATGCTTTTACCTAGCGGCAATAGCATGGCGCCACGCCTGCAGCACTTGCGCGAGGCGGGCTTGCAGATCGCCCTCGACGACTTCGGCAGCGGCCATGCCTCGCTGACGCAATTGCAGCAGTGCGGCATCGATTACCTGAAGCTCGACGGCGTGCTGGTGCGCAAGCTGGCGCCCGGGGCCAGCGAACTGGTGCTGTGCGAAGCCATCGTCACCATGGCCCACAAGCTGGGTTTGCAAGTCATCGCCGAAGGGGTGGAGACCGAAGAGCAGCGCGCGCTGCTGCTGGAGATCGGCTGCGATTTTGCGCAAGGCAAGCTGTTTGCGCCGCCGCTGGCCATCGACGCGTTCGACGCGCTGCTGCACGCCCGGCGGCCCTTGCACCCTTGAAACAGGCGCGCCGCGCTACCAGATGTTACGCAAGCCTGCGGGACGGGGCTCCCGGCCTGAACGGGCTTATACTCGACGGGCTGGCGCCTGCGCCCGGCATTGCTGTCACGGGTCCTGGACCTGGTGCGCAGGCAAACCTTCTTCCATTCACTCAACTCGAGGTGACCTCATGGGCATTTTCAGCAATATCTATAACAAAATCTTCCACCATTCATCCGACGCTGCCCCGGCAGCCACGCCAGCCGCCGCTACCGACGCGCCAGCGGCAGCCGCACCGGCGGCAGCGCCTGCACCGGCCGCCGCCGTGCCGGTCGTCGACGTGGAAGTGGTGCTGGTCGACCTGGCCAGCAAGAACGCGGAAAAACTCAATTGGCGCACGTCCATCGTCGACCTGATGAAACTGCTTCAACTCGACAGCAGCCTGGCCGCGCGCAAGGAACTGGCGCAAGAGCTGCACTTCACGGGCGACACCAACGATTCGGCCAGCATGAATATCTGGCTGCACCGTCAGGTGATGATCAAGCTGGCGGAAAACGGCGGCAAGGTACCAGAAGAGTTAAAGAACTAGGAATGAAACACCTGGCGGCGGCAGGGGTATCCACTGTCACCGCTATCCAATCCCGTGGGAACTGCCTAGCATGGAGTTCCCATGGCGTCATGATAGCTAAAACCAATTGAAACTATTGTGACAATCAATTTTGAATATGGGTTAAAACCCCTTACACTAGAGTCTTACTGATTCACCACACGAGAGGAAATGACATGTCGCTGATCAATACCCAAGTTAAACCATTCAAGGCAACCGCATACCACAATGGCAAATTCGTCGACCTGACGGAAGCGTCGCTGAAAGGCAAGTGGTCGGTATTCGTCTTCTACCCAGCCGACTTCACCTTCGTTTGCCCAACCGAACTGGAAGATCTGGCCGATCACCACGCCGAGTTCCAGAAGCTGGGCGTCGATGTCTACGGCATCTCGACCGATACCCACTTCGCGCACAAAGCCTGGCACGACACCTCGGACGCGATCAAGAAAGTGCAATACGCACTGATCGGCGACCCGACCGGCGCCCTGTCGCGCAACTTCGAAGTCATGATCGAAGAAGAAGGCCTGGCACTGCGCGGCACCTTCGTCATCAATCCGGACGGCTTCATCAAAGTGCTGGAAGTGCATGACAACGGCATCGGCCGTGACGCATCGGAACTGTTGCGCAAAGTCAAAGCCGCCCAGTACGTGGCGAACCACCCAGGCGAAGTGTGCCCGGCAAAATGGACGGAAGGCGCCGCAACGCTGACCCCATCGCTGGACCTGGTCGGCAAGATCTAAGTCTCGATGCACGACGTAGCAAACAAGTAGTTACCGCGATGCCGGACCGGGCGTCCGGCCCGGCATTCGCCTAAATATTTGTAAAGGAAGAAAAAATCATGTTAGATGCAACCCTCAAAACCCAACTGAAATCCTACCTGGAAAAAGTGGTGTATCCGCTTGAGCTGGTCGCTTCTCTCGATGACAGCGCAAAAGCCCGCGAGATGAAGGAATTGCTCCAGGAGATAGTCCTGTTGAGCGACAAGATCACGCTGGTCGAGCGCCTTGACGCTGGCGTACGGACCCCGTCGTTCAGCATCAACCGTACCGGCTCCGACATCGGCGTGCGTTTCGCCGGTGTGCCGCTGGGCCACGAATTTACCTCGCTGGTGCTGGCGCTGCTGCAAGTGGGCGGCCACACCATCAAGTTCGACGATGCCGTGATCGAGCAGATCCGCAACCTCGACGGCGATTACGAGTTTGAAACGTTTATTTCGCTCTCCTGCCATAACTGCCCGGAAGTGGTGCAGGCCTTGAATGCCATGGCCGTGATCAACCCGCGCATCAAGGTCACCACCATCGATGGCGGCGTGTTCCCGCAAGAAGTGGAAGAACGCCAGATCATGGCCGTGCCGATGATGTTCCTCAATGGCCAGCATTTCGGCCAGGGACGCACGAATGTCGAGGAAATCCTCGCCAAGCTCGACACCAATGCCGGCGCCCGCCAGGCGGCAGCGTTGAGCAAGAAAGACGTGTTTGACGTGCTGATCGTTGGCGGCGGCCCAGCCGGCGCGGCAGCGGCGATCTACGCGGCCCGCAAGGGCATCAACACGGGCGTGCTGGCCGAGCGTTTCGGCGGCCAGGTGCTCGATACCCTGGCGATCGAGAATTTTATTTCCGTCAAGGAAACCGATGGTCCGAAGTTCGCCGTGGCGCTGGAACAGCACGTCAAGGAATACGACGTCGATATCATGAACACGCAGCGCGCCGCGAAATTGACTCCAGGCAAGCTGATCGAGATTGAAACGGCGAATGGCGCCGTGCTCAAAGCCAAGACCGTCATCCTGGCCACCGGCGCCCGCTGGCGCGAAATCAATGTGCCGGGCGAGAAGGAATACCGCAACCACGGTGTCGCCTACTGCCCGCACTGCGATGGTCCCTTGTTCAAGGGCAAGCGCGTGGCCGTGATCGGCGGCGGCAACTCGGGCGTGGAAGCGGCGATCGACCTGGCCGGCCTCGTGAAACACGTGACCCTGATCGAGTTCGGCGCGGAACTGCGCGCCGATGCGGTGCTCCAGCGAAAGCTGCACAGCCTGCCCAACGTGACCGTGATCACCTCGGCGCAAACCACCGAAATCCACGGCGACGGCAAGATCGTCAATGGCCTCAGCTACACGGACCGCATCAGCGGTGCGTCGAACAAGGTCGAGCTGGAAGGCGTCTTCGTGCAGATCGGCCTGGTGCCGAACACGGAGTGGCTCAAAGGCACGGTCGCCCTGTCGCGCCACGGCGAAATCGAAGTCGATGCCCGCGGCCAGACCTCGATCCCCGGCGTGTTCGCGGCCGGCGACGTCACCACGGTGCCGTACAAGCAGATCATCATCGCCACCGGCGAAGGCGCCAAGGCAGCCCTGTCCGCCTTTGACCACCTGATCCGCTCGGATGACGAGGAAGTGGTCGACGAGTCCGCCGCGAAAGAAGCGCTGACGGCGTAACTCTTCACGCTGAAAAAAAACCGGAAAGGCCGCGAGGCCCTTCCGGTTTTTTTATGCGTAGAGGAAACTTAGCTGCCTGTGTACAGCGGGTTGGCGGCGACATACACCTGCACGCCATCGACGGCCATGTCCTTCGGCGCGATGTCGCTCAGGGCGAATGTCGTTTGATGGTTAAAAGTTTGCACGTGCCACGTAAAACGCTGGCCGGCGCGCGCGATGGTGACGGTTTCGCCGTGCGTGACGTTGATGTGGCGCGTGTCGGGCTGCAGTTCGATGCTGCGCTGGGCGGCGGCGTGCGGGGCGCTGCTGCCATAGTCGGCGGCCGTGCCCGTGGGGCCGGCGGCGAGGGCCGAAGAGGTGCAGGTGGTGATAGCGGCGCACAGGATGGCCAGGGCGCTGCGGTGGATGTTCAACATGATTTCTCCAAGAATAAGCCGGGCGCGGTGAATAACCGTGCCGTGTTGTTGTCGTGGCTGCACCGGGATCGCCGGTTTTTGCAACACGGCATCCTAAGCGGTTCTTGTCGATCTGAAAAGCTGTATTTCCTGTCTATATTTCCACCGTCGCCGCCAGCGGCACGTCCGGCGCCAGATGGCTGGTCAGCACGATGCACTGGCGCGCCAGGCGGGCCGGGTCGGCCAGTCGCTGGCGCAAGTACGCCATGGCGGCCGCGTCGAGGCCGTTGAACGGCTCGTCGATCAGCAGCAGGCGCACGGGCAAGGCCAGGGCCAGGGCCAGCTGCAGTTTTTTATGCTGGCCCAGGGACAGGGCGGTGATGCTTTGCTGTAAGGTCTGCAGCAGGGAAAATGCGCTCAGTTCGTCGTTCAGCAGGGCCTGGTCGCTGCCCGGGTACAGGGCCAGGTACAGGTCGAGAAACTCGTGCACTTGCAGCCAGGGCAGGGCGGGGGCATCGCCGCCGCAATAGAAGGCCTGGGCGCGGTAGGCCAGCGGCATGAAGCCGCTGTCGATATCGTTCAGGCGGATGGCGCCGCGCGCGGGCAGCAGGGCGCCGCCCGCCAGCTTCAGCAGGGTCGTCTTGCCGGCCCCGTTCGCGCCGCGCAGCCAGGTCACGCCGGGGCCGAATTGCTGGTTGAACCCTTGGAACACGCTGTGCGTAGGGAAGTGAAAATCGAGGTGCTCGATATACAGCACGGGAGAAGGCAGGTTCAATTCCATAATTCGCTTCCGATGGCGCTCAAGGCAAGGATGGACAGGACGACGAGGGCGACCCTGCCGCGCGCCGTCAGGCGTGGCAGGCCGACGATGGCCAGCAGGGCGACACTGGCGGTGAGGGCATACACGCTGGTGACGCGCTGTTGCAAGGCGGCAGGATCGGTGGCGTACAGCAAGACGCCGGCGGACAGCAGCACGGCAAACGCTGGCAGCAGGCTGGCCGCGCAGGCCAGGCGCAGCAAGGGCGCGCTGGCCAGCGGCCAGGCGTTCAGCGCTGGGCGCAGCACGGCGATCTGTTCGCGCACGGCCTTGTCGCCCCGGTCCGTCACAATGACCAGGCTGGCGCTGGCCAGCAAACCGAGCAGCGGCGCGGGCAGCAGGGGCGCGCGCAGCAGCCAGGCTAGCATGCTGGCGCCCGCCGTGGCCAGCAAGACGCTTTGCTGCAGGCCGATCACATTCTCATTGCGCCAGAACGGCAGCCAGAACAGCTGGCGCCACAGGAACAGGGTAGACCAGCGGGGGGGCTGCGGTACATAGGCGCTCATCGTGGGCGCCCGCGCCCTTTGGGCGGGGCGCGGCGCGCGCAGGCGTTGCGCCACGATGAGCGTCGTCAGCAGCCAGGCCAGCAGCCAGGCACCGGCGGTGGCGGCAATGCCGGGCGCCGCAATGGGGCGCAGCCACGGCGGCGACTGTAGCAGCCAGATGCCGGCCGAGACGGCATACGCAAGGCCCAGCGGCAGCATCAGCAGGCCGGCGACGGCGATATCGGCTTGCCAGCGCAGGCGCGGCGGCAAGGGGAGCTGGCGCAGCCAGGCGGCGGTACTTGCCGGCAGCAGCCGTTTGCGCAGCAGCCAGGCGGGCAGGCAAGTGAGGACGGCCTGCGTGACGATGATACTCAGTGCGGCGGGCCAGGGCTGGCTCACGGCGAGAAAGCCGGGCAGGGCGATGACGCTGAGCAAGCCCAGCACGACGGGACCGGCCAGGAAAAAGAAGATTTCCATGGAACTCGTCAGGCTGGCGGCAAATTGCAGCAGGGCGTGCTGGGCCAGGCGCAGCCGCAGGGCGATATAGGGGGGAGTACTACGGGGCAAACGCATGCGGGCAGGGGCGGAGTCAGGGTAGCGCTGATTCTAACAGCCGGGGTCAGACCCCCGGACAAGTCAGTTTTGGGGTTGACGTTGGCGGTGTTGTGGATCTGACCCCAGAATGGGAAAAGCCCTTCGGTTCCAGGAACCAAAGGGCTTTTCTTTTATTGGCGGAGCGGACGGGACTCGAACCCGCGACCCCCGACGTGACAGGCCGGTATTCTAACCAACTGAACTACCACTCCAAGCTCGTATGATCTGTGTTGCTGATCCATGAAGCACTGGA
>NZ_PDZN01000041.1:0-18960 GCF_002735765.1 Janthinobacterium sp. BJB304
AGCTTGTAAATACTGCGCCGAGCCACACCCGACTCTCTGACTATCGCGTCCATGCCTGTCGCGTGAATGCCCCCGGAGTAAATGAGCTTCTCCGTGCTTGCCAACAGGCGGGCGTTAAGGGGCGAGTCTTGGGAAGTGTCCATGTGACGTAAGATGTAGAATGATCGTTCTCAATATAGTAGAACGATCATTCTTGTGGGTCAACTATTTTTTTTGGTTTCTGAGCCAAGAATTGAGCACCTCTACTAAAGTGATTGTATTTTTGAGATCGACAGCCCCTTCCCTACACCGAACTCCTTCTTTGCATATGACCGGCGGCAGATCGCCACAAGAGATTTTGGACGACTGAAGTCCCGTAGCCCATCGGCAAAGGCTGTGCTGATATTTTCCCCTCAGCCGGTAACTCTGCAGGCGCAAAACCAGGTCAGGACTTTCGCATGCGGATTCCTCTTGTGGATGATGTATTTCATGATTTCGAGACTTCGTGGCTCGGCGTACGGGGGCAAGATCAAACTGAATCGCCACATGAAGCATAGACACTCCTGATCCATAGCTCATGAAAGACAAAAAACCGATGAATTGCGTTAGGAGCCCGGGCGCCCTGCCAAGCAGCTGGTGTGCGATCTCGTCGCTGCCTGCTCCAACGACAAGATCGGGCCTGGCCTATCTATCTCCCCTGCCCTGCAAAGACTACTGCCGCGCTCAAGCAAAAGCCGCTTGAGCTTGGGCGGGTTCCTCCATAAACACTTCCGTGGCTAAACCTCTTGCAACAATAATCCCTGGATTTGTGGGGCGCGGATCAATCGATTCGAGTGCTTTTTCGCATCATTTCCACTCTACAACGATGCATTTAAGTTAAAGTGTTGCGTTGATAGATTGAGTCCGCAGGCGGAACCTGCCGACGACCGCAACCGGCCAACAGCAGACATTTGTATTGCGCAGGAAACACTCATCACCCGGAAGCCACCTGACTATAAAAACGATGAACCAAGAACTAGAACTTGACGACCAAATGCATCAGATGATTAAAGCCCATTGTGCTCGCGGGGACAGTTTGGCCGAGGCACGGAATTTCGAAGATGCCATTGCGGCGTACAACGATGCATGGCGCTTAATTCCTGCCCCAAAGAACGATTGGGAGGCTGCTACTTGGGTTCTAGCAGCGATCGCAGATTCCGCCTACTTGGGTGGCTACACAACGACTGCAAGAGAAGCCATTGAGTACGGCATGACCTGCCCTGGCGCACTCGGCAACCCATTCATGCATCTACGTTTCGGGCAAATACTGTTGGACAGCAATGAGAAAGATCGTGCAGCTGATGAGTTGATGCGCGCATATATGGGAGCTGGCCCGGAGATTTTTACACACGAAAACTCCAAGTATCTTTCTTTCCTTAAGTCTCGGGCAATACTGTAATCAAGGCCCGCTTTGAGGCGGAACATGCCGAAGTCTGCAACCGGCCTATTGTGTTGAACAAGTCGAGCGGCAAGATTTTCTGGAGGTCTCAGATCTCCAAGCAGTCGGTGATCATTCAATAGCGGCGGTTCTGGCCAGTCTAGGCTGGCAGAATTTCTATCTAAATGTCAACGTACCTGCGTTTTTCAACACAATAGGCCAGAAGCGGTCACTCAACGTATCCCTTGGAAATAAATGCAGATGGAAGTTAAATTTCTTAGTCTTGGCGAGCAAAGTGAACATGGTCGGGTCCTTGTTGCTCGCGGCCCAACCTCAGAATCCAACATCGTTGCCAGTGTCTTGATCGCTCACCATAGTGCGCCGGTGACTCGCGTAAACATTCTTGCCAGCGCAGGGTACTCATGCTTTCAGAGCACACGTTTCGCTGAGAGCATCGTTTACATCGGCTTTGGGCAGTTCGTGTTCGTCGTTGATCTTTACCTTGGCGAAGTTCGTCGCCATCAGCTGGACGGTTACTTTGGCCATTTGTACGATTCGCGCGACCTTGAGAACCTAAATAGCCGCATCGCAGTGCTTGTAACTTCTGCATCTGAAGTTCTTGCTTTTGACCATACAGGAGGTCTGATCTGGGAGCAGTCGCCGCTTGGGATCGACGGTGTAGTCCTTTACGATGCGAGCGCGGGTCAGATTCGTGGTGATGGTGAATGGGATCCACCAGGCGGCTGGCGCCCATTTAGCCTAGTTTCAGAGTCAGGAGCAATACTTCAATGACCGGTATGGGGCGAATCTAGCCTGACGATACAGCCGCTAGATTTTCACCCTGACAACCTGCCATGTTGCCCCGAACGGCCGGGTTCGGCCAGGAGCAGACGGACGAAAGATAGTGAAACCGCGTCGAGCAGAGATAGGTATGGTAAAAATTAACACAACAGGAACTATCATGAATTCTGAACATCCAACTCATCAGGTTCGAGTTGAGTATGACCCGGAAAAAACAGGAGGCTATTTCATCGTTGAATGGTGGGACGGTAGTGGTGGTCCAAATCCAAATCGTGCTTTTGATTCATGGGTGGAGACTTTGAGCGGCGTGTCTCAGTTCATTGCCGAGTCTGGATGGAAAATCCGTTGGCAATAAAATATAAGGCTTAAACCGGCCAAAAGCGGACCCAGCGAACGCTTATGCGCTCCAGATATCGAGGACTACCATGCATAAGGTGCAAGAGCGATTAGAGCAATACTGTTCAGATCTGCCAGACTTGAAGATTATCGATTGCGGAGCCTCGTTCGAGGTCAGATGGAAAGACAGTTTTGGGGCGCTTGTTCACAAAGACAGTGATCATAGGGAGGCAATGGTCTGTTGGGAGGCCAATCCCTACACGCCAAAAGAAAAACGTGTCGAGTGGCCTTTGCTCGCAACTTGGCTGCGCGAGAACGTTCGATAGCGGCCGAAGCCAATCTCGCAGCTGAGGTACGCACGCGTCCGCTTCGGGGCGGAAGCGGACGGTGCCATTAGGGTAAAACACCATCGGTCGCTTGGACTCTCCTGATCCATAGGTCTTGAGCGTTGAAAAACCGATGAATCGTGTTTGGAGCCTGGGTGTCCTACCAGACTCCTGGCGCGCGATCTCCTAGCTGCCTGATCCAACGGCGAGATCGGGGCTGAGTCTATCTCCCCTGCCCTGCAGACACTCCTACCGCGCGCTAGCAAAAGCAGGCCTTCCCTAGCCATAACTGCCGGCGAAGGATGGCATAGCTGGCCGAGGCAACAGCAGAGCGCCTGCTTCTGAGCGCTACCTCGGCACAGTTGGCTACGATAGACTAGCCCGTCTCCGGCTTCGTGCCCTCGGCCAGATCGGGGGCTTTGCGCGCCGGCGGTGGAGTTGCGATTACGGCTGACGCAACATGGCACCTGACGGCATCACGCCAGAACAGAAGTTTGCCTTGGCCGCTTAACCTCTACTTTTAGAGCGCTCTAAAAGTGGGGGGATTACCCGCTCACCTGTCTCCGACCTGTGCCGCAAACTTGGCATCAGCAACGCCACATTCTACAAGTGGCGTTCCCAGTTCGACGGCATGGATACCTCACTCATGACCCGAGCTGCGCCGAGTGGTGCAGGTATTTCCCGATACAACGTCATAGCAAGGCCGACTTGTATCTGTCGAGTAAATCAAAAGGATTAACGCTATTCGTTTTTGCGGCAAAGTCCGCACCAACCAGCATTGGCCAGTGATGAACTGCCAGGCGGGTTCCAAACTCATCCGCACGATGAACAAGGATTGGCTCCAGAACGTGCTCAGGGACACGATAGTATTTGATCAGGCGATGTGCCAAACCCGGATCTACAATGACGTCATCGCCTATGGTTAGCCACATGTGCAAGCGCTGAGATCCCTCCGTTGGAGGCACGCGGAACTCGTCACGAATGTTATCGAGGGTGGCCTCGTATTCGAGGTTGCCTTGGATGGTTACTTCGCCTACGACTAAGTCAACATCGTAGCCGCCAATACGCAACCAAGCAAACAGATGAGTTGCAAGGGTCTGGCACGACGCCCCCCAATATCCAGGGATTACTCTTTTTAATCGGGACAAAAATTCCTTGTTGCAGAGGTCGCGGACTGCCTCTACCGTTTCGTCGTGCACACTACGGTAAGCGCGCACGGTTGGTAAAGGCGTCAGTCCGAGTTGCTCGGCTTCCTTCACGGCGGCTTCAAGCATACGTCGGTACTCGACGGAATGCGGTTTGAAAACGTCTGCTCGGTCAATAGCCTTTGCCCTTCTTTCCTCTCTGCTGCCACGCTTTTTTGCTTGTCCCATCGATTTCCTTTAGTCCCCGTCCAATGACGTAGTCAGTGATTTCCCCTGTCGTTCAGATTACCAGCCAATCTGTGGCTTCGAACTCGCGGCTGGACGGGTCTTCCATTGTGTAGCGATCAGCTGATCCTCGCGCATATCTTCCCTCACCGGGCCAGCACCACGCCGCTGCTCTCGATGCCTCCGCCCCGTCGGACCGGGCGCGGATGCCTTTGTCGGCAGCGCCGCCAGGACGCATTTTCAGCAACTCGGCCGTAAAACTTTCGGTATTGGCATGCGTGAATAGCATATTCGGTGCTCACATCGGCTCACCATTGCGCGCCCTGCTCTTCGCCCATCGACGGATCGAAGGCACGTTGATAGATTTCAATTGTCTGGTCCTGGCGCACGATCGCCCCCCTATTAGGATAAATCAAACAAAACGATTTATACCGTTTTTCCACGTACAGCCAACTTTAGATCGCACAAACACTGCAATGTCACATCACTAGGAACCCCAGCAGCTTTAAGCCGAATTGCAAATTCAATTGGTGAGATCGTCGGCTGGCGCACTGCTTCTACGATGGCCCTGTAAATTACGTCAACATGCATCGGCCGACGCAAAACTGCTCTCACATTTTCCAAAAGCGCACCACTAGATCTCCACCAACTGGAACTCCAAATATACCGATACTTATTTGACGTAAAAGCGGGATCGACATCATAAATCCGAGTTGTATTTTCTTGTCGAGCAGCAATCATTTCACGTTCATTCTGCTGTCGTTCCGCTTCGAGAGCGGCAGCAGCACGTTTAGTCTGCTGTCGTTCCGCTTCCAGAGCCACAGCAACACGCTCATTCTCAATGCGTTCGTTTTCAAGCTGTTCAATGAATCGAATGGTGTTTTCCAGCAACATGGCTCGTTCGTCGTCTGTAAGTCGTCTTGCATCGCCGCCACCATAATAAGGCGCTGCCGCTGTACCCAGCCCACCATAGAGCTTTGCAAAACATTGTGATCCCAGGACATGGAACTTGCCACTATCAAGGACGACGTGTATGCGCTTGAATACTGAATGACCGCATCCGTCGGCCTGGCACCTTATTCTATTGGCGTGCGATACTTCGACGATACTCAACAAATGGGATTGCGGTTCAGGCGCTGATATCATCTTGCGTTTTCCTTCATGAAATCTCTGAAACTCTGGGTCTATTGGCCGAAATTCTCGCTTGATAGGCCTGTCGCTCAGCATTTACCTTGTCCCTTTGCTCGCTCAATTGAAAATCGCGGTTTGAACCATCTTGCTCTTGAGACAGAGATGGCAACGATGCGTATTCACGGAGCCTCTGCGCTAACTCTGAGATAGTAAGGCCCAGTACGGCATATCCGTACCGGCGCGCCCAAAAGAATTCTGTATATTCTGGCGGATCATCCAGCCACTCTTGCGCGACCTCGCGGTTCAATTGCTCGATGCGGTAAGCCAGACCTAAAATGTCATACATCAAATTCTGCGGGAGAGCCTTCCAGTTCACATCGATCTCGAGCGGATCAAAATTAGGGGTACTAACCGTTGACGCATGACAACCACCGCTCCCGGCCGGTCGCCCCTCCTCCGTCCCGTCATCATATGCAACATGAAGACAAGCAGTTGCCAGGCGATCTAAATGAGCAACTACCAGAATAGCCAAGTAGCTTGCCTCTTTCAGATTTCGCTCCATTTCCCGTTTTGCCTCACGTTGCCAAGTCAGCCTTCCACCCAGCCAAACGCCCACAAGTCCAGCACTTGCAGATATCGCGCTCTGTATGACACCCCACTCGATCGGCATTTGTTTTCCTTGTAGTCCGTTATATGGTATTTTTCTATACGAGTTAAATGCTCAGGACTTCTTCAGATTTTTCTTCCTAGCGGGTCGTTCCTGCGCCGCATGTAATAATTCTTGTGCACGCCTCCAGCCAGCAGCGCTCATATAGGCAGGCCCCCTTTCATCTAAGCGCCGAATTTTATCTGCTCGAATTTTTTCCGGGTGAACTCGCTTAGATTCATCAGGGCGACGCGCGCGCGCGTCTGCACTGACAACACTAATAACGTCTTCACGCGAAGCTCCCCATATCTGCTTAAGAATGCCCACGTTATATCCCCGCTTTCTCATCGTAATTCTATAGTCGATCCTGAATACCCGTGTGGAGTGTCCTAGACACCCTGAACACCGAAATTTTCCCATCTACAGCGCGTTGAATTCATCGCCATCAACTCGCCACTGCAATTTGCATCCAGCAGATGGGCAATTTACGGTGATGCTTGTACTGGTCAACGCAAACTGGCCATCAGAAACATTTCTATCAGTGGCCACCGCATGCCAGGTTTTACCACATGTGCAACGGAAATCTGCGGATTCAATCCCACCGACTAGCCGAGTAGCTCCGGCCGCAAGCGGTGCGTGCGTGACTTTGTGACGTCTTACGTTATTGACGCTGAACATATTCTTCCTTGGTGCCGGCGTCCGGCCGGCTGGCGGGCGCCACCAGGACGCGGAATACTCCTCACTGGCCAGACACATCGACCGACCACTTCAATGCCTTATGGCTCGTCACGCGGACCATAAGGTGATAATGAGCGTTTCCTTTCGATACTCCAACAAGTTACTTCGCACCTCAAAGAAAGTTCTTTACCCCCGCAGCCTCCAACAAATCATTGAACTGAATCGCCATCAATAGCTTAGACCCTCTTGACTCATAGTTTTAAAACGATGAAAACCCATGGAGTGTTGGGACTTTGGTGTCGTGCCAGGCACCGGGGCTGCGATCTCGTCGCTGCCTGATCCAACGACGAGATCGAAACGAGCCGTCTGCCTCCTGCCCAACACTCCATCACGCGTTGATCGAGCCAACAAAAGCAGCGTCGACCTCTGCGCCGGCTCTAGCTGGCCTCGCGGATCAGGATCATCAAACTGCTGACCGACAACGGTTCGCAATTTACCGACCGCTTCACAACAAAGGACAGGAAGCCCAGTGGCCAGCACGCTTTCGATAAAGTCTGCACCGCCATGGGTATCGAACACCGCTTGGCACCGCCCCGGCATCCGCAAACGAATGGCATGGTCGAACGATTCAACGGCCGTATCAGCGAGTTATTGCAGCAGACCCGATTCGATTAGCCGGGCCGATCTGGAGACGACCTTACTCAACTATTTAAAGCTCTACAACCACCATATTCCACAACGGGCCATCGGTGCTAAAACACCCATCCAGGCGCTCACGGAATGGCAGCAAAAGAACCCTGACCTATTCGTGAAGCGCGTTTATGATCGAAAGGGACTGAGCAACTACGCCATTACCGACGATTAAGACTACGACTCGGCACCATACGCTTCCACCGCTTAAGGTACTTGCAAGCACATTAATAGGTAAGTATAACGTTGGATTTACCGGTGGCAGTAGGTTACGTTGCCCCTCACGCCGGCGGTAAAACTGTTTTGTTGAGTTTCTCTACAAATGAGGTCGCCGCAGACCAAAAGAAGTCGGCGACGTCGTCAGAAAAATAATGCCAGTTATTTTCCTCGTCAATATGTCTTGACTCAAGCAACCCTTTTTTCAATAGGAAATCCTCGACTTTTTTGTAACCGCCGGAAAACTCTTCTTCCCAAAAGCCCCCTACATTAGGTGGGAAATATAGTTTATAGCCAACAGCCCGGCCGTGAGCAATGACATTACGAAAGTAAAACAATGTCTTGATATTTTCCCAAAGTCCTGGCTCCCGGAGAGTCTCGTTAGCCTTTTTGCCAACAACGAGTGCAAAGATTTCATCGTACCCTTCGCTCCCGGTGGTTTTGGAAACCCGAAGACGAAGATCGTCTATCAGACGCTTATATAAAGGAGTAGAGTGTTCACCACTCGCGTTGATATTTTTAATAAGAATTCGCTCAAAGTTACCTTCGATATAACACGCAGATGCAAGAATGATAGAAAAGTTAATTCCAGCTCGAATTGCCTCCGGAATGTCTGGAGAAGCCCTTTGCTTCGTTTGCCACTCAATCCACGGTGGGATGCACTCAAAGATATGAAAGGATTCGTGTGCTACCGACCAGTTGCTTCGAACAGATGCCATAATTTTTCCTTGGGAGCCAGTCTATAAATTTACATTTATGAAATTGGTAATATAACATGATTTTTTGCGAGATTACACACCCCTATGCCACTACTGGAAGACAGCTTGCCTTTTGAGATCATTGGAGGCACACCGCGTTGAGTTGATTCTGTTTCCATGCCATTGCCATTTTATGAAAACCTACTCCGTCGCGTAGCATTTCAGGGCAACTTAGTACGCGGCCAGCGGTAGTCTGCACGTCCCTGTTATATCGGAAATAGCGAGGAAGTTGGTTCTCTTGTCTATCATCCAGATCCTAGCCATGTTCAGCGGCGAGCAACTCCATGGGCGCCAACTCCTCCTCTAACATGAACGGCCCGGAGGCGACCGCCAAGCGTAGCGATACGTCTTCGAGCTCGGTTGACGGAAAGTAACCAGCCACCGGAAGCTTCGCACCGATGTGGGACGCACCTTGGAAACCACGTGCCGTTACGCAGTGACTAGTTGTCTGATAGCATTGCAATTCACGAACAATAACAGAAGCCATACAGGCGGATGAAAGACGGAATGAATACTGTTGAGATATTTGATTACAATCCAGCCTGGAAGGCTCAGTTTGCGAAAGAGGCTGAAATAATCCAGTCAAAGTTTAAAAACGAAAAGATATATATTGACCATGTTGGGTCCACCTCTATTGCCAACATTGCAAGCAAACCAATAATTGATATTTTAATATCAATTAACAACTGGAGTAATGTTGAGCGGCTTGTACTACTCTTGGAGGGGTTGGGTTATATAATAGATGAAAAATGTGATAATGTTCCGAGATACTTCCTCACGAAATACAGGGATCGAGAAATTGGTTTTCATGTACACATTTGTGAGCCACACCGCCGATGGGGGCGAGAAATGCTTATTTTTAAAGATGAATTATCTAACAATCATGAATTCTCAAAAGATTATGTTAATTTAAAAAAGAAGCTTGCAATAGCGCATCATAAGGATGTTCGCGCTTATACCCACGGAAAAAAAATCTTTATAGAGACCCGTTTACGTGAGGTTGAAAATGAGTTTAGTGTAAACCAACTACTAACTCATCAGCGTGCGGAGTTAAATTCAGCAGAGCAGCTACAAGTAAAGATGATGTTAACGCAGATTTTAATATCACTGATCGCTGCCGCGTCGGTATATTCGAACGATAACAAGTATCTTTTTGCGGCCGCGGCGTTAGGTTTTATATTAATTTTACTTTGGACATATTATAACCAAAATCAGCAAATCCACCGCTCTGCGGGTGACCAGGCGCGTCGTGCAGTATTATTGATAAGTGGATTAGATAAGGATCCATCAATACAGCAGAAACTTAGAATTAGTGACGGATTTAGCGTTTCCGTCTCGAGTGATAATTTTCGACGCGAGGAAGACCACTTTGCTACCCGAGAATCACCAAGCTATAAGCGATTAGCGGAAATGATCGAAGAGTCGTCCTACTGGACGCGTGATCTACAAAGATACAGCGCAAACGTAGTTGGTTTTATATTTTTGGTTTTAGTCGGATTCGTCGCAATAGTGGTTGGAGCTGCAATAGTATCTATGCAGTCTGATAATTTAATATCTATTACACGAGCAATTCTGGCAATAATGGTTTTTTTGATTTCTTCAGATTCTTTGGTTTTATTTTTGGGTTATAAAAATTCCGCCGCTACCATTGACGAAATATTCAAGCGGGTTGAAAGTGTGGCGGCGAGAAATTATTTGGAATCAGATACTTTGCTGCTTATGTCAGATTATAATGCAGCGATTGAAAAAGCACCTTCAACTTTACCCGGCGTCTACCGTTTAAGAAAGAGAAGGCTTAATTTTCGCTGGCGGTCATATATGGAGGCAAAGTTAAGTAATAGGAGTGCAATGTAGCTCATGCAATCGTGATCTAGTTAGCATGTGGTTAAAAAACAAAATATCGTGCTTTGAGCAATTTTAGTGGCCGACTACATTAGTTTTCGATCTGAACGTTTATCCGAAATGGACTGCGAAAATAGCGCTGAACCGTCGTCCAACCAAATCCGCAACCCATCTGGTAAAGGACAGGTCCCTACGATTGCAAACACAATTCCGGTCGCATAAGATTTGGGGTTCTAATGGAATGGACGCCCTCTTTCAAACGGCATCGAGGTGCCAAAATAGGGGTGATATTCCCTTAATCGAAAGGAGCGTCCACCATGAAGATGACTACCGCAGGCATTGATCTTGCAAAGAACGTTTTTCAGGCTCATGGCGTAGATGCTCAGGGTAAAGCAGTGCTGCGCAAAGAGTTGGATCGATCGAAGGTGACGGGGGAAAGCCACGGCACCGTTTCCGCCGATTACGCATCCGCTACGAACGCCGTGCCGATATCCACCAGGCATTCCTCTCGCTTGCCTGCATACTCATCTGCTGGAGATACGCTCAGCGGTTTTGCTAGGCGTTCTAAAGCTACAAACTTACATCAGGATCTCGAAACGGAATCTTCCCGCTGTAAAATACTTGGATCGATTCCAAACGATTCGATCAACGTATCGCTCTCCATCATCCGGTGGATTGAAACGTAACTAGATGGGCGTGTTAATGAGCTGAATACGAAGCATGCAGCACGGCTGTCTATCTAAGAGTTCTGAGCCGTCCAGAGTTTAAAGAAGGCTCCATCATGGAGTCGATGGACAAAGTGTACAAAAAAATCACCGAGCTTAATAGCGTTCGCCGATCACATTGGCGACTTGGGAGGCTGCCTTGCACGTTTCTGCACCCTATTTCTTTTGACAGGAAAAAAATGATCTGCATCGATTGCGTTACTCCAGCGCCTCTTAAGGCGCTCATCTCCACTCATGAAAAGAAGCATCCTTGTAAGTTCTGCGGCATCGATAACGCTGCGATAGAGCCTAAAGTCTTGTTTGACTACATCCTTGATCGGATCGCCGAGAACACTGCAACAGAAGACGAACTATCCTCATCCGAGTATTGGATGCTTTTTGAAGGTGGCTCAGACGAAATCGCGCTTGAATTTTTAGATATTGTCCTTTCAGAGTGGGCGGGCCTGGGCGACGAACCATATTTTGACGAACTTTACGAGTATGCCCCGAAGGAGTTCAAGGTAAACTCAAGAGGCATGGATCGTCATTTTTTCGCGGATAACGGTCTTCTGGAGAGCAATTCGTACGAAGCGGCGTGGCACAAATTCACACTTGACGTCAGGCACTCGCATCGTTTCTTCAATCCGGACGCAAAAGCTTTTCTCGATTCGGTCTTTTCTTTCATGGCCGCTGAGGGAGACATGCTTAAACCCGAGTGTACCAGGGTGATTTCCAAAGGGGAACCGCTCTACCGTGCTCGATCCGCATCCGATTACCAAGGCGTAAAGAAGATTGCGAAATCTCCGGCAAGCGAGCTCGGAGCTACACCCAAAACCAAGGCCAGCAGTCAAAGGATGACACCAAACGGAATTTCGGCAATCTACTGCGCCTTAGAGCGTGAGACTTGCTTAAGCGAGATCCGCGCAATTACTGGGGACAACGTGGTAAGCATTGCAATGACGCCTGTCAACACGCTTAAATTCTTGGATCTGACGAAGCTAGACCAAGTCGAGGCACCAGCAAGGACCTTGCTAGATGAGGGCTGCCGCGACACTCAGAATCTTAAGGCCTTCGTTGCGTCATTGGTGAAGAAAATGTCCAAACCCAAAGGTCGCAATGATGAGCTGAGCTACCTGTCGACTCAGGTCGTTTTCGAGTATTTGCGGTTTCGCTTCGGCAGCCAAGTCAATGGACTCGTCTTTCCTTCCGTGCAAACTGGCGAGAAAGGAACTAACGTAGTCTTGTTTCCAGAAGCTAGTGTCGTAAGTGAAAAGAATTATCGCGATATGCCGTTCTATCAAGCTCCCGCCCCTGCTGCGGGTGGTTTTGAAGGCGATCTTGACCAGGACGCAGAGGAGCCATTTGAGGCTGGAGACATGCTCTACTGCGTGTCGGGTTCACTAAGATTTCATCGTGTCACGGCCATTGAGACCAAGGCTGACGAATACACTCATATTGGTTCGCTGTTCATGGCGAATTAATTTCTCGTGTCTGCATATTTAGTACAAATAGAAATTCGAATGATGGTCGCATAGCGTCAAGATCGTACGTCAGCCTGATGGACCGCAGCACGGCAGAAGTCGTGCTCGCCCAGTTGCCAGACGCTTTTACGCATTTCAACGAGGATATACTCGCTTATCGTTGAACTTGAAATCACCTCGCATGTACAGGAGGGAGCTCGCGCGCCGGGCTCCGGAAAGTGGGGCTAACTAAGCGATAGGCTGTGTCTGGTTATACCGGGCAAGATCACCCCAGCGCGTAGCTTGTCTATCTGCCAGCAGACAGTAAATGCGATCCCAACACTCAAACCGAAACGCGAAATCACTTGGCGGCACTCTTTGAAGGCTTCCGCATCGCTACAAGATTGAGTAGGCAGGCGTGGTCGGCGTAACCAAGCATGTTGTTGCAGGCAATATCTACAGTGAGTGCGGAAGCTAATTTTCCAATCGGGGAATCCGAGATCAGAGGGATGGCAAAAAATCGTGCCTTCGTCACACCGTTCGAGCCGCTCGCTCGCTCATAATTAAACTTGCTTTGCTATTTGGAAATTATTGCCCTATGCTATGGATCAATTTAGCGGACGTGAGAGGGCTTTTGAATGGGCGGTGAAACTGGACCTACAGCTGAAATAGCAACGCAAGTTTCAAATAAATTGCTGAAGTGGTTCCGCTGGGAGCGATTTCCGTTGAAAGATCGAAACTTCGACTGCTTGAAAACGGATAAGCACGCGCGGGCTAACAAAAAACAGAAGCACACGCATCCGACGGACGTAGTCTTTTTCTACCGTGACCCCTACCTAAACCGCCGGATACTCTTTAATACCGACCTCAAGAGCTACGCTAAAAGCTCCATTACTGGACCGAATGTCCGATCCGCCCTGCGGTCGCTAGCCCAGACAATCGATTGCGCACGCGCAAGTAGTGTATGGAAGGTTAGGTACGACGTGGAGGAGTCGGATGAAATTAGAGGACTACTCTTCGTCTACAACCACGACGCAGATTTCGACGACGGATTCGAGCGCTATTTTGCTCCATCAAAACGAAAACCGCCAAGTGAGGAGGACGCATCATCAGACGTCGGAGGAATTCCGCTTGAACCCGGCCAGCTAATACATATTATCCAGCCGCGGACTATCGCCTACATGCAGACCATCCTCAACGATGTCAATGCGATGCATATGGACGGAACATTTCCCAGGGCAAATTACTTCTTTTATTATCCAGACCAAAAACTTCACAAAGTTAGACTGGAGCGGCAGCATCGGCCGGCAACCATTGAAGCGTTGAGCGGACCGTATTTCATCGTTTCTCATGATGCTGTGGTTACGCGCGACGAGACCTCCGGAGAAAGCAGTCAAACGTTTGGAGAAGGGGCTGTCGTCTACTACAACCGTCCTGGGAAAACGCACTCCGAGTTCATGTATCTTTTCGACGTGCTCTCTAGCTGCCAGCTGTTAGATGGGGAAAAGCAAATTCGTATTCGAGTTGCACATCACAATCCTGACCCTGCTATCAAAAGTCACTATAGGCGAGCAATAAAGGCGTTTGTACATGATTGGGGGTTCGATGATTACATTCAATCAAAGCTGGACGCCATTAGTTTTGAAGTTCTGGACATTCAAAAGCAATCGTTTTCACTGACTAAATTGGGATGGGATCAATAATGGCATCGGGATCAATCTACAGTGCGAGTGACAAAGCGCTCTTCGATGCGATCAATCAAAGCTCTGTGACGGCGTCCGATCTTAGGGAATTGTTTCTCCGGCACGGGATGGTGATTGCTACGGGGACGCCTCGTAGGCAGCTTGCAATGCATTTTGCACGCCTGTCTCATGACTACGATGATTTCGAAACACTCGCACGTATTTTCGAGTCGCCCAAACGCCGTGAGCGTATGGGCCCGACGCGCATTACAGGAGATGCAAATCTGCAGCACATTGAGGCAGCGGCACATGCTGTGGTGGCGACCCTTATCGATCAGAACGACGCCGCGACTGTGACCGTAAATCCCGATGGAACAGTGCAAATTAACGTCAGGTATAAACAACTGCACTTTAACAAAAGTGAGTTCCGACAAGTCGAGAATAAGGAAGCTGTCATAACTATCGAGCAGGAAGGCGGAACACTCGTCCTCCGGGGACCTCAGAACGAAAAAGTCGATGAAGTCTCTGATGGGCTGGTTGACTATCTTACAAACGTCCTTAAGGTGGATGTCGAGACTGAACGCATCGATCTCAAAAGCGTTCCATCAAGCAAGGACAGGATTCAGTTTTTCCGCGCACTGATCGATGGCATTCCAGGCTACCAACGGAGCGATGTGACCGATTTATATTTGTTTAACCCGGACAAGAGGCGCACGGGCCCGACCGTAGCGAATGAAGAAGACAGTTCAGACATTTCGGGTGACGAAGAAATAGATCTTGGTATTCACATCAAGAGCGCGAGCATGAAGGGAGGTAATGTGCTGGAGTCGCCTCAACTTCGCGGGTTCTTTACCCAGGGTTTCTATGTATCGAAAATAGTTTGGCAGTGCCGCGAAAAGGGAGCGTTCGACTCCGATATTGTCGAGTTCGAAGCGCAATTCGGCGAACCTGGATTTTGTACGAACTTTTCCTATCTCGTCCGCGGTTACTATGAATATCAAGAAAATGGCGAACACAGCAAGAGTCGAAAGCAGTTCGGCACTGAAGGTGATCGCGAGGTAGGTAAACTGATCGAGTCTGCTGCGCGTGCAGCGGTACGTCAACTTCTCGAAAACGCACGAGGGAAAAATGATACGGCTTAAATGGCTCGAACTTTTCACTGATTACACAACAGCGAACCTTGCGCAGCTTCTAAGCGAACTCAGCTTCAGCGAGAGTTCCTTATTCGGTTTCGAATTAATAGATGTTGCCCGGCGAAAGATTGTCGCTCGTTTTGTTCAACAAGAAACCATAACTGAGACCTCGCAGAACCCGTTTGGCGAACATGTGGCGACCACATATGTCCGATACACTCGTTTTGACTTCAGGATACTCAAGAATAGCTCACGGCACGTGCTGTGCATCCACTCTCCCCCGCGTTCTTTGCGAAATTTCTTGAGTGCTTTGAACCGGGCTCTAAATGGGGACTGCGCTGTTGGCGAGTTGAACGTAGATATCTGTGAATTTATTAAATTGGCGCGAAATAATCTCAGCTCAAAAGGAGTGAAAGTCGTCCAGGCGGTCTACTTCGATGTTCCCCTTACGAACGAAAGTACATGCAAAGTGCAGATCGCATCCGAGCGCGACGCCATAAGCGATTTCGAGGCCAAACTTGTATCAGGGCGTTTAGAACGAGCTACGATTCAAGTCGGAACTCCGCATGCGAGTAATGTCCAGTTTGATATAGGACGCCGGGGAACTCTTCGTTTTGATGAATCGCAATGGGACGATCTCAGTGCCCTTGATGAGTTGGTCTTGAGTGCTGGACTATAGCCTGCGAATCGATTGTGTGAATCGCCACGAACTCACTAGACACTCGCAAGTCGCTTGAAATGCGGCTTTTTGTAGGACCCGGAGCAACTTATTGTTGATGCGGTGGCGTACGCACCGTTCCCGTCCCGCCGCCCCCTAAGCTGGACACGTCTGGCTGGTGTGGTACGGTGGCGCGGCCAACAATAGGTCGCCGTTTCATTCCATCTTGTAGGCGAGTTGCTGCCTGAACTCGCCCCCCCTCTGGTCGAGAATGGCACGGTGCAGCGCGGCTTTCTGACGCACACTCTTGCCCGGCAGACCACATCACCAACTGATGAACCAGATCGGTGCCGTCCGGTGCAGCCCTCATCGCGCCAGCTGCTGCGTTGCTAGTCGATCTTGCGACGGCGGCAGGTGGTCGATCAGGTCTACGGCGCCGACGCGGCCGGCTGTTGGCTATTACCCTGAGGCTGCTTCGGTGACTGTTGCGTCACCCATGCGGATCGGCCGTGTTGCCGGATCAGCTCGTGCAACGCGGTCGGCCGATCAGTTCCCAGTCATTCGCCGATGTCGCTAAGGCCTCGGATGACAGGTATCCTCCCTGCCCTGCAAAGACTCACCCCGCTCAAGCAAAAGCAGACCTTCCTTAGCCGCAACCGCCGGCGAAGGATGGCTTATCCGATCGAAACAGCAAAGCGCCTGCTTCCACGCGCTTTAGCGACACAGCTGGCTTTGACAGCGAGGCCTATCATCTGCTTGAAGCGCGGGATAAGATCGAGAATTTTGCGCGCTGGCGGTGGAGTTGCCACCACGGCCGGCGCGACATGGCACCTGACGGTATCACGCCAAAACAGAAGCTTGCCTTGGCCGCTTAACCTCTACTTTTAGTGCATTCTAAAAATGGGGGGATTACCGTCAACTGGTTACATAACGGCACAGGCAGCACAACGGGACATCAGCCATTACCTGATGCGCCGGTATAACTGGATACGGCCACATCAGTTCAACCAGGGACTGGCACCTGCCGTCGCCGAAGAAAAACTTAACGTAGTGTCCGGGATGGGTTGACCACTACATCTAGCTTAGCTACTGTCGTTGGAGACTCTTCTGCTGCTCAAGGGACGTAGTAAATCTTCGATAGCAAGTCTTGGATAATGGGCAGCTTGAGGTCGCTTTTACGCTTCAGAAGGAATCGAAGGAACTCGTCGTCCTGTGGCTTGGGAAAATAGTGCGACGGCTGAAAGTCGAACTTCCAAGCCTCGTGCCCTACAAGTTTCAACGCGACATAAATCCGTTGTGCGGCGTTGTTTGGCGCGTGCCCCCAGCCTGTGGAAAAGAACATGGCTGATTGCGCGGCTGGCCGGGTGCACAAAAGGCGGCTCGGCGCCAATTTCTCATCTTCGAACAATTCATGATTACTAAAGCCACCGAGGCCATAGACGATTGGCGCCGCATCGGAGGTCGCGCGCGTGGCCGTAGTGATACCGTCTGCATTCGTCTTGAATGTGTGAAGTGCAAAAAACAAGGCCACATCAATGTCATGCGTGACATCCAAGCCCACGCTTGGAAGGCCGTAGTGCTGTGCTGTCGCGAAACCCCACATCCGATAGCGATAGGAATTGACGAAATTCAGTAGCTCCCGCTGCGTTCCCTGTTCTCTCACTCGCTCGTGAACATAGAGATCCAGTAATGCGGACCATGCGCCGAAGCTGTCTGGGAAGTACAGATCCGTTCTTGCTGCGGAAGGCAACAAAGAAGGCTCGTCTACGTCCTCAGCTCCATAAAGCCGGAGCAGCTCCTCCTTCGTGCGCCCCTTTTTCTCCGTCGTATAGTGGCTGGACTGCCCGCGCCATACTCCTCTAAAGTTTGGATCACCCGATTTCACGCTCCCAGCGATAGCGCGTACTTCCTTAATAGAACTGACCTCAATAACAGGTACCCGGCGGAACGGTACTCGTAAGAATGTTCCATTGGCTAGATCATCCAGGGGGCCAACGGGAAGATCATCCGTGAGCCCATACACCGCAGCGCCGTGGGCCGGAGTCCAACTCCAACAGTTTCCGTAAAGTGGATCTAGGTATCCTGCAGACCCGGCGCTATTGTTGACTAGTCCGATATCACAAGCAGGTGAGACCCGATCTGCAATCGGATTAACGTTATGCAGGTGGGCGAAGAGCTGGTCAACGGAGCTCATCGAGCATCCTCTGGCTGGCTTGCATTGCTACTCCTATCAAAGCTGGGTCTACTGGAGGGAACATTTGAACATTCACGGCCCGGTAAGCGGTATCAATGTTAGCGTGCCCCGGAGAGGCAAATCGTGTGCCAACTTCCAAGCCAAGCGCATAGAAACACCCTGCCTCGATAAAGCTTGGCAGGCAAGCGTCGGCGTAAGGTCTATGAAAAATCGTTGGGCGCCCCCCCGTCGTTTCTTCAGCTTCGGCAACTATATCGCACAACTGCTTGGTGTATTCGTACTTGTCCAAATAGAGACCCATGAGACAGTTTAAGGGCGCTCGGATAAGCTCAATCACGGCGGGTTGGTCTTGGATGCGGAACGCTCGCTTGTCGGGCATACTGGAAACCCTTCCCACCTGAACGTTGGGCCTAAAACGCAGCGATTGCAGTGCAAGTCCAGTCTCCTCAGTGATCTGCGGATCCAAGGCGCGACAAACAGCAACCTTCTGGGAAGGCACAACGTATCCATCCATCAGGTATCGAAGCAAGATTGCGAATATCTGCTCAAACTTAGGGTCTGCATGATCCAGAGGCATCAGCAAAAGGCTATCAGGCTGGTCGCCAGGAACAGTTCGCGCCTCAAGTATGCGCGCAGCGACCATGACGTCTGCTACGGACGTCCAGGCAGACAACTCACCCAATATCTCGGCGCTCCTTGTTTTTGGAAAAAGCTCGTCGCTCATCGCACCCTTCTCCGCTTCTTGGCGGTCACTTAGCAATTCTGGTTCTGTGTACCGAGTTTACTTACGGCCCGGCATACGAAATGGATCATGAAATAGCCCCTTGATTCACCAGACACAGCCTATGCGTTATTCTTACGGATAGGAATAGGACTGTGCATATGACTAGGAACAAGCAAACAATCGAGGTGGTGACGGTGAGCCAGGAGCGCCGCAGG